>JASHOY010000219.1 GCA_030038435.1 Acidobacteriaceae bacterium | reverse complement strand
TGGAAGCCGTATTCGCGGGCCAGCTCGACGAGACGGGCGAGGAAGGGCAGCTCCACACACTCGGTGGTGGGGTTCGAGGGGAAGTTGACGATCAGCGCTTTGGGACGCGGGGTCATGCGCGGAATGAGGCCTTCGAGTTCGGCCAGGAACTGGTCCTGATTGTGGACGGGGACGCTGACGATGTGGGCGCCGGCGATCACCGGTCCATATATGTGGATGGGGTAGCTGGGATTGGGGACCAGCACGGTGTCGCGCGAGTCGAGAATGGCGAGGCAGAGGTGGGCGATGCCTTCTTTGGAGCCGATGGTGACGATGGCTTCGGACTCGGGATCGAGGTCGACGTCGTAGCGCGACTTGTACCACATGCAGATGGATTTGCGCAGGCGCGGGAGGCCGCGGGAGACGGAGTAGCGGTGCGTGGGCGGCTTGAGAGCGGCCTCGACGAGCTTGTCGACGATGTGTTTGGGGGTAGCGCCGTCGGGATTGCCCATGCCGAAGTCGATGATGTCTTCTCCGCGGCGGCGCGCGGCGACTTTCATCTCGCCGGTGATGTTGAAGACATAGGGCGGGAGGCGCTGAATACGGCTGAACTCTTCCATGATGACTCCAGTTTACAGGGATCAGGGATCGGGATCATCGGTCAGATCGAGCTTTCGGTTTTCCACCAGATGTGGTTGTGTCCGGTGCTCACTGATTTGAATTTGGGATGAGGTGAGGCGGGTGTCTAGGCGGCGGGAGCCGCCGCGACCGCGGCGCGGACAGCGGGTGCGGAGAGATGTCCGGCAGGGTGGTACATGTAAACGATTATAGCTGAGAGGGGAATAGGAGATATGGAACGGAAGTGCTGGCCCGGGCGGGGGCCGGCACTTCCTTGTTATTTGCCGGTGGTCAGAACCACGCGGAAGCGCGCATTGCCGCTCATCATGCGGTTGTAGGCTTCTTCGGCCTGTTCGAGAGGGTAGGTTTCGATCATGGGTTTGACGCCGGCGAGGGCGCTGAAGTTGAGGGTGTCCTCGGAGTCCATGCCGGTGCCGGAGGGCCAGCCGGCGACGGTGCGGCGGCCGAGGAGCAGCGGGAAGGGGTTGATGGTGACGGCTGCGTCGGGGGCTCCGACGAGGATGAACTTGCCGGCGGGAGCGAGGCCGTCGATGACCCAGTCGAGGGCTTTGGCGCTGGTGACGGTGGAGAGGATGATGTTGGCGCCCCCGATTTTCTGGAGCTCTTTGGCGGGGTCCTGGGTGGTGGAGTCGATGTAGATGTGGGCGCCGAGCTGCTGGGCGAGGGGGGCTTTGTCCTGGCCGCGGGCGACGGCGACGGTGCGGTAGCCGGCTTTGGCGGCGTACTGGACGGCGAGATGGCCTAGGCCGCCGATGCCGAGGATGGCAACGGTGTCACCGGTGCGGGCGCCGCTGTTGCGGAGGGCGTTGAAGGTGGTGATGCCGGCGCAGAGGAGGGGCGCGGCGTCGGCGTCGGCGAGACCGTCGGGGATGAAGGCGAGGGCGTTGGCGGGGGCGAGGACGTAGTCGGCGTAGCCGCCATCGTAATGGATGCCGGAGATGGGCTGGTTTTGGCAGAGGATGAAATCGCCGCGACGGCAGGGGATGCAGTAATTGCAGTGGCCGCCGTGCCAGCCGAGTCCGACGCGCTGGCCGGGCTTGAAGAGCGGGACGTCGGGGGCAACGGCGTCGACCAGGCCGGCGATTTCGTGGCCGGGGGTGCGGGGAAACTGGATGCCGGGCCATTGGCCGAGCTTGGTGAGGGAATCACTGTGGCAGACGCCGCAGGCCTGGACGCGGATGCGGACCTGGCCGGAGGCGGGCTCGGCGAATTCTTTTTGGACGAGTTGAAACGCTCCGCCGGCGGCGGGGACCTGCATGGCACGGCCAGTAACTGGGGGCATGGGGAAGGGCTCTCCTGCGGGTTTAGATGGGGAGGTGTGCAGGTAGATGCATAAGGTTTTTTGAAATTTCTGGTAAGAGGGATCAAAGACAGGGATCAGGAGTGAAGGATCAAGCTGGGGAATGACCTTTCGAAAGCCGCTATAAACGATGCGCAACGCCCGGTCCGCGGTTTCTCTGTCGCTGCGGAGTGGAGAAGGCTTGACGCAAGATTATTTACGATGTATCTTAAGATATATCTTTATAGATCGGAGGAAACGATCGATGTTTGGACATTTTCAGGAAGCACAGATGAATTTTGGTGAGGAGGAGTGCCGGCACCGTCATCGTCACGGATGGTGGGGCGAGCGCGGAGAGCGCTTGGGAGGCTTTGGTGGTTTTGGCGGAGGCCGGGAACGGTTCTTCGATAACGGGCAGCTTCGGCTGGTGATCCTCAACCTGATTGCCGAAAAGCCGAGTTACGGGTACGAGATCATCAAGGCCATTGAAGAGCGGCTATCGGGCGGATATGCGCCCAGCCCGGGGGTGATCTACCCCACGCTGACGCTGCTTGAAGAAGAGGGACTGGCGACGGTGACTTCTACCGAGGGAGGCAAAAAAATGTACGCTGCCACGGAAGAAGGCAAGGCGCATTTGAAGGAGAACCAGGTGGCGCTGAAGGCGATCCTGGGACGGATGCAGGAAGCGGGGCGGGTCTTCGGCCGCGGGCGATCACCGCAGATTATGCGAGCGATTATGAACTTCAGGTTCGCGTTGCGCATGCGCATGGAACGCGGCAATCTGACCGCGGAGCAGATGAGCAAGATCGCCGCGGCGATTGACGCGGCGGCGCGGGCGATTGACGAGGTGTGACGGGTCAGTCGCTCGATGGCGTGAGTGGATCAAGCTGTTGCTAGCCGGTCCTGCTCCTGATCCAGTACGGAAAGAGCGGATCGAGAAAAAAGTATCTGCCTTTGTAGCGATCGAGGACGTCTCGGGAGTCGAGGGAGTGGATGGCTTTCTGGACACTGGAAGCCGGGCCGAGACGGAATTCTTCACGGATGGCCTGGGAGTAGATTTCCGAATCCCCTCGGTATGCCATTGCCTGCAGCGCCGCACGCTGGCGGGCGGAGAGCTGCTCCCAGAGGATCTCGTAGTAGGTGGACTGATTCGCGACCAGCGTGGCGATTACCGAATTCACATCGGAAGCGTCGAGCTGGCGCTGGTCCCTGAGCTCCGCATAGTCCCAAAGCTCGTGGGCAATACGCTGCACGTCGTAAGGGATGAGATCGGCGGCTTGCAGCAGGGCATCCATGCCCGCGTCGTCGAGAACTCTTCCGCGATTGCGAAGTTGACGGCCAATGAACTCTTTCCAGTCTGCCGCCGCAATTTTGTCCAGGAAGATTTGCGGACCGGCTTTGTGAAAGGGTCGGCTGGAGGAGAGCATTTCCTGCATGAGCGATGGCTGAGAACCGGCAAAGACATAGCCAACCTCCCGCTGTTCCTGGACCTGGTTGCGGAGGACATTTTCGACCGAGCCGCCATTGAAGGCGGATATCTGCTGGAATTCGTCGAGGCAAATGGCCATGCGGAAGCCGGCGTTTTTGGCCAGTTCTCCAGGAAGCGCAAAGACCTCGGGCGCAATGGGGCCGGGGTCGTATGCCGAACCGCGGCCCAGAGACAGATTCACCTCGCCGGTGTTCACGTTGTAACTAATCTCGGGTTTGGCCTCGCGGCCAAACTTTGTGATCCAGTCCTTCACCCGCTCCCAGGGGCCGGCGGCGCGCAGAACTTTTTCGGCGAATTTCTCGAGAAACTGCGTGTAGCTGGAGTAACTGCTTACGGTGAGATTAACGGTGCGAATGTGCCGCTTTTTCAGGCGGAGCATGGCCGTGGCAACAAGAGAGCTTTTGCCGAAGCGTCGTGGAGAGAGCAGAAAGATTTTTTGACCGTCGCCCAGGTCGCGGACAAGCTGGTCGAGCTCCGCGGTGCGGTTGACGAAGCCGGTGTCGTCAATGATCTCGCCAAAGACAAAGGGGTTTTGCGGCGATGAGGACATACGCTAAACAGCGTAATCCTAAACGGCGTAATCTGCAAGGAATATTATGCCATATGGGATAACGCTGCATGGCGTATTGTCTTATGCTAAATAGGGTCGAGAATCGGCTTAGACTTCCGGCAAAGATGCAAATCAAGGGTCATCGTTTGGTGATATGAGAAGGAATGTTGATTTGGACAAAGGGGGGGGTGTAGCGCATCCTATGTGATAGGCAAAATGGAGGCGCGAATGGGCGAGCCGGCAATGGTACGAAGCGAAGAGATGCAGAAGACCCAGGTTGATCCGGAAACAGCGGAGCGGTTTATTGCCGAGAAGCACATTGGAGAACGGATCAAGCGGCTGCGGCTGAAGAAATCGATGGGTTTGGTGGAGCTGGGCAAGCATACCGGGCTCTCAGCCAGTTACCTGTCGCAGCTGGAGACAGGGCGCGTGGTGCCTACGTTGCGCAACCTGGCGCGGATTGCGATGGTGTTTTCCAAGGACATGGCTTACTTCTTCGAGTCGGAGCCGGCGGCAGTTTTTCGCGTGCACCGGCGCTCGGAAAGGGTGAGAATGCCGCAGACGGGTGTGGAACCGCCCACATATTTCTTTGAAAGCCTGGGCTACATGGTGCCGGACCGGCATATGGATCCATATTTTGCCGAATTCATTCCTCTGGAAAAAGGCGCCGGACCCAAGCCGCACATGCACGGGGGATTCGAATTTCTGTATGTGCTGGACGGTGAGCTGGCGTTGCGCCATGGAGACCGTGAGAGCGTGCTGGAGGCCGGCGACGCGGTCTATTTCGATGCCAGCGCGCCGCACTCATACCAGTGCGCGGGGCGCAAACCGGCGCAGGCCATTATTGTCACCATGCATCAGCTTCCCACGCAATCACAGCCATTGCCGATGCGTGCGACGGCAGGGCCGGTGCCCTTGCCATCGCGTCCTGCAGGGGTAACGCCGCTGCGAAGCGATGTCAGCGAAGGGAAGCCTGGCGGATCGATGTAAGGAAGGCGGGAAGTGGAACTAGGGTCTAGCCGGAGGGTCGATTTTCGCGAAGGCGATGACCTTGGCGATCAGGGAACCTACGAAATTTTGGAATCCCAGCTCGGAGTTCGGCTCGCGGCACAGTCCAGTTAGGCCATCCTGCGCATTTGACATTAGGAAACAGGCTGCGTCGTATAGTCGCTCGCGCACGAGTTTCATAAGGAGAATTTCATATCGCTTTGCATAAGAAGCATCTTTGAATTCCGGGAACACCTTGAAGTGAGGCTCGCGCGCTCGCACCGGACTCAGTGACCCCGAGGCCTCCTCAAGAAGCATCAAGTATCCGAGCCAAGGACGAGAAGATGGCTTGAACGCACCCTCGCGATATGCGGACCAGATGTCTGCTGCGCTACCGATCGCCTCCTCAGTGCGATTGTTGTAATTATTGCCGAAAGACCCAACCTGAGATTTGAATTCGATTCCTGCAATCAGTTTGCCGTCGGCAACGACTAACAGATCCCACTTTTTCTCCGGCCGGTACCAACCAGGAAGCTCAACCGATGTCTCGCAAACACTTGGGCCTTAGGAAGCCCATTTTCGCATAATAGCTCCCGCAGCAGATCGATGAAACCGTTCATTTGGGCGCCGCCAGTAACAGCTGCACGCGCACCCGCATCTTTGCTGCCCGAGAGGCTACCCTGCATCCGCGCTTGTGTCTCGCGTGTGGCCCAAAAATACCTGATAGCAGCCTGGAGACGAGCCTCTAAGTCGGGACTCACGCTCATTCTGTAATTCTCAATTTCTGGACATTGATGGTCGCCTGGCTGAACAGCAGAGAGGTCTGGTTCATGATTCGCTTATGCGCCTGCTCGAAATAATGCGGATCAACTTCATAACCAATACTGTTTCGCGCAAATGCAGCGGCAGCTACGGAGGTCGAGCCCGTTCCGAGAAATGGATCGAGAACGGTATCGCCTGCAAAGCTAAACATCCGGATCAATCTCTCTGCCAGCTCCACCGGATATGGGGCAGGATGGTTACGAGTCGAGGCGCCGGTAAGCCCGGACCAGATTTGTTGAAACCACTCCTTGTGATCTCCGTCAGAAATCACGCTCAGAATGCGCGCAGAAATATTGGGGGGGCGGTAGCCTCCGGGCTTGCGCTGCATGAGAATAAATTCGATATCATTCTTGATCACCGAATTCGGTTCATACGGCTTGCCGAGAAAAGTGGATCCGTTTTCAACCTCGTATACGGCGTTTGCGATTTTGTGCCAAATAATGGGGGCGAGATTGTCGAATCCAATTTTTCGGCATCGCTCCTGTATGGACGCGTGAAGCGGCACGACTGTATGTCTGCCGTTATTTTTACGTCTCGAAAGACAGACGTCGCCGACGACGCAGATGAGTCGGCCTCCTGGAACTAATGCGCGGAAGCAATGTTGCCAGACCTTGTCCAATTCAGTGAGGAACTCATCGTAGTTTTCGATGTGCCCCATTTGTCCTTTGAAGTCGCGATACTCCTTCAGTGTCCATTACGGAGGTGATGTGAGCACAAGGTGAACGGAGTTGGGCGAGAGGCCGGACATTTTGCGGGAGTCGCCAAGAAACAAGTTGTGAGTTGACGGGATTTTTCGTACTGCTTCGTCGATAAGGTTGGTAAGCTTCTTGTTTTTGGCGATTCGGGGTTGTCTGTCTGTGGGTTGTCGACAGGCAGCACTTCGGGCGGAATAAAGGTCGAAAGGTCGACCGTCGCGAAGCTTTGCAGGCCCGGATCATCGTAATCCGCGATTTTTCTAAGGGCTAAGGCCATGGTTGCTGGATGTTCGGTTTTTTGCTCTGATCGTATGGGAACGCACATGATGAGCGTAAGTCAAGCTTCATCCCGGTCAGCTTTGTCGCGGATGAGAAAGGGGGAATCGGCTGACCGAAATTGGGAAACGTCACTCTGAGATTCGCGGGCCGTGAAACGATCCGCAGCAATGCCCCATTACAACCCGTTCACGCGGAGCGCAAGGTGTGCAGGGTGATTTCTGGGGGGCAATCGAAGCGAAACGGTATATCGACAGTGCCCAGGCCCCGGTTGACGTAAAGCTGCATGTGGTCAAGGCGATAGGCGCCTTGCGGGAAGAGTTTGCCGCCCGGCGGCAGGACGATCGCACCGAGGAAAGGAATCCGGATCTGGCCGCCATGGGTGTGACCGCTGAGCATGAGACTGACTGCCTGGCCGGCGGGGAGGGCAATCAGTGTGCGGGCGAAATCGGGTGCGTGGCAGAGCAGGATGACCGGCTCGCCGGGAATATTGCGAATGGCGGCGGGGATGGCGAGGTCGGGAATGGGGTTGCCGACCACGGGATCGTCGAGGCCGGAAAGCCAGATGCGGGAGTTGCCGCGCTCCAGGGGTACATAGCTGTTGCGCAGGAGAATGATGCCGTTGTCGCGCAGAGCCGCCGAGACCTGTTTTGCGCTGACGGAGATGTCGTGATTGCCGAGGACGGCGTAAATGCGGCGGCAATGCAGGCTCTGCAGAATGTTGGCGCACTGCCATGCCGCGCCGATGGCAAACTGGCGTGAGCCGAAGAGGTGAGTGACGTAATCGCCGGTCAAGAAGACCAGGTCTGGATTGAGCCGGTTGATGTAGCGGATGGCATCACGAAGGAAGAATGGCTCGGTGTATTCGTCGAGGTGGATGTCGCTGAGCTGGGCGATCTTGACGCCATCAAAAGCCGGCGGCAGGCCGGGAATCAGCACCTCACGGCGCGTGACCTCAAGCCAGTGGCGGGCGATTTCGCCCGCATAGACCGCGAGCCCCAGAACGCCCAGACCGCTCAGTTGCAAGAGGCGGCGGCGGCTCAAGGAGCGCGGCGGGGACGGGTTGAGGGCGCTACCCGTAAGTTGGCGGTAATTTGGCGAATCAGCGGCCAAATCCGCGCCGGATTCCAATTCAATATCTGCGGGCAAGAGAAATCTCCATGCTGATGAGGTTTCCCCGCGGCGGGCAGGGCGAGGTAGAATTTCCGGCGCCTGCCAGCGGGCTGAAGCAAGGGCGTTTTGAGCGGATTATGGTGGGGCTTAGGATGAATGCACCTCGCTCCAGGTATAAAGCTTTAGATGCGGCGGCCGGCGGGTACGACGGAATACCGAAATGTGGAAAGGCGCCGCGTTCGCTTCAGGTCAAGCATTGACGGGCGCGCCGATTCAGTTGAATTTCAACGCATCTCCGCATGGGAAAAGACGCGCGACGGTTGAAGTTGTTGCGGCGCGCCTGTGGGAAAACCGCCCGTGGGAAAACCATGGATACTCTCATTTCGTGGTTGTGGCAAAGAACTCGCCGACCTGCTGCCAGTTTTCGACGCGGGCAAAGCCGGTGGCGCCGAGATTGTGGGGCGCGGTGAAGAGCAGGCCCTGGCCTTGAAAGAGAAGCAGGTTGTGGGGCAGGTCGTCGATGAGGAAGTCGGCGCGGAGGATGGATTTGTCGCCGCAAAAAACGTAGTGCGTGGGTGGAATGAAAGAAAAGTGACGCTGGAGCCAGCGAAATTTGGGGCCGAGTGAGCTGGGAACGACCATAGCCTGGGTGGCAACAAAAATTTCAAATCGCGTGGAAAGGCTTTTGAGGACCTCCTGGGCGCCGGGCATGACGGGCAGGTCTTCGAAAAAATCTTCGGCATCAAGAAAGGCGCGAAGTTGCTGCCGGCGGTCGAAGGGTGCAACCTCCCAGATACCCTTCCCGGCAAGATCCTGGAGGGTGACGGCTTCGTCGAAAGCTTCGTTGTAGCGGCGCAGGTGCTCTGCCAGGGTGTCCGCCATGACTTCGTCCATATCGACGCAAATTCGTTGCAAGCAATGCTCCTGGAAATGGTGCAGGGATCGAACTTCAAAAGAGGTTGACGGTACAGAATCCAGGGTGGGCTGATACTTGCAGCCCCATTTTATGAGCGTATCAGGGGGGAAAGGTCGCGTTGGCCTGTTCGTGCTTGCACAAAGGCTTGGAACTGATGGCATTCTAGGGGAGTATGCCGACTGCTCGCACTTCTCCGCGGAGCCGGTTCAGGAAGTTTTTTGCCGATAGCGCTGTCTTCCAGTGGCAGAACCAGAGCCTGCGCGCAGACCTGGTCTTTACGCTGCCGATAGCAATCTGTCTGGCCGTGGGAGTGGCCATCGGGCATCCCGCGGTGGGTCTGATTACGGCCGGCGGGGCAATGAACACCGGTTTCGGGCACAAGCAGTGCATCGACCGCTCTCGCCTGCTGCCCATGATCTTTGTGACCCTGGGCATGGCGTTTTCAGGGTTTGTGGGCGTGCTGTTGGGGCACGAGAATGTGCTGCTGGTGCTTACCGCGGCGCTGTGGGGATTCGGATACGGGATGCTGACAGCGCGGCCTGGCGGATATAGCTGGGTGGGCCAGCAGTGTGTGATTACCTTTCTCGTGGCTTCAGCGTTTCCGGCGCCGCTCAAAGCCGCAGGGCTGCAAGGACTGCTGTTGCTGGCCGGGGGAGCCCTGCAACTGTCGCTCTCGGCACTGCTGTTGCGAGTCTTCGGCGACCTTCGGACGCATCTTTTTCAACTGGAGCATTACCTGCGCAAAGAGCAGCGCGCGCTGCGCAACGCGGTGATGGAAACCGCGCAGTCTGTGCAGCAGCGCAAGTTTGTGAACTCCGCGATTCCCTATTCGCTGCGGCTCGCGGCTACGCTGGGAATCGCAACCGAGGTCTATCGCAGACTGCATTATCCCAGCGGATACTGGATACCTATGACCGCGCTACTGGTGCTGAAACCAGCAGTGACAGACACCGTGAGCCGCGCGGTGGCGCGGGCGATGGGAACGGTTTGCGGGGCTGTTCTGGTCAGCCTGGGGCTGGCGCACCTGCCGGCCACGCCGGCGGTTCTGGCGGCTTTTACGGCGTTGTTCGCTTGGCTTTCCTACGGCTTGCTGAATGTAAACTATGCGCTCTTTTCGGTGTGCATCACCGGGTACATCGTCTTTCTGCTTTCGCTGAACGAGCTTCCCGGCCCGGAAATCGCGGAGAGACGCGCGCTCTGCACAATGATTGGCGCGGCCATTTCCCTTGCTGTGAGGCTAGCTGTCATCTGCCGCCACCGTGCGCATTGGCGCAGGGCCGCAGCCTTGCATCCGCTACTCCTGGAGCAGCGTTCGCAGGCGGACTAAGGCCGCAAAATGCTGCGCTCACTGCTCAAAGCCCGAAGGGCCAGACGCGCTGTACCGTGCCGCTGAGGATTTGGTGGTACTCGGCAGGCGTCACGAAGTCGAGATGGTCGCGGTAGAGGTCGACGATTCGGTCGTAAGGAAGCTGCTTTAAGGATACGGGCCAGTTCGTCGACCACATGATGCGATCGGCGCCGAAGCTGTCCACGATGCGGCGGGCCATCTGCTGCGCATCGGGATACGGGTACGGTTGTCTGCTGACCACCCACAGGTTGGAGATTTTGACGTAGACCCGGGGAAAGCGGGCCAGATCGAGGAGCAGTTGCAGAAGATCGGGGCGGCCGACGGGACAACTGGCCATTTGATCGATGACCACGGTCAGGTCAGGATTAGCCTGGATGAGGGGTACGAGGTCGGGCAGCCGGGATGGCACGGTGAGGATGGTCATGGGCACCTTGAGTTGGCTGCAGCGTCGCCACAACGGCGGCATCCGAGGGCCGCGAATCCAGTCACCGGCAGCGCCAGCCGCAGGACTGAGACGCACTCCGCGAAAACCTTCCTCGGTGAGATGGGAAAGGTGGTCAGGAGCGGCGGGATCTTCAGGATTGACGCGGCAGACGCCATGAAACAGCCTGGGATAGCGCTTGAGGACGCTGAGCACATAGCTGTTGTCCCAGAGGTAATAGATGACCTGGATGAGAACCGTGCGGGCAACACCATTGGCGTGCATGAGCTTGATAAGCATCTCCGCGCTCGCATCCTGCTGGGGATGCCGCTGGCCGGGAGCGTATGGGAAGCGCGGGTCGCGCTTGTAGACATGCACATGAGAGTCGATCATGAGAGGCGCCACGTAATCTGGCGGTGTGGCGATAGCGCTCCTGGAGAAGCGTGAGGCGGCGAGTGAGGCGGCGAGTAAGGCGGCCGATTGAGCAAGGAAGCGACGGCGGGTGGGCATCGGAAATTCTCCGTCAGTGCGGCAGATCGTTCAATCCGCGGGGAGCAGAAAGTGATGTTGGGACTTGAGTGGGAGCACCGGGCAGCGATCGAACCACAGCGGCATTGACCTGCCTTCGCAATGTCCGCTTGCCAGGGAACATTCTATTGCAATTAACGGGATGCTGCGCCGTAACTGGTGGCATCGAGATTGGCGCTCCATGTAACCACGCCGAATTCAGAAATGCAGAAACAGACGCGGCTGCTGGGGGTTCACGGCGGCCAAAGAGGGAGCGCCGCACTGCAGAGCAGATGGGAAGTTGCGTCCATCGCATGCGCGGGGCTTCCGATGGCGATGAATCCAGGCGGAATCGTCGCGAATGACCTGGATGAATCCGTTATGATGGGTGCAAGCAATTTAGATTCTTGAAGGCAGCACTCCCGGAAGATGTGCCGCACCCGCTTTTGGAAGTGGCGGGTCGCGAAGAAGCGGCCTTGCTGGAATCTGCGGGGACATCGCAGGGGAACAAATGTCGGTTATCTGGAACCTTGCCGCAAAAATGGGACTGCGGGAACGCCGCAAGGGTGGGCGCGTACTCATCGGGGGTTTGGAAGCGTTTTACGGCGACGGGGAAGGGCAGAAACCAGCCAAAGTGAATGACATGAGCCCTTCCGGCATTTACCTGATGGTCGAAGACCGCATTTCGCCGGGCACCGAGGTGCTGGTAGTCCTCAAAAAAAAGACACCTCTCGACAGCCAGTTTGACGCGCAGGTGCGGATGCGGGCCCGGGTCGCTCGCGTGGACGAGCACGGCCTGGGCTTGGAATTCCTGCACGAGAGCATCGACGCCGCCGGGTGGTCGGAACTGGTGGTCAAATCGGCGGAACTGTCGCCGAAGAGCGACGGGGTGCGGGTTTTCAGGGTCGCCCGGGCGCTGGCGTTTCTGCTTCGAATCTCGCCGGCATTCGAGAGCCATTTCCTGAAGATCATCACCGATCGGCTTAACCGCGAAAGCTCGGAACGGGCCATCGAGATTGTTCTTAAAGCGGAAGACATGGTGTTATTGCAGGGCCGGCCGCCAAAGACGAATGTCGATGCGACGCTGATTCAGCGCATCCTGGAGTATGGGTCAAAGGGCGACACCTACGAGGAGGACGTGGAGCGGTGCTGGGCGGGACTGCTGGCCACGTCGTCGCTCGAGGGGACAAAGGACGAGGCCAGCGTGAAGCTGGTGGTCACGCTGTCGAGGCTCGACGTCGTTTCCATGCGCATTTTAAGCTTGGGCTGCTCCAAAGCGATGGAAGCGGGATGGAAATCGGGATTGGTGTTTGCGCACAGCCTTTATAGCAGCGTTAGTGAGATCAAGAAGATCACACAAGTCCGGGACCACACTCCGATTGAGTGGGCCCTGAACCGCCTGCATGATCTTGGCCTGTTGGAGATGACGCCGAAGTCGGCGACATTCGAGCCGATTACCCAGGTGAACGTCACCCCGACTGGCGAAGGGTTGAAGCTCTTTGCCCGTTGCAGTGGACAGTTGGAGGTTCCCGATACCTGCCCTGGCGGCAACGCTGTCTGAGGTCTTTTCCGAGTCGAAGAGGGGCGAACCGGATTATGCGCCGGCCTGTCGAGGCTTGCGCGGCGCACGGCCCTGCCCGGGGATAAGCTCGGGCTGCGGCGCTTTGGGAACGGGCGACATGGCCGGATCCCAGTAGATGAGGCGGCTGCAACTATCGCAGGAGAGCAGCCGGCCTTCGCGCAGCTCATTCCAGATTTGCGGGCGCAATCCCATGCGGCAGCCGGGGCATTGCTGGTTATCAACGCGGACAATCGCCGTTCCGCGCGAGGAAACCAGGCGATCGAAGCGAGCGAGCCAATCTGATTCGATGGTTTCGCGGGCCGCCTCGCGGGCGTCGTCGAGCGTGGCCAGCTCCGCGGCCAGATCCTTCTGGCGTTCGGCCAGGCGGGCGCGAACCGTGTCGGCATCGGCGGCGAGGGACTCCACCTGCGCGCGCGCACCGGCGAACTGGGGCTCATAGGCCTCGCTGCGCTCAAGACTGGCCAGTTCCTCGTTTTCGAGGCGGTCGGCTTCCGCGGCCTCGAAGTGGATTTCGTGCTCAATGGCCTGTGCCTGGGCAGGAGTCTTAACGGAATCGACCTGGGAACGGAATCGCGCCACCTTCTGGCGATGGCCATCAATTTCACGCTCCAGGCGCGTGCGCAGCGCCTCTTCTCGCGCCAGCGCCCCGGAAATCTCAGCCGAATGGTTCTGCGCCGCCGTCAGGGCATTCTCAGCCAGGGCAATCTCGGCAGGCAATGCACGCATCTCCTGATTGCAGCGAGCTCGCTGCAATTCGAGCTCCTGCAGTTTTACGAGTTTTTCGATTAGTGCATCCATCACGTTCAAAAAGCATACGTCATGGGGCGGGGATGAGAAAACCGGCGGGTTTGAGAGAGGCCAGGTTCATGAATGCAAAATACTGCGAAAATGGAAAACAGCGGAGGGCGGTCCTTGGCTGACGCGCAAGGACGGTTTTGGCGCAGGCACCGGTGGCTGCTTTGGACTGCAGGCGCAGTGCTGGCCCTGCTGATTGCGGCAGCGGTAATGGTATCCATGGCGCTGCACCGTGCGGAGCCCTATCTGCGTGCGCGCCTGGTGACGGAGCTGGAACAGCGATTTCATGCGCACGTGGAGCTGGACAGCTTTCATGTCTCGCTGGTGAATGGTCTGTGGGCAGAGGGCAAAGGGCTGCGCATCTGGCCGCCGGCAAACATGCCCGGCGCAAACTCGGGGGCGCCAATGATCCGGCTCAACGAGTTTCGCTTTCATGCGCCGCTTCACTATCAGCCGGGCGCGCCGATCCATATTTCAGCGGTAGAGCTGCAAGGGCTGGACGTGGATGTGCCGCCGAAATTCCCCATCAGCCATCCGTCGGGATCTGGCGGTTCGGCGCACAGCGGCTCGGCGTTGTTGCGTTTCACGGTGGGCGCGATTGTATGCAAAGATGCGCGACTGACATTGGAGACAAACAAGCCGGGCAAAGCGCCCCTGGTATTTGTTATCGCCCACCTGAAGCTGACCGGAGTCAACGCAGACCAGCGACCGATGGCCTTCGATGCGCAGTTGACCAACCCCCGGCCGAAGGGAACCATCTATGCGCACGGAAATTTCGGGCCGTGGTTCGTGGACGATCCGGGCCAAAGCCCGATCAATGGAAGCTATCGCTTTGAACACGCGGACCTGGCAACATTTCGAGGTATCGCCGGCATTCTGAGTTCGACGGGGACTTACCAGGGCACGCTGCGAGACATGACTGTGGACGGCGAGACAGACACGCCGGATTTCCGCCTGAGTACGGGCGGAGACGCGCTGCACTTACGCACCCAATTCCACGCCCTGGTGGATGGGACCAATGGAGATACGTGGCTGAGACCGGTGAATGCAACGCTGGGAGGGTCGCATCTGACCGCGCAGGGCAAGATTGTGCATGTGGCCGCGCAGGGTGCGCAAAATGGGCAGCCCGCGCATCCGGGCGGACACGATATCGCGCTGCTGGTCAATGTGGACCGGGGACGCATTGAAGACTTTCTGCGTCTGGCAACGCAAGGCAAACCGCTGCTGACCGGCGCGCTGACCATGCGCACTTCGCTCGCGGTGCCGCCAGGCAAGGCGCCGGTGCCGGACAGACTGCAGTTGAATGGACATTTCCTGCTCGACGAGGTGCAATTCACCAGTTCCAACCTGCAGAACCGCATTGACGACCTGAGCATGCGCGGACAAGGCGAACCCAAAGAGGCCAAAGACAACACCGCGGCCGACGTGCGCTCGACGATGGAAAGCGATTTTCAAATGGCGAATGGAGTGGTAACGCTGCCGAATCTCAAGTACACGGTACCGGGAGCGGAAATTGATTTAAAGGGAACCTACGGGGTGGCGGATGGAGCAATCAACTTTGCCGGGGTGGCGAAGATGGATGCGACCATTTCACAAATGGTGGGAGGGTGGAAAGGGCTGCTTCTGACTCCCCTGGACCATTTCTTCAAGCATGGCGCCGCGGGAACGGTGGTACCCATCGAGATCGGGGGCACACGCAAAGACCCTCAATTTAAGGTTGACTTTGGCAGACTGAAGAAGACGGTGCCGCAGAGTCCGGGAGGCTCTTCGGGAGGCTAGCAGCGGCACACGGAGGAGAGGCGATGCGAGTCGCCGTTTTTGATTCGAAGCTTGCCAGGGGGGGCGATTGGCTGACGCTGGAAGACCATCCCCGGCCACAGGTAAGAGCGGGCGAATTGCTGCTGAGAGTGATTGCGTGCGGAGTCTGCCGCACTGACCTGCACATTGTAGAGGGCGACCTCAAACCGGTTCTGCCACGCCTCGTGCCTGGGCATCAGATTGTGGGCGAAGTTGTGGAGGGAGCTACGCCGGAGTTGCCGCTGGGAGCGCGCGCCGGGGTCTCCTGGCTCGGGGGCGTAGACGGCGACTGCTGGTTTTGCCGCCACGCCATGGAGAACCTCTGCGATCACCCTGTATTCACGGGCTACTCCATCGACGGCGGCTATGCAGAATATGCCCGCGTGCGCGCCGATTTTGCGTTTCCCCTTCCCCAGAGCCTTGAAGCCAGGCAAATTGCGCCGCTGCTCTGCGCCGGGATCATCGGGTTTCGCAGCCTGCGGGTTGCGGGGGTAGAACGCGGGGAACGCGTAGGACTTTACGGGTTTGGAAGTTCGGCCTCGCTGGCGATTCGCATCCTGCAGGCGTGGGATTGTGCAGTTTATGTTGTTACGCGTGGCGAACAACATCGCGCGGCGGCGGAAGCGGCGGGCGCGACGTGGGTGGGCGCGGAGGATGCAAAGCCTCCGACGGCGCTGGACCGCGCCATCACTTTCGCTCCCAGCGGAAAGGTCGTCATCGCCGCCTTATCAGCTTTGCGCAAGGGCGGGGTTGTAGCCATCAATGCCATTCACGTCGACCAGATTCCCGCCTTCGACTACGATACGTTGCTGTGGGGCGAGCGGCAGATGCGCAGCGTAGCGAATGTGACGCGACAGGACGCGCGCGACTTTCTTGCCCTGGTAAAGGAACTCGACTTTCACCCCGCTACGGTCACCTTTTCCCTGGAAGACGCGAACCGGGCGCTGAGCGCGGTGAAACACGAGACTGCAGGTGGCTCCGTGGTCATCCTTCTCTAAAACGTGGCAGGACCCGACTGCTATGGCTAATGACTTGCTACCGTCCTCTTCAGCCATGCGGCGCGATTCAGCATATTTGCCGCGCGCTCCGCGTCGAAGGCCTTTTCCCATCGCGCGACCACAATGGTTGCCACACAATTGCCGATGACATTGACGATGGCGCGGGCGGCGTTGACGAGACGTTCAACGCCAAGCAGCAAGACCAGGCCGGCGGCGGGAACGGTGTGCATGGTGGCAAGGGTCGCCGCCAGGGTGACAAATCCGGCGCCGGCGACGCCGGCGGAACCTTTCGACATCAGCATGAGTACCAGCAGAATGACGATCTGCTGGCGCAGGCCGAGATGGGTGTTGGTCGCCTGCGCAATAAAGATGGCGCCCATGCTGAGATAGATGGAAGTGCCGTCGGCATTGAAGGTGTAACCGGCGGGCATGACCATGCCCACGATGCCTCTTTCGCAGCCCAGTTGCTCGAGCTTGAGCATGAGCGGAGCCAGCACCGCTTCCGAAGACGACGTGCCGAAGGTGATCAGCAGTTCTTCGGCGATAAAGCGGATCAGCTTGAAGAGGCTGAAGCTGGCGAAGCGGGCGATGAGCCCGAGGATGACGACGACGAAGAGCAGCGCCACCAGCCAGACCTCTCCGGTAAATTCGGCCATCTGTACGAGGCTGCCCAGGCCGTATTGGCCCACGCTGTAAGCCATGGCGCCGAACGCTCCGATGGGGGCCAGCAGCATGATGAAGCCCACGATTGCGAACATGGCGCGCAGGATGAGTTCGAGCAGGTCTACAAGAGGCCCGGCTTGAGCGCGAAATTGCGAGAGCGCCAGCCCGAACAGAACACCGATGAGAATAATCTGCAGCATGTTGTGGCCGGTGAAGGCGCCAACCATGCTGCCGGGGATCATGTTGAGCAGAAACGCGACGAAACTGGAGTGGCTTTGCGCGGTGGCGGCATAAGCGGCGACGGCGTGGCCGTCGAGGGTGGTTGCGTCGATGTTCATGCCGCGGCCGGGGTGAAGAACGTCAATGGCGACGAGGCCCAGAAGCAGCGAAATCGATGAGACGACTTCGAAGTAAAGCAGCGCCTTGACGCCGACCCGGCCCACTTCTTTGAGGTCGCCCATGCGGGCGATGCCCAGAACCACACTGCAGAAGATGATGGGGCCGAGGGTCATGGTGATGAGCCGGATGAAGCCGTCGCCCAGCGGCTTGAGCTTGTCGGCTGTGTGGGGAAAGAGGCTGCCCACGGCAGCGCCGAGGCCGATGGCGACAATC
This sequence comes from Acidobacteriaceae bacterium, assembly GCA_030038435.1. Taxonomy (GTDB): domain Bacteria; phylum Acidobacteriota; class Terriglobia; order Terriglobales; family Acidobacteriaceae; genus Telmatobacter. Next base: position 45,796 of record JASHOY010000219.1, on the reverse strand, counting down.
ACCTGCAGCCACAGCGGCCCCAGCAATGGCCGGCGCTTAGGCTCGCGATTGCTGGTGGGCAGCGTCATCCGCGCATTACTCCGCTAATTCCCGCATTACGCGGATAAGATCGCTTTTACCTTCGAAGCCGATACCGGGCAGGTCGGGCATGACGATGTGGCCTCCTTCGACGCGCACACCGTCGGGGAATCCGCCATAGGGCTGGAAGAGATCGGGATAACTTTCGTTGCCGCCAAGGCCCAGGCCCGCGGCGATGTTGAGCGACATCTGGTGGCCACCGTGAGGAACGCAGCGACGCGGCGACCAGCCGGCGGTATGCAACTCCCTGAGCGTGCGCTGATATTCGCAAAGGCCGTAGGCGAGCGCGCAATCGAATTGCAGCCAGTCGCGATCGGGACGCATGCCGCCGTAGCGAAGCAGGTTGCGCGCGTCCTGATGGCTGAATAGATTTTCGCCGGTGGCCATGGGGCCCGGGTAGAACTCGGCGAGCGCAGCCTGAAGCGCGTAATCGAGCGGATCGCCGGCTTCTTCATACCAGAACAGCGGGTAGTCGCGAAGCATCTTCGCGTAGGCGATGGCGGTTTCGAGATCGAAGCGGCCATTGGCGTCGACGGCGAGACGAGCCTGGCCGCTGATCTCCCCGAGCACGGCTTCGATGCGGCGGCGATCGTCGTCGATGGGCACACCGCCGATTTTCATCTTGACGACGTTATATCCGCGGTCGAGATAGCTGCGCATCTCCGCGCGCAGGGCGCTGAGGTCCTTGCCCGGATAGTAGTATCCGCCGGCGGCGTAGACGAAAACGCGAGGGTCGGCCTCGAGTCCGTGGCGCTCGGCGAGGAGGCGAAAGAGCGGCTTGCCGGCGATTTTGGCTACCGCATCCCAGACCGCCATGTCGATGGTGCCCACGGCGACGGAACGCTCGCCGTGGCCGCCAGGCTTCTCATTGCGCATCATCGCGGCCCAGACGCGGTCGGGATCGAGGTTGTCTCCGGCGTCATTGAGCAGCGCTTGGGGATCGGCCTCGCGCAGGCGGGGAGCGAAGCGCTCGCGGATGAGGCCGCCCTGCCCGTAGCGGCCGTTGGAATTGAAGCCGTAGCCGACGACGGTGCGGCCGTCGCGGCGGACATCCGTAACCACGGCGACCAGGGAACAGGTCATGCGCGAAAAATCAATATAGGCATTGGCGATGGCAGATGAAATCGGCGCTGTTTTCTCACGAATTTCAACGATGCGCAAACGGGGTTCCTCTCGCGGTGTATGAATGAAGACTGAGCCGCCGTAGGGCCTTCTTTCCGCTGTGGCGCCTGCAGAGGTCAGGCCACTGCGCGGTGCGGCAAGGGAAGAATATCATCGCAGGGCGCGGTTCTGTCTCCGCATCGACCATGCAGGATGCGAATACCCGCGTAGTACGATTTGCGGAAACGGCAGGTCATTCCTGGAATGATTTTGGACAAAGGGACTGCGAATCCCAGGTCCCGGAATCGTGCCCGCGGGCACCCGCTGTGGGAGGGCAAGGCGATCATAGAGCTAGGGATTAGTTTGCGATGCCCACTTTTTCCAAAGCGAGGGGTCCGCGAGCATCTTGATGTAAACGCCGCCAACGACGGAACGCGCCTGGAAGCCCACCTTTTTTGCGGTGATGGTGTCGTACCAGTCGGTCATGGGCACGCGGTCTGGGGTGTGATTCAGGAATTCAAAGACGCCATGGACCATGGTACGGAAATCCTGGGGTTGATCGGTCAAAGTGGCCGTCCATAACTCCCAGTCAAGTTTGGTATAAGTGGCGCGATTGTCGAGAGGCAGACCGTACTGGTTCATATGCTTTAAATAGAAGGCTATTTCACGCGAACTTACATCGCCAGGAAAAAGATGTAGGCCGAGGATGTTATCCCATACGAGGTTGTATTTCTGGCTCCAAGTGCCCGGCTTGTCGAAGGCGAGACGATAGTGATCGCCGTCGTCGGCCATCTTCACCCACTGCTGAGCCATGGACTCTGCCAGGGTCCGGTATTGGTGCGCGACCGGCGTCTGGTGAAGTTCAGCGGCTAACTGGGCGTAAGCGCCGAGCGCCTCAATGGCCTTGATGGAAAGATTGGCGTTGTGGGCAAGATGGCCGGCGAAGTCGTCGGTGCAAAGCTGGTTGGCGGGATCGAGTCCTTTCGCCTTGAGATACTCTGCCCACTGCGTGAGCAGAGGCCAATAGCGCTTGGCAAAATCGGCGTTGCCTTCGGCGTGCTCCACGGCGGCGACGAGGATGAGCATGTTCCCCGATTCTTCGACGGGCATCTGATTCACTTCACTTATTTCGCCGCCGCCATATTGCTGGCCGTTTGCCAGCGGATAGACACCAAGATCATGCGGCGCGAAAGGAAACTTCCATCGCGGCATTTCCGCATAGCGCAGCACCGGCTCCAACTGCGCCTGGACGAGCTTTGGGTTGAGCAGAAGAAACATCGGCGACGAAGGATAGATCACATCGACGGTGGATATGGATCCGTTGCTGAAATCCTCTTTGGGCATGAAGTAAGGAGTGCCGTCGGCGTCTTCTACAAGTTTCTGCGCGGCAATGGCCTGCTGAAAAGCCAGGGTGGCTATGTCGGCGTACTCGGGACCACCGGCGCGGGTGAGATCGGCCTGGAGATCAGAGTCAAACTTGCGGGTGCGGATTTCCAACTCCGGATACTGCCGCTCGGCCGCCTGCAGCATCGCCGCGAAAGTCGGGAACTGCTTGCGCCAGTAAGGGCGCAGTTTCCGATTCATATATTCCACGGAATAGATGTCGTTGTAAGCGAGGAGAATGTGGCGGGAGACCGAAGCGGGACCGACATTGCCCAGCGGCAGGGCGACGTCGAGCGTGGGCGGCGGCGGATAATGACTTTGCGGGGTGCGCGGAAACTCGAGATCGTCGGATGCCGGAAGCTGGCCAGTCTCAAGGAAATCATTTCTATAACTCAGATTGCCGGCCGCGATCTGCGCCTGCTCATCCTGGGGAACGGCGATATAGAACCAGCCCCAATCAATGCGGACATTGTCTCCAAAGCGCTGGAGAACAGGCTGTGCCTGGCTGCCGATGCGCAGCAGGTTCAGGCCCTTGATGGCGTCGCGAGACCAGGTGACTTGCTCGCCGGGGTCGTTGACGGCGAGATTGCCGGATGCATCGAGGTACAGGGTCACGTTGTGTTGGCGGCCATCGAGAGATTTCACGTCCCAGCGCAGATAGGTGACGGGCCGGGACATCAACTCCATGTCCTCGGGCAACAAGGGGTTCATGAATTCGACGCGAAGCTGAATCTCGGAATTGGTCATCACGGCGATGGTGTGCGTCGGGGTAACGACGAGGCTCTTCTGTTGCAGCGCCGGAACCGCCTCCTCACCCCGGTCCGTCACGCCAAGAAAACGATAGTTTTTGCCGTCGATGCGGACCAGGCCGCATAGCTGTTGCGGAACTCCCGTCCAGTGGCGGGTAGGGCCATCGGTCAGATGGTCGTACATGGACCAGACGCTGAAATAGGGATCGTGGGCCACGAGCGGAACGGCAGGCGGACGGAATGCTAGCTGGAGGCTCTGCGAAGGTGCTTGCGCGGAGGTGAAGGCGGCGATCAAAAACAGAGCGAAGCAAAGCAGAACCTTGCCTGCGGAACGAGGATCATTCATTTCGGATTCCAATTTCATTGGACAGTCAACCCCGAGGCGTCATGGGCGCGAGATACACTCCTCGAATGGCCCGCGCTTCAGCAAAGCGCTGCCATTCGAACCAGCAATAGCGAGAATGTAAACTTTTTCACGCGGACAACAGAATCATACGCCCCCTGGACCGATTTCCGTCTCGGAGTTGAAACGGGCTACAACCTGATCCTGAAGCTTCGTGGCCGCGGGGCTGGCGGCATCCCTGTTGCCGTCACAGGCGGCTGTGATTCCAGGCACATCTCTAGATTCGCCGCAAGGATCAAAGTTCGGAAAGGGTTATCCGGCCAGGATGCTGCGGGATGCGCGCTTCGGAGTGCGCTATCTGACTGGCCGGAAGAGAAAAGCAACGCGGCGGTCGGCGATTTTCTTCGTAGTGCTGCGCCTGCGCTTGCATTGCGGAGTGGAAACGGTTCGGCAGATGCGTTTTCGCGGAACCACCGGAACTTACCAACCGCGCGTGCCTCTATGCGGCGCGCAAAAGCGGAGGCGTTATGGATAGCGCCGCTTCTCAGGCCCTGGATGCAGGCGACAAGCTGATGATTGACCAGGCCGTTGCGAGTACGGCGGGTCATCCAGGCGCACTGCTGGGAATTCTGGAAACAGTGCAAGCCGCCAATGCACACAAGTTCCTGCCCATGGAGGCATTGCGATACATTGCGGAAAAAACCGCGATACCGCCGGCCAGGATATTCAGCGCGGCGAGCTTTTATGCGCTCTTTAACCTGACTCCGCAGGGCGACAACCTGATTTGCGTGTGCCGCGGAACGGCTTGCCACACGCGGGGATCGCGCGACCTGCTGCAGAAGCTTTGCCTCGACCTGGGGGTGAGCGGAGACGAACTGGACGAAACTCTGAAGGCAGACAAACTGGCCCTGACCACGCGCGATCGCAGGTTCACGATCCGTACCGTAGCCTGCTTCGGGCAGTGCGCCCTGGCCCCGGTGGTTGAAGTCAATCACCGCATTTTGAGCCACGTGACGGAGCGGGGATTGCAGCGCGAAGTGAAAGGGCTGCTCAAGGGAGGCAGCGATGCCGCGCATTGAAGATATCGCCGCGTTCAACGCGGTGCGCGAAGCCGGCTCGGCAAAGCTGATGCCGGCAGTTCCCCGCATCACCGTGGGCATGGGCACATGCGGACGCGGCAATGGCGCAGAAGAAGTGTTTCACGCCTTGAATGAGACTGTTCAGGCCCGAGGTCTGGAGGTTTTGCTAACGGGGGTGGGCTGTTTCGGCGCGTGTCATCAGGAGCCGATCGTAGGGGTGCGCCTCCCCGGCAATCCGCTAGTCTTATTGCGGCGGGTGCAGGTGAACGATGCGGCGCGCATTCTGGAAGGGATCTGCGCGCAGGCGATGCCCGCCGATCTTGTCTACTGCAAGATTGAAGAGTGGGATTACATCACCTCGCACCTGCATTACGGGCAAGGCTACCCGAAGATTCCGCAGTGGAACGAGATTCCGTTTTTCAAGGGCCAGAAGAAGATCGTTTTGCGCAATTGCGGCATGATCGATCCCTCCGACATCGAGGAGTACATTGCCGTAGGCGGTTACCAGGCGCTCTACAAGGTGCTCATCGACAACCGTGCCGATTCCGTCGTCGAGCAGATCAAGGCATCGCGGCTGCGCGGCCGCGGCGGCGCGGGATTTCTCACCGGCAATAAGTGGGACTTCCTGGCCAGGGCGCGCGCGGATAAGAAGTACGTAATCTGCAACGCCGACGAGGGCGATCCGGGCGCGTACATGAATCGCAATGAGATCGAAGGCGATCCGCATTCGCTGCTCGAAGGCATGATCATCGGCGCCTTCGCCATGGGCGCGGCGGAGGGGATCATCTACGTCCGTGCGGAGTATCCGCTGGCGGTGCGGAGGTTGACGCGGGCGATTGAAGAAGCGCGCGTTTACGGGCTGCTGGGAAAAAATATCCTGGGCCGCGGCTTCGATTTCGATATCGAACTGGTGCAGGGGGCGGGAGCTTTCGTCTGCGGCGAGGAGACGGCTCTGATTGCCTCATTGGAGGGCTTCGCGGGACGGCCCCGCCCGCGGCCGCCCTATCCTGCGCAGCGGGGACTGTGGGGACGGCCGACGAACATCAACAATGTCGAGACCTGGTACAACGTTGCCCCCATCATCACGCGCGGAGCGGGGTGGTTTGCCGAGACCGGCAGCGCCAAGAGCGCCGGCACCAAAGTTTTTTCGCTGGTGGGCAAAGTGCAGAATACCGGCCTGGTGGAAATGCCGCTGGGCACGCCGTTGAAGAGCTTCATTTACGACATTGGGGAAGGCGCAGTGGCCGGCCGGCGGGTGAAAGCGGTGCAGACCGGCGGGCCTTCAGGAGGCTGTATTCCCGCCGAGATGTTTGAGACGCCGGTGGACTATGAAAACCTGGCGCAGATCGGCTCCATCATGGGTTCGGGCGGCATGGTGGTGCTCGACGAAGACAATTGCATGGTGGATGTGGCGCGCTACTTCATCGAGTTCACGCATTCAGAGTCCTGCGGCAAATGCGTTCCCTGTCGCGTCGGCCTTGACAAGGCGCTGCGCATTCTCAACGCCGTTACCGAGGGCCGCGGAACGCCGGAGGACCTGGATGCGCTGGACGAACTGGGCCGGATGATCCGCGACTGCTCGCTGTGCGCGCTGGGGCAGTCTGCGCCTAATCCCGTGCTCACCACCATTCGCCACTTCCGGAATGAGTACGAAGATCATATTCTGGCGCGGCGGTGCACTTCGGGCGTCTGCCAGGAGCTGGCGCTTTCGCCCTGCGAAAACAGTTGTCCGCTGCGCATGAACATACCGCGCTTTCTTGAGCTTCTCCGCGAGGGAAGGCTGGAGGACGCATTTGTTTCGATTGTTCTCGACAATCCGCTGCCCGCGTCGACGGGCCGGGTTTGCCAGCATCCCTGCGACAGCCGTTGCCGCCGCCAGTCCTTCGACGAAGCGGTAAATATGCGCGAGGTGCATCGCTATGTCGCCGACGAGGTATATCAGTCAGAGCATTTTCAGCGCGTGCGAGAGCGCGTTCTGGGGCAAAAGCTGCCGCCCACCGGGCATAAAGTTGCGGTGGCGGGATCGGGGCCGACGGGGCTGACTGCGGCATTTTATCTCGCCATGCTGGGGCACGAGGTGACGGTCTTCGAGGAGCGCGCCGAAGCCGGGGGAATGCTCCGCTTCGCGATTCCCGAATACCGCTTGCCCAAAGCAGTTCTGCGCCGCGAGCTGGATCTGATCGAAGCCGCCGGTGTGAAGATGGTCTTCAACTCGCGTGTGGGCTTTGATCAGACGTTAAACGACCTTTCCAGCGCCTTCGACGCGGTCTTCATTTCCATCGGGACCTGGAAGGAATCGTGGCTTTATCTGCCGGGAACGGAGTTGAAGGGTGTCTATCCGGCGCTTCCGTTTCTAGCCTCCGTGGCTGGGCACGATCCAGTCGCGATCGGACCGCGCGTCACCGTAATCGGGGGCGGCAACGCGGCCATCGATTCCGCGCGCACGGCGTTGCGCCTGGGCGCGGCCGTGACCATCCTTTACCGGCGCGAGCGCAATGACATGCCCGCCATCGACGAGGAGATTCAGGCGGCCGAGGATGAAGGAGTGCAATTCGTATTCCTGGCCGCGCCGCATCGCATCCTGGGCGACGCGGAAGGCAACGTGAAGGCCATTGAGATCGTCAAAACGCGGCTTGGCGAGTACGACAAGTCCGGCCGCCGGCGCCCGATTCCCACCGACGAGGTGCGGCGTTTCGATTGCGAAAGCGTGATTCTGGCGGTGGGCGAAAGCTTCGACCAGGATTTTTGCCGCGCCTCAGGGCTCGAGCTGAAAGAAGAGGGCACCATCGTTGTGGACCGTTTCACCTTCGAGACCAGCCGTCCCGGATTTTATGCCGGCGGAGACGTGATCACCGGCGCCTCGAATATGTCCAACGCCATGAGCGGCGGCAAGCAGGCGGCGCGCAAGATTGACGAGCGCCTGATGAGCGGCAAACTGGCGGCGGGGGAATTGCCCTCAGCCCGCTGGGAGCGGCTGTTCCCAACCTTCGCATTCGATCAAAAGGCGCCCGGCGAACCGAGCCTCAGCACCCGGCACGGCTCCAGCTCGCTGCCCGCGGCGTTCCGGGTTCGCTCCCAGGACGAGGTGATATGCGGTCTGAGTTCGGAGGCAGCGCTGGAGGAGTGCCGCCGCTGCTTGCGCTGCGACTTGAAAAGCACCGGATCATCCCGCTGATGCGGGGCCGCGAAAGGAGCGCTCCATTGCCCGACAAGACCATTTCCGTACGAATCGACGGTGAACTGGTGAGTGCTCACGAGGGTGAGACCATTCTCGAAGCATCTCGCGCCAACGGCAAATACATTCCCACGCTTTGCTATCTGAAGGGTCTCAGCGCCGTTGGAGCCTGTCGCGTCTGTCTCGTTGAGCTGAGTGGATCGGGGCGTCTGCTGCCGGCATGCACCACGCCTGTTCAAGAGGGCATGTCGATCCGCACCAATTCAGCCAGGCTGACCCTTTACCGGCGCATGGCGGCTGAGCTTCTTCTGGTGGAACGGAATCATGTGTGCTCGTCGTGCGTATCCAACGGCCATTGCGAGCTGCAGTCGCTGGCGCAGTCGCTGGGCGTGACCCATGCCCGCTATGCCTATAACAATCCCCGCCTGCCGGTCGACATGACCCATCCGCGCTTCGTACTCGACCACAATCGCTGCATTCTCTGCACGCGCTGCGTGCGGGTATGCGCGGAGCTGGAAGGAGCGAATGTATGGGAAGTGGCGTCGCGCGGAGTCTCTTCGCGGATTGTGACCGACATGAACGAAGAATGGGGCGACGCGGGGAATTGCACCGGTTGCGGCAAATGCGTCCAGGCCTGCCCGACGGGCGCGCTGGCCGAGAAGGGCTTTGCGGTGCACGAGATGGTGAAGAGGAGCGAAACCGTAACCCATCTCGCGACGCAGCGGTCGGGCTCACGCTGACCGCCGATCCCCAGCCCCTGGGATCGCTGACTCCTGCTAGGACTGGTGCCAGAAGAACCAGACGGCCATGGAAAGGCCGAGTATGACTACGCCGGTGCGGAGGATTCGCTGGGGGATACGGCGCGCGAAATGGGCGGAGACGTATCCGCCGATGGCGCAGGTGACCATGGCGGGCAGGCCGTAATGCCAGACGACCTGGCGATCGGCGACGAAGATGAGGAAGGCGACGCCGTTGGCGAGAGTGTTGGCGACAACTTTGAGGGCATTGATGGCGTGCATGTCTTCGAAGCCGAAGAGCGCGAGCTCGGTCATGAGCAGGAAGCCGGCGCCGGCGCCGAAGTATCCGATATAAAAGCCAACTGCAACAGTCACGATGAAGAGCGGGATGCGGCGCGGGGCGTGAATGTGGCCGGCGCGCGCCTCTTCGCGGCGCTTGATCTTGAGTCGCTCAAGGGCCCGGGAGACTGGACCGCTGATGGCGAAGATGAGAGCCGCGCCAAGGAGAAGCCAGGGCACAAGATGCATGAATGTGCGCTGGGGCGTGTTGAGCAGGACTACTGCGCCGGTGGTTCCACCGAGCAGGCCGGCGATTCCCAGCAGCACGGCCGAGGAGAGGTTTTTGCGCACGTCGTGGCGGTAGGCGGCGATGGAGGTGAGTTGGCCGGGCCAGATGGCGACGGTGTTGGTGGCGTTGGCCTGCACGGGGAGAATGCCCATGCTGAGGAGAGCGGGAAAGGAGAGGAATGAGCCGCCACCGGCGACGGCGTTAATCGCCCCGGCGATAAATGCCGCAATGACGAGCCAGAGAAGGCGCAGGTTATCGGTTGAGGAGAAGCTGAGGAGGTGAGACATTCGCAGTTCATTGTAGCGGGCGAAGTCGGCGACGGTAGGGGCTGGGAGATAAGGCGGCGATGAGGAAATGGGCGATGTTATCGGCTCGAGAAGAACCGCTCGTCGAAAGCGGACGGGCGGGAAGTGAGCGAGTTTCCCGCCTGGCGGTGAGGCGTCTGACGGGTGGGGGATGGATTTGTTTCGGAGTTCGGCTTCGCAAAGTCTTCCCCGGAGCGTCAAGGCGGGGTTGGGAGAGAGCGAAAAAAATTGAAAATAAGATGTTTATTTGCAGTAACTTAATCTGAAAAATCAAAAATATTAGTGTATTTAGCTCATATTTTATGCATCTGTTGTGCTATAGTTTCATCAGATAGTTTGAGCGTGACCGGGATGGCAGTTGATCCCGGCCCTAAACATCAAAATCTGGAATCCAATCAGGAGGAAGACAGTCATGGCAATCACACGTTGGGATCCGTTCCGTGAAGTAGTCGCTTTGCAGAACCGCATGAATTCGCTTTTCCGGGACATGAACGAAGGGGAGGGTCCGTTGACGACCGCTTCGTTCACGCCGGCTGCGGACGTTTATGAGGACGAGAAGAAGATCATCTTGAAGCTGGAAGTGCCGGGCATCGAGGAGAAGGATCTGGACGTACGCGTGGAGAACAACACGCTCACGGTTAAGGGCGAGCGCAAGTTCGAAAAGGAAGAGAAGGAAGAGAACTTCCATCGCATCGAGCGGCGCTATGGAAGCTTCTACCGGGCCTTCACACTGCCCTCGACGGTGGATACGGAGCATGTGGAAGCGGCCTACAATGCCGGAGTGTTGAAGGTGGAGCTGAAGAAGAAGGCAGAAGCGCAGCCTAAGCAGATTAAGGTGAATGTGGGCAAATCGCTGGCAGCGTAAAAACAGGGGCCAGAGATCAGGGGTCAGGGATCAGGGATCCGGGTGGTCAGCCTCCGTAACTGGAGGCTGGCCACTCTATTATTGACCCGACGACGGCGAGGGCCGAGAAAAAAGGAGATCGTGAATGGAAACGCCGCATTCTTTACGTCTGAAAAATGAAGGACCTTGCTGGTATTAGTAACGAAATTCGTCAAGAGGCTCGTAGGGAACTTAAGATCAAGGACGCTGATCGCGTAATCGCGGAGAACTGATCCCTGATCCCTGATCCCTGATCTCTGTTCTCTGGAGTATTTATGGCTATACGTTGGGACAAATTTACGGTCAAGTCGCAGGAAGCGGTGCAGCAGGCGCAGGTGCGCGCCGCGGAACTGGGCAACCCGGAGCTGCAGCCGGTACACGTGTTGCTGGCGCTGGTGGAGGACCGCGAAGGCGTGGTGCCGGCGGTTCTGGAAAAGATTGGCGTACCCATTGAGCGGCTGGAGACGGAGCTGCACCAGATAGAAGAGAAACTGCCGCGGGTTTCCGGTGGTTCGGCGCAGCCGGGGCCGAGCCAGGCATTGACGCGGGCGCTGGAGCAGGCGTTCAAAGAGGCATCGAATTTCAAGGACGAATATGTGTCGACGGAACACCTGCTGCTGGGCATTGCAAATTTGAAAGGCGACGCGGCCAATAACGCGCTTGCCGGGCTGGGTGCGACGCGCGACGCAGTTCTGAAGGCGCTGACGGCGGTGCGTGGATCGCAGCGGGTGACGGACCAGAATCCCGAGGGAAAATTTCAGGCGCTGGAAAAATACGCCAAGGACCTGACGGAACTGGCGCGGCGCGGCAAGCTCGATCCGGTGATCGGGCGCGATGAGGAGATCCGGCGCGTGGTGCAGGTGCTAAGCCGGCGCACCAAGAACAACCCGGTGCTGATTGGCGAGCCGGGGGTGGGCAAGACAGCGATCGTGGAGGGACTGGCGCGGAGGATTGTTTCCGGCGACGTGCCGGAAAGTTTGCGCGACAAGCGCGTGATTGCCCTCGATCTGGGCTCGATGCTCGCCGGGGCGAAATACCGCGGCGAGTTTGAGGACCGGCTGAAGGCGGTGCTGAAGGAAATTGAAGAGTCGCAGGGGCAGATTGTGCTGTTCATCGACGAACTGCACACGCTTGTTGGAGCGGGCGCGGCGGAAGGCGCCATTGACGCCAGCAACATGTTGAAGCCTGCGCTGGCGCGCGGCGAGCTGCGCGCGATCGGCGCTACCACGCTGAACGAGTATCGCAAATACATCGAGAAGGACGCGGCGCTGGAGCGGCGCTTCCAGATTGTCTATGTGGGCGAGCCCAACGTCGAGGACACGATCGCGATTCTGCGCGGGCTGAAGGAGCGCTATGAGGCGCACCACAACGTGCGCATCAAGGACGCGGCGATTGTGGCGGCGGCGACGCTGTCGCATCGCTACATCAGCGACCGCTTTCTGCCCGACAAGGCGATTGACCTTGTGGATGAGGCCGCAGCTTCGCTGGCGATTCAGATCGGTTCAGTGCCCACGGAGATCGATCAGATGGAGCGCGAGGCGACTTCGCTGGAGATTGAACGCGCGGCGTTGAAGCGCGAGACCGATTCCAACAGCAGAGAGCGGTTGGAGCAGGTGGACCGCGAGATTGCGGCGCTGCGCGAGACGATTACGGCGTTGCGCGCGCGGTGGACGAAGGAGCGCGACGCCATTGCGCGGATCAGCGAGTTGAAGAAGCAGATTGAGGCGCTGAAGTTTGAAGGCGAAGAGCAGACGCGCAAGGGACAGCTGGATCGCGCGGCGCAAATTCAGTATGGTGAATTGCCGAGGCTGGAAGCCGAGTTGAAGCGGCTGAACGCGGCGCAGGATGGCGGGGGCACCGAGCGCATGCTCAAGGAGGAAGTGGACGAGGAGGACGTTGCCAAGATCGTGAGTAAATGGACGGGGATTCCGGTAGCGCGGATGCTCGAAGGCGAAGTGAAGAAGCTGGTGCAGATGGAAGAGCGGCTGAAGGAGCGCGTGGTTGGGCAGGACGCGGCCCTGAGCGTAGTCGCAAATGCGATCCGGCGCTCGCGCGCGGGATTGAGCGATCCCAAGCGCCCAATCGGTTCGTTCATCTTTCTGGGGCCGACGGGTGTGGGCAAGACGGAAACGGCGCGGGCGCTGGCGGAATTTCTCTTCGACGACGAGCAGGCGATGGTGCGCATCGACATGAGCGAGTACATGGAGAAGCACGCCGTGGCGCGGCTGATCGGCGCGCCTCCCGGATACGTGGGCTACGACGAAGGGGGGCAGTTGACCGAGGCAGTTCGGCGCCGGCCCTATTGCGTGATCCTGTTCGACGAAATTGAGAAGGCGCATCCCGACGTCTTCAATGTGCTGCTGCAGGTGATGGACGACGGGCGGCTGACGGATTCGAAGGGGCGTACGGTGGACTTCAAGAACACGGTGCTGATCATGACTTCGAACCTGGGGTCGGCATTTCTCGCCGGCGAATCACTGAAGACCGACCATGATTTCGAGATGGCGAGGGAGAGCGTGATGCGCACGCTGCGGGAGCACTTCAGGCCGGAGTTTTTGAATCGCGTGGACGATATTGTGATCTACGGGCCGCTGGGCGCAGCGCAGATGGGTCAGATTCTGGAGATGCGGCTCAACGATATACGCAAGCTGCTTGAGGACCGGGCAATTTCGCTGGAGCTGACCGAGCCGGCGCGGCAACTGGTGCTGGCAACGGGGTCGGATGCGGCGTATGGCGCACGGCCGCTGAAGCGCGCGTTGCAGCGCATGGTGCAAGACCCGCTGGCGATAAAGATCCTCGACGGCGAAGTGCTGCATGGGGCGCACGTGAAGATCGATGTGGATCGCAAGTCGAACCAATTGGTGTTTGAGCCGATGGGGAGAGAGGCGATGGCGTGAGACAGGGGTCAGGGATCAGGGGTTAGCGAGTCAGCAAGTTAGCAAAACAGGCTCTGCGGGTGCGGGGCCTGTTCTGTTTGCTGGAGAATGTCTATGCTGCGGCCGATTTGTTTTCTTCCTCGGCTCTGCGCAGGGCTTCGTGGATGATCATTTTGAGGTAGGTCTGATAGCGGAGCCCGCGCTTCTCAGCATGCTTGCGTGCCAGGGCAATGTCGTCGGGATCGAGGCGGATGGTGGTGGTGGGCGTGAGCTTCGGCTCTTTGAATTCGATTCCGCGCTCGGCAAGTAGTCTTTGCACTCCTCCCCGGCGAAGGCGCCCTTCCTTGGCCGCCTTGTGGAATTCTTCCGAGAGCTTTCCTCGGTTCTCATACCACCACTTAGCCTCTTCAGCTTCGTTCGCGAATTTAGGAATCTTCATCGCCATCTTTTAACCCTGCCTTTGTTTCGAGATAAAACAGCTTCTCTTCCTTGGGCGGATCGAATGCCGTGACTACCCGAACTTTTCACCGCGAAGAGTGATAACGAGGTACAGAAGCCGAGTACCGGCTGTCTCTCCCAAGTATGACCACCTCTCCTCGCCGTCTTCGGTGATTTCAAATTCAATCTCAAGCGGGTCGTTCGTTAGAGCCTCTTCTGCTTCCTCTGGGGTCACTCTGTGCTCGGCGATGTGGCTGATGTTCGCGTCGTCCCAATCGAAATCCGTATTGTTCATGGCTTCTCCAACAGTCTTGTTAACGGTTCAGGGTCGCTGAACCTATCTGTTGTCGAGCCATGCACCGAATCCTCAAACCGAGGTCGAGTCAGAATCTCTACGGTCCGATGTTTCCAATTACCTTCGACACTTAGGAATATTCCGGTTGGGAATCCACGAGTAATTCGAAGGCCCGATTTCTGTTATTTGAAATTGTAGCTATTTGTCGACTGCTCAACTACTGCCGCAAGTCTACAAGCGTGGCGCCCATGCCGCCTTCGTTTTGGGGGGCTTCTTCTATGCCGGCTACGTGGGGGTGGTTTTTGAGGAATTGGCGGACGCCGCGGCGGAGGATGCCGGCGCCGTGGCCGTGAATCACGCGCACGCGCGGCAGGCCGGCGAGGAAGGCGCGGTCGAGATACTTTTCCAGCTCCTCAGTGGCTTCATCGACGGTGCGGCCGATGAGGTTGATCTCCATGCGCATGTCGTCGGTGTTGGCGGGAGTGACGGAGACGTGGACGCCTTTCTGGCGGCGGGCAGCGGCTAACGGATCGGAGCGCTCGGCGGACTGCGGCGCGGCGGCGCGAACCACTTCGGCGATGTCGTCGCGCTTGACGCGCATTTTGATGGGGCCGAGGGCCACTTCAAAAGTGTCCTTCTCTATTTCGCGCTGAACAATGGCGATTTTGCCCATGGATCTGAGGCGGACCTGGTCGCCGGCGGCGACGTGGCGGACGATGTGCGGCTGCGCGTTGGCGTCGCCGACATCGGCGCCGGTGCGGTGAGCGACGACGGCCTGGTTGAAGCTCTCCTGAAATTCGCGGCGCAGGCGGTTGATGCGGCGTTCTGCTTCTTTGCTGAGCTTCTGCTGGGCGGCGCGGTCCTCAATGGCGCGGACGTTTTCGCGCATTTGGAATTCGAAGTCCTTGAGCAACGAAGCGAGTTTCTGTTCGAGCTCGCGAGTGCGGTTACGCATCTCGGTGTCGCCTTCGCGCTCGAGGCGCGCGCGCTCCTGATTGAGGGCGTATTGCTGCTCGCGGGCGGCTTTGCGATCGGCTTCGAGCTGGGCGAGTTCTTTGTGGATGCGGTCGAGGAAGCGCGCGATGTCAGCCTGCTGCGAGCCAAGGCGCTGGCGCGCTGCAGCGATGATTTCGGAGTTGAGCCCGAGCCGCTCCGCGGTTTGAATGCCGGCCGAAGCGCCGGGGACGCCGAGTTGGAGACGGTAATTGGGAACCAGTGTGACATCATCGACGCCGGCGGCGGCATTGAGGACGCCTGGGGTGTTGGCGCCGTAGATCTTGAGCGATGTGTGGTGGGTGGAGATGAGCGTCCACGCGTGTGCGGCGACGAAGTGGGCGGCGACGGCGACGGCGAGTGCGGCGCCTTCTTCGGGATCGGTAGAAGAGCCGAGTTCGTCGAGCAGGACGAGCGATTGCGAATCGGCGAGGCGCGCCAGGCGGTCGAGGTTGACGATGTGCGCGGAGAAGGTGGAGAGCTCGGCTTCGATGGATTGGGCGTCGCCGATGTCGGCAAGGAAAGCGGTGAAGACGGGGAAGGCCGCGGACTGAGCGGGGATGGGCAGGCCGGCCTGCGCCATCATGGCCAGCAGCGCAGTGGTTTTGAGGGTGACGGTCTTGCCGCCGGTATTGGGGCCGCTGACAACGAGCTGACGGGTTTCGGAGGTGAGTTCGAGGGTGAGCGGGACAATATGGCCGCCGGTTGCGCGCAGATGCTTTTCGAGCAGCGGGTGCCGGGCGGATTGGAGGTTGAGTCTGTCAGGCGTCAGGCGAGGCTCAATGCAAGCATAGGAGCGGGCGAAGCGTGCGCGCGCAAGCAGACTGTCAACCGAAGCAAGCACGCGCGCGCCGACGACGAGGCTCTGCGCGTGCGCGCCGACCTGGTGCGTGAGAGCGACGAAGATACGATGGATTTCTTCCTGCTCTTCTTCGAGGAGGCGCACGAGTTCGTTGTTCTGTTCGATGGTTTCGAGGGGCTCTACATAGACCGTTTGGCCCGAGGAGCTGGCGCCGTGGATGACACCGGAGACGCGGCGCTTGAGCTCGCTGCGCACGGGGATGACAAAGCGCTCGCCGCGGATGGTGATGAGGTCTTCCTGGGCGGAGCCTTCGCTGGTGAGCTTGCGCAAGGCGGCGCGGAGGCTCTCCTGGATGAGGCGCTGCTGGCGCTCCTGCTCGCGGCGGATGCGGGCCAGTTCCGGCGATGCATCGTCAGAGAGCGAGCCGTCGGGAAGGATCTTGCCCTCGATGGATGCGGCGAGAGGGCGCAGATTCGCGGTAAGTGATGCGGATAGTTCGGTGAGACCGGGAAGCTTGTCCTGGAGGCGTGTGGGCGGCTCGCTTAACAGATCTTGCCAGGAGGCGATATCGTTGGCGAGCCGTGCGATGGACTGGAGTTCGGGGGCTTCGAGCGCGGCGCCTTCAATCTGCGACTTGGCCGCGAGCTGCGTGGAATCGAAGAGACCGCCCAGGGCGATGGAAACCTGTTCTTCCAGGAGAAGGCGCAGCTCCGCGGTGAGCTGATGCTGGCGCGCGATCCAGTTTGGATCAGTGGAAGGGCGCAGCGAGAGGATGGCATCGCGGCCGACCGGCGAGGCGGCGAAGGCGGCGACGAGATCAAGGAGCGGCTGCCATTCGAGCGTGGCGAAGTCGGCGTTGGCGACGGGAGACGGAATGGGGTCGAGCAGGGGCATTTCCAGCAACTATCTTATGCTTTCGCCGGATTTGCAGAGCGCGGGGTGACGATTGACATGCGGACCGATCGAAAAAGCACCTGGGTCCACGCGACGTTACAACATGGCCGTGTACCGCCGACAATACCGCCGGCGCTTCGATGATGCGGCGAATCAACTGGCTGAGCCGGTTTTCGTGGCTGCGGAGTCGGAATTGGGAGCCGAAGCGGGAGCGGGCTTGCTCTCCGCGGATTTGCTCTCGGCCGCTTTGCTCTCGCCGGCCGGTGCAGCTTTGGAATCTCCGCCGGATTTCGATTCGGGCGCGGACTCGGCCGCGGGCGCACTCTTTGCAGCGTAGTCGTTCACGTACCAGCCCGCGCCTTTGAACTGGAATGCGGGAGCGGTAAGCGGACGAACCAGCGAACCCTGACACTTGGGGCAAACTGTTTCCGGCTCCGCGCTGAAAGGCTGGATCTTTTCAAACCGATAGCCACAACTGGTGCAGCGATACTCGTACAAAGGCAAGTTTCTGTACCCCTTGAGAAAGGCGAAATGTACTGTATCTATTTTAGCGGGAGGCGGGCGGAAATGCTGATCTTCAGGCGGTCGGAATCGGCTGTAAAGGGGCGGAATTTGACCGCGCTCCGCAACTGAAGCAGGGCGGGGTATGGCGGGCTTGCGCCGGAGAGATCCGACGTTCCCGGGATGAAATCCTGGGAAAGCTGCGCCGGAAACCAACCCGCCGTACCGTAGAGCCGGCGCGACCCCGCCCACCTGCAGGGTTCACCCCAAACAATGTCAAGCTCCCCAATCCGCTAAAGATCGGCTAAATCGCTGAATTAAGGATGCTGCTCGATCGCAATGTCCACCGCCGCGGTGTTGCCGCTGGCGGCCAGCGCCTTCAGCGTTGAAGGCGTGCCGGGGAGCGACGCCGGTGTGAAAATCACCGTGCCGTCGACAGCGGAGATCGCCGTGGATTCCTGTGCAGCCATTAGTTCAGACGGGGGACAGGCGCCATGCGGCGGACAAGGCGGAGCCCAGGCGTAGAGCGCCTGGTAGAGAGTCACGGTTCCGCCAGCCATTGCATTGCCGTCCATATCAAGAAGGCGGAGAGCGATCTGCTGCGGCGTACCGGAAACGGAGAGAGACTGCGAGAT
This sequence comes from Acidobacteriaceae bacterium, assembly GCA_030038435.1. Taxonomy (GTDB): domain Bacteria; phylum Acidobacteriota; class Terriglobia; order Terriglobales; family Acidobacteriaceae; genus Telmatobacter. The sequence continues at coordinate 27,961 of JASHOY010000219.1, read as the reverse complement.
TCCGGAGACGGGGTTGAGCAAAGCATATTCAGGGCGTGCCCCGAAGGCGGAGAACAATACGCACTGGCCGGTGCCGTTCAAACATGCCTCAATGGAAACGGACTGTCCTTCGGCAAGCGGCCCAACCATGAGCGAGTTGGTGGCGACGCCCGACGCGGCGCTCAGGGCGCCAGCGCCGTCCTGAGGAGCGATGCCGGTGACGTTGGTCTGCCAAATCACAGATTGGCCGCTTAAAGGCGATCCGTTCTGCAGCACCAGCGCCTGCACGGTCCAGGTAAATTGAGCGCCGGCGGCGAGCGAGAGCGGCGGCGTGAGCGCGGTGAGGACGGGCGGCGTTCCTCCCGTGAAGTGGGCCTGCACGCTGGAACCATTGGTCAACGAGGCGGTGATGACGGAAGGGGTCGAATCGACTGCGGTGAGATTCAATGTGGCGCGTCCGTCCCCTGTGGCAGTGACAGAGCAGCTTGTCTTGCCGCAGGCGAGCTGGGCGGTGCCGCTGGTGAGCGTGTAATAAACGGTGACTCCGCCAGCGGGCGCGAGATCAGGACCGAGGGCTGTCACAGTAAATGGCAGCGGAGTGGCCGTGGGAACGGTATTTGCAGGCGCGGTAACAAGGGTGAGCGCGTCACCGGAGCCCGAGTCGTAGCTGATGCCGCCAGAGATGATTGCGCTGGCGTAGAAGACAGGCAGATCATCGACTTCCACATTGACCGATCCGGTTTCGCCGACGGCGGCGGGCGGAGCAATCGCGGTGATTTCGTTGGGAGATATGCTGGTGATCGTTGCGGTCTGACCACCCACCAGGACCGTATCGTTAGAGCGGAAGCCCATGCCGTGAATCACGATGGGGCCTCCGGAAGCGGGCAGCCGTGCAGGCTGGACGGTGTCAGCATAGAGGATCCAACCACTGTACGCGTAGTCGGGCCGGCCGTCGCCGCGCTGGTCGGTGATGGCAATTCGGACCTGGTCATCCGCCGCAGCAGCAACCTGAAGCCAGGTTTCCCCCGTAGCCTCGCCGTTGAGTGCTGGTGCATAGCCGACCGGCGCTGAGCCCATGGAATAGAAAGCGTCCCACGCACCGATAACGGGCATGGCCTTCGCATTGCTGGCGGCTCCGGCTTCGTCCAGGGCCTGTGTAACCACAGTGAAAGAGCGTCCAGCACGAACTGGAAACGTGAACCAGTCTGTCTGACCGATCTGGCTGATACGGCCCAGCCAAAAACCGCTGGCGGGCATGAGCCGCGGCGACGATTCCGAGCCGATCGAGGTCTGGTAGCTGCCAGGGACGGAATCAGAAACGGTGAGGTTGAGGTTTTGCACGGCACCTGCGGTAAGGCCGCGCAAGGTGACCGCGTTGAGAGTGCCGCTGGGCGCGGGCTGGCCGTCAATGTAAGGACCGACTGAATTGGCAAAGGTGTAGAGGGGGTCAACGGCTTCAAAGCTGACCTGGTAGTCGGCCGCGCTGACGCCTGGCGGGAGCGGAATTCCACTGAGGTCGAAATAACCCTGAAGGGCAGGGTCGTCGGAACCCCACATATCGAAGCGATCTCCCGCCGAGTCGGTATAGCCGCTTACGGGATTGCCATGGTTGCCGTTGAAGTATGCGCCGGAGACAAAAGTGACGGTGTATTCATACAGGGGATTGCCGCCGGAGTCGAGAGGACAGGCGACCACATTCACACCCTGCATTCCGTAGCCAGTACGGAAGTTGATGGTTCCCTGAATCGAGATGGTGTTGGCGGCGGTCAGCGTCTTGCCCGGGAAAGACGGGAGATTGCTGGCGTTGATGGGATAAATGCGATTGAGCGCGGCAATGTCGTCGTAGCTGAGCTGAGAAGGATTGGGAGTACACGCGCCGCCGGTGGGGCCGCAGGCGCCGCTGAATGGCTGCATTACAGGCCATGCCTCTGCGGCCGCCGCATTGCCATTGGTGAGGGCGCCGGGATAGACCTGGGAAAAATCCAGGCCGAGAATGCGGCCGAAGGCGCGCTCGAGCTGGAAACTCATCATTTGAAGGAGCGCCGGAGTGGTGGCGCAGCGGCCGTTGAGCACTATGACGGCGTGAGTGAAGGCAGCGTCGGTAGTGAAGTTGTCGATCCAAAACCAGACCCCGTTGATCTGACAGGAGTCGGGCTGGCTGGCGCCGGCGCCGAAGAGCGTATCGATCACGGAACCGTCGGCGTCGTAGACTACGCCTACCGGATAACCGGTAGCTGACGGCGCGACGTCGGCGGGCTGAGCGATGTGCGCATTGGAATCTGCGACGATGTTGGAGGCGTTTACGTCTTCGTTGAGCTGGCCCTTGTCCGTGAGCGTCACTCCGGCGGTGGGCACGGAGCTCCAGAGCGCGGCGGCGGCATCAACCATGGCGGTGGCCTGCTGGTTGGTAACGGATGCGTTGAGCGGCCCCTGATCGACGTAATAGTTGACCTGGCCGTTCGCCCAGCGGAGGGGCTGGCCAAGGACGCTCGAGTTGAAGTAGCTGATGCCGGCAACGTACCTGGGACCGCCGGCGATGGATGCTGCGGGCGCGAGTGCAAGCAGAAGAGCGGCGTAGCGTAGAGGTGAAGATGCAAACACAGAGAGCACTCCGGACAGCGGGAGTGTGGCATGTGCATGGCCAATGAAAGAGATTGCTCATGAGAATCCTCCAATGCGGAGACAGGTGGTTATAGAAGGGCCGAGAAGAGGATAGCCAGCCAGTCTTGCGGTTTCGCAGCTTCGCAAGTAGGAGGCCATCTCCCAACTTTGGGGAACGCGCATGGCAAGGGATCCGGCTGGAGCACCTTGCCACGGAGAGATCTGGGAAAGGGATTGGTCGCCTGCGACCCTAGGTCATCTAAGTGAAGTTTTCCGAGCCCCACGCCAACGTCGCGCGCCAAATTCCGTCTCTCTTGAGAGGCAAATGATGGCATCTTCCACTGTGCTCGCACACCGGTCGCGGCGGTCCCGATTCAAGACCATTCTTTGGATCTCCCTAGGTCTCGCGACGCTTTTCGTTTTCGTCACTTCAGAAGTATTTCTCATCGCCGGCTACCCGATGTACCGCGCATATCGTTTGCAGGTTATCGCCGACCGCCATCTTCTCATCCCCCATACTATTTGCGGCACCATCGCTTTGCTCTCCGGTCCCATCCAGTTTTCGTCGCGGCTTCGCCAGCGCTACCTGAAATTCCATCGCGTGCTTGGCCTCATGTATGTCATTTCCGTCTTTATCGGCGCCGGCACGGGGATCGCTTTGGCCGCCGGCCGCCCTGGTTTGCCGGGAACTTCCATGCAGGCGGCCGCGTGGATCGTCTGTACCACGGCCGCTTTCGTCGCCGCGCGGAACCGCCAGATCGTTCAGCACCGCCAGTGGATGGCTCGTTCCTACGCCGTCACGTTTACATTTGTCTCCAGCCGGGTGCTCAATCTCTGGCCCGCGTACTGGGGCCATCTCGGCGACAGCCTTGCCGCCGTCGGCGTCATCGCTTTCACCCTGGCATCTCTACTTCTCGTCGAGCTCGGCCTCAATTGGCGCGAACTCACTACTCGCCGCGCGTGACGGTGGTGAGCGGCGGCATTCTATCTCTGAACATCAGCGGCGGATGAGACCGAGCGGGGCAGGCTCACCAATCTTGCAGGAAGCCGTCCAATCCTCTAGCCGATGTGATAGATAACAGACAATATCAATCGCAATTGCGGCATTGGTAACAGAATGTCTTCAAGGAACGGCGCGATTTCAGCACTTAGAACCCCCACTTACAATCAGACTTTTTGGAAAGATGAAGTTTTGGTCATCGGAGGCGGAGTGGCGGGATGTGCCGCCGCAATCGCGATCAACCGCAAAGGACGCGGCGTTACTCTCATCGAACGGGAGCCTATACCGCGCCATAAGGTCTGCGGAGAGTTCCTGAGCGGTGAGGCTCTCGAGGATCTGCGCGTACTGGGCATCGACGTGGCCACGCTGGGCGCAGTGCCCATCCTCTATGTTCGCCTCGCAGCCGCCAGGCGCGCCGCGGAGGCAGCTTTGCCGTTTCCCGCAGCCTCGCTCACCCGCAAAACGCTGGATACCGCGCTCATCGCCGAGGCTGTCGCCGCGGGGGTCCGCGTTGAGCGCGGTCGCAGCGTGCAGGCACTCTGCCGTACGGCAACCGGCATGTGGCAAGCCACGCTCGACGATGGCGCGGTCTGTGAAGCTCCCACGGCCTTTCTCGCCACAGGCAAGCACGATCTTCGCGGTTACGTGCGCCCCAAAGACCCGCAGCGATGGGTCGCCTTCAAGATGTATTACCGGCTTTCGCCGGCTCAGATGGCCGAACTCTATGGCGCCTCTGAGTTGATGCTCTATCCCGGGGGTTATGGCGGCATCCAGCCGGTGGAAGGCGGCATCGCAAACCTCTGCTGGGTGGTGCAGCAGCGGTATCTCGCGCGAGTGGAGCATCGATGGGACAAGTTCCTGGCGAAGATGCAACAGGACTGTCCCCATCTCGCCAAGAGGCTTGCCGGTGCTGAGCCTTTGCTCGACAAGCCCATCGCGATCACGCACATCCCGTACGGTCACATCCGGCGCACAACGGAGGATGGGCTCTATTGCATTGGCGACCAGGCCGCCGTCATCCCTTCGTTTACCGGCGACGGCATATCGATCGCCCTGCATACTGCGCGGTGTGCTTCCGCCGCTTTCCTCGCAGGCGAGCCGGCACCGCTCTATCAGGCTCGCCTGCGATCGGCACTGCTGCCCCAGATGCGCCTGGCCAGGCTCGCCGCGGATGGCTTGAACAACTCACCGGCACGCGCTGTATTGCCGTTCTGCCTCAGGGTCTGGCCCGGCGTCATGCGGGTGACGGCAAAACTGACGCGCGTCGCCGCGCAGCGCGCGGCGGTTATTCCCCATGCCGTGGCCGGCTGAACTCTGCAGTTCGCATTAGAAGAGAGGTGCAATGAAGCCATTCGCGGTCTTCGCCATCAGCGTCATGCTCGCTCCGGCTGTGTTCGCCCAGCATCTGGCCCTGGACCTCAATCCCGAGGCCAGTCAGGTTAAGATGACGCTCAAAACAACTCATGAGATCGTCAAGGGCACCTTTCATGTCCAATCCGGATCGGTTGAGTTTAACCAGGACGGCGCAAAAATGCAGGGTGCGATAGTCGTCGCCGCCGGCAGCGGCAAAACGGGCAACGACAGTCGTGATAAGAAGATGGACAACGACGTCCTGAAGGTTAAACAGTACGCCACTGTTTCCTTTGCGCCGAAAACATATGCCGGCATCCTTGCTCCTTCGGGCGACTCGAGCATCGAGGTGACCGGAATCTTCACCCTTTTGGGAACACCGCATGAAATTACGGTTCCTGTGCAGATGCATCTCGTTGGCAGCGACGCCACTGCCAGGGCTCATTTTGTGGTGCCTTATGTTCAGTGGGGATTAAAGAATCCGAGCTTCCTGTTCTGGAAGGCGGATAAGGATGTCGCGATCGATCTTAATCTTGTGGGCACGATTTCCAGGTAACGCGCATTGTCCGGGGATGCGGTCACCGCGCGTCTGGCGAGCGAAGATGTCGATTTCACGAATCCCATTGATCCGCGAAGCATCGCCTCATCCTATCGGCGGCAGACGAGTCGGGCGGCTCAGAATAGCCACAGAACGAAGAGCGGCGGCATAGTGGCACGGAGCTCCCTGGCGGAAAGTCTGCAAATCGATGGTCGCCCTCACCGCTACTTACATTGCGAACGATTGATTTCGCGCTCTCAGGATTCCACTGCCGATTTTTTGCGGAATTTTCCGGCAAAAAGAGCGGTTATGCTTGGTGCGCTTCGGTGGCAGATTCCGCACTTGGTGGAGACCGCACCCAGTTGGGGAAGGGAATTGTGTTTCAATGGGCGTGGTTAAGGAAGGAGCAGAACTTTGACGCTGAACGGGATTGCGAGCGCGATGGCTGGGATGACGAGGCGAAGGATGATTCAGGGAACGGCGGGGCTGGGGATTGCGGCGATGCTGGACAAATCGAGCCTTGCCTTGAATGCCGATGGGGCGGGTCCGATTTGGCTGGATTTGGGCGGTGAGAAGTGGACTTTGCGCCAGGAAGACAAACAGGGGACGATTCCGGCATCGATTCCCGGAAGCACTTATACAAACCTGCTTGCAGCGGGCACAATTCCCGATCCTTTTTACCGGGAAAACAACGGAAAAGTGCAATGGGTGGCGGAGAAAGCGTGGCTGTTTGAGCGCGATTTCGAAGTTGCCGATGACCTGCGTAAAAAGGAGCACGTGGAGCTGGTTTGCCATGGGCTGGATACTCTGGCCACGATCGAGGTGAATGGCCGCAGCGTGGGCAGCACGAACAATATGTTCCGGAGCTGGAGCTTTGACATCAAGCCTCACCTGCGCAAAGGGACGAACCACCTGCGCATTCGTTTTGACCCACTGACGGATTATGTGCAGAAGCAGAGATCAACCTACAAGGCGAAGTACGGGGTCGACCTGCCCAACGAACGCTCGTGGGTTCGCAAGGCGCCTTACATGTGGGGATGGGACTGGTGCCGTCCGGTGCTGACCCAGGGCGTCTGGAAGAAGATCGAGGTTCTGGGCTACGACGCGCGCATTGCCGATGCGGGGGTGCTGCAGAATCATCAGGCAGATGGATCGGTGCAGTTGGAGATCCGCGCGGCGCTGAGTGGGCGAGTTTCCGGAGCTCATCTCGAAGCCGGGATTGCTCTGGCGGGCGAAGCGGCTGCAACGGCGAGGGGGGCGGCAAGCGAAGGCGAGGCCGTGCTGCAGGCGACGATTGCCAAGCCGCAACTGTGGTGGCCAAACGGCATGGGGAACCAACCTCTCTATGACGTGACGGTGCAACTGAAGGGCGCGGACGGGAAGGTTCTGGACACGGCGACGCGGCGGATTGGACTGCGCAAAGTGGAAGTGATGAAGCCCAGCGGGGAGGTGGCCATGCACGTGCGCGTGAACGGCGTGCCGGTATTCGCGAAGGGAGCCGACTGGATTCCCGCCGACAACATGCCCACCCGGGTGACACCAGAGATTTTGCGCTGGTATATGGCGAAGGCGGTGGAATGCAATTTCAATTTTATCCGGCTTTGGGGCGGAGGTTATTACGAAGAGGACGAGCTGTTCGATTTGTGCGATGAATTGGGGTTGATGCTGCAGTTCGAGTTCAAGTTTGCCAATGCCAGTTATCCGGTTCGCGACCAAGAGTGGATGGCGAATCTGCGCGAGGAGATTGAAGAGCAGACGCGCAGATGCCGCAACCACGCTGCGATCGTGATCTGGAGCGGGAACAACGAGATTGAGTTTTTTCCGGGCTACGAGCAGCTTTTCAAGGACTTCATCGGCGGGATCGTGAATCGCCTCGTGCCGGGCGCGTTTTATGAAGTGGGCAGCGGCGCGCATGGCAGCGGCGACATTCACTCCTGGGGGGTGTGGCACGGGAACCAGCCGGTGGAAAGCTACCGGCAGATTGAAGGGTTCGTGACCGAGTTCGGCATGCAGTCGACCCCGGTGCCGATGACGGTGCGCGCCTATACCGATGCGAGTGACCGCACGGATATCAACTCGCCGGTGATGCAGTATCACGAGCTGGATGGCAGCGGACGCGGCATCGAGATCATCATGAGCTATACAGAGGCGAACTTTGGCAAAGCGCCCCAGAGCTTCGATGACGCGCTGTGGCTCACCGACATCAACCAGGCATGGATGATTCGTTATGGAGTGGAACACTGGAGGCGCGAAATGCCGCGATCGATGGCGGCGGTGATCTGGCAGTACAACGACTGCTGGCCGTGTTCCACATGGGCGATGGTGGACTATTACCGGCGGGCCAAAGCGCTGCTGTACCAGTCGAGGCACTTCTTTGCTCCGGTGCTGGTGAGCGGTCTGCCGGATGCGCAAAGCGGGCAGGCGGAGATCCACGTTACCAGCGATCAGCAGAATGATGTTTCCGGTGAATTGACCTGGTGCGTCACCGACGCGCGTGGTGAAGTCTTGCGGCAGGGGACGAAACAGATCAATATACCGGCGCGGACGAGCTGGTTGGCAGAGAATCTCGATCTCTCCGATCTTGTTCAATCCCATGGCGCCGGAAATCTGCTGGTGTGGCCGGAGGTGACTGTGGATGGATTGACGGTGGCCCGTAACACTCTCTTCTTCGCAAGGCCGAAGGGACTCAAGCTGAAGCAACCCCATCTTTCGGTGACAGCCAGCGGCGGCGAGACGCAATATAGCGTATTGATCGAAACCGACGTTCCGGCTCTCTGGGTATGGGCCAATGTGCAGAATACCGATGCGTCTTACTCCGACAATTTCGTCGATTTGCGGCCCGAGCGAGCCGCGGAGATCAAGATTGAGCTTGCAGAGCCGATGACGCCGTTTGATTTTCGCAGCAAGCTCGAACTCCGCAGCATTTACGACTTGGCGTCGGAAATGCGGGCGTCAGCTTGAAGGTATGAAGCGACGATGATTGCGCCCACGGTTGCCCATCGCCGCAAGGCGCGCGGTACTTTAGCGGCTACAATCGATAAAGGAAAACAATGATGAGCGACCTGCGGGATACAGTGATTCTTGGTTCGGGGTGTGCGGGCCTGACGGCGGCGATTTATACCGCGCGGGCGGGGTTGAAGCCACTGGTTCTGGAGGGCCACGAGCCTGGCGGGCAGCTTTCCATCACCACCCTGGTGGAGAATTTTCCGGGTTTTCCGGAGGGGATTCAGGGGCCGGAGCTGATCGGCAACATGAAGAAGCAGGCGGAACGGTTTGGGGCAACATTCGAACTGACGCACCTGAGCAAAGTGGACCTGGGCGTGTATCCGTTCCGGCTGGAGACAGGAACCAGCGAGATTCGCGCGCACACCCTGATAGTGGCCTCCGGCGCCAGCGCGCGGTGGCTGGGCCTGCCCAGCGAACAGGCGCTGATCGGGCACGGCGTTTCTAGCTGCGCAACCTGCGACGGGTTCTTCTTTCGCGGCAAAGAAATTGCGGTGGTGGGCGGCGGCGATTCGGCGATGGAAGAAGCGCTGTTTCTGACCCGGTTCGCGACCAAGGTCACGCTGCTGCACCGGCGCGACCAGTTTCGCGCTTCGAAGATCATGCTGGAGCGGGCGATTGCGCATTCGCAGATCGAGCTGCGCACCAACGCCGTCGTAGACGAGGTGCTGGGCGTGGAAGAAAAGGAAGTAAAGGGGCTGCGGCTGCGCGATGCGATCAGCGGAGGATTGAGCGAACTGCGGGTGAGCGGACTGTTCCTGGGCATCGGACATGAGCCGAATGCAAAGATGCTTGCGGGGCAGATTGACCTGGACGAAGAGGGATATATTCTGACCGCGGGGAACGTGCTGACTACGCGCAACGGGGTTGTGGTGCCGGGCGTGTTTGCTTGCGGCGATGTCCAGGACCGGAGATACCGGCAGGCAATTACGGCGGCGGGATCGGGGTGCATGGCGGCGCTGGAAGCGGAGAAGTTTCTGGAAGCGCGCGGACACTGAGGCGCCGACTGGCGCGATTTTAAATTGCCGCGCTTGACAATTTCCAGCGAACGGGACGAAGATTTGAGCAACTAGAGATAGCCTCCGGCGAAGAGCCGGAGTTTGAAAACTGAACGGCCGAAGGGTGGCCTCCCCCGCAGAGTTCCAAACGCCGCGCATAGCGCTGCCAGACACGATGGGAGCGCGCGATGGTGGTCAGAACAGAATGCAAGGGGCGCAAGGTCACCGGAATCTATATCGGTGCAAGAAACGTTCGACGTAATTTCCCCAGGAAAGCGGCAGCAATTGATTTCGAGCTGGGGCATTTGCGCATTGGCTGCGATCTGGGCCCGGGATTCTGGCGGGACCCGCCCCGGATTTGCGATTCGCGGCTGTGCGAGTGGCTGGAATTCAAGCTCTACCGCGAACGCAGATATATGACGCCGCTGCCACTGTCACTGGTGCAGTCTGGCAGGAACGCTTACAAGCTGCGGCCGTTGATTCTGCCAGCGGTTTCCCTGATGGCGATCGGGGATTCCAAAGGCGCGGGAACATACCGGCAGCACGCTGGCGCGGTTCACAAGCCGCATCCTTTGCACCTGCAGCCGGCGGCGGTTTGCTGAAGCAAAACGCTCGGAAATTTCGCCACGCGCATTCGGCAAAGTCAGTCGACATAATTAGTCGGTTCGTAGCGCAAATCAACCTGCAGGACCCGGCAACATGGGAAGGAGATGTATCGATGAAAGCAGTCAGCATGCGCAACGAATTGGGGACCCGCGCCAAGCAAGCTCTGAAGGCTGCCCTGCAGCAGGTTTCCACGGTTGAAGTGAAGGGAATGGAGATGATCCCGGAATCGGGCCGGGAGATGGATATGGTGGTGCGGGTCAGCGTTCTGGGCCGCAATCACACGCTGGCCTGCAAGGTGGTCTCCAGCAGCGAGCCCCGGTTGGTGCGCAAGGCGTTGCGGGAACTGCAGGAGAATGCGGCGGAGCTATGCGGCAACGCCACGCCGGTTTTTATTGCGCCGTATCTTTCGCCAGAGGCGCAGGCACTGTGCCTGGAGAGCGAGACGGGGTTTGTGGATCTGGAGGACAACGCCCGGCTGCTGCTGGGTGAGGTATTCATCGCCAAGCGTGCGCTGGGAAGGCAGCACGCCGAGGCCCCCGAAATGCCTGTGCAGGCGGCGGAAATTGCGGACACGCTGCGGTATCGTCCTGCGCGCGTCGATGTGCCTGCGGTTGTCTGCCCGACAGCCGCGTAGCCCAGAGCATAGCAATTCAGGAATACACCGGAGGCGAACCGCGCCCGCGCATGGGGATGCGGTGATTTGAATGCGCTGATGGGCCAGCCGGGCAGACGCTCGTGCGCGCGAGGATGACGGCCGGCCCGCGGTTCAGATTTCGAGGATCACAGGCATGATCATGGGGCGACGGCCGGTAACTTTCTGGATGAGGCGCTTGAGCTCGACGCGTACTTTTTCATTGACCATGCCGTAATCGCTTTTCTGCTCGCTGCTCAGGCCTTCGAGGGTGCGGAGGATGACTTCGCGCGCCTGGTCGGTGACGTCGACGCCGCCAAAGCCGCGCATGATGACTTCAGGTGGGCGCTCGACTTTGCCGGTGCGCTTGTTGATGGCAAGCACGGCGAGGACGATGCCGTCTTCAGAGAGAATGCGCCGGTCGCGGATGACGAGGTCTTCAACTACGTCGATGGATGAGCCGGAATCGATGAGGATGCGGCCGGCGGTGACTTTGTCGTGCTTGCGGGCATCGTCCTGATCGAGCTCGAGGACATCGCCGTCTTCAATGACTATGGCGTGCTCCACGGCGCCGGTTTCCATGGCGATTTGCGCGTGGCGGCGGAGATAGCGGTAGTCGCCGTGGACGGGGATGAAGAATTTGGGCCGGATGAGATTGATGAGCAGGCGCATTTCTTCCTGGCTGCCGTGGCCGCTGACGTGGATGAGGCCGTGGGAGCCGTCGTCGTAGACTACGTTGGCCTCGCGGCGATTGAGGTGGTCGATGACGCGGAAGATGCTTTTCTCGTTGCCGGGGATGATGCGGGAGCTGAGCACGACGGTGTCGCCGGGCTCGATGCGCGCGTGCTTGTGGTTGTCGAGGGCGGCGCGGCTGAGGGCGCTCATGGGCTCGCCCTGCGTACCGCTGATGAGGATCATGAGCTGCTCGGGAGGGAAGTCGCGCAACTGGCCGGGATTGATGATGAGGCCCGGTGGGACGTCGATGTAGCCGAGGTCCTGCGCGATCTCAGTACTTTCCATCATGGAGCGGCCGATGACGGCGACTTTGCGGCTGTGGGCGCGCGCCAGATCAACGGCGATGCGTATGCGGTAAATGGAAGACGAGAAGCAACTGAAGAAGAGCTTTTTGCGGGTCTGCGAGAACAGCTCGTCGAGGCGCGGACGGACGGATGATTCGCTGGGCGTGTAGCCGTGGCGCTCGACGTTCGTTGAGTCCTGAAGCAGGGCGAGGACGCCGCGTTTGCCGTATTCGGCAAAGGTGTGAAGGTCGAAGGGCTTGTCATCGAGGGGGGAAAGATCGATTTTGAAGTCGCCGGTGTGGATCACTACGCCGACGGGGGTTTCGACGGCGAGGGCCACGCAATCGACGAGGGAATGGGTGACGCGGATGGGCTCGACCGTAAATGGGCCGATGGTGAATTTTTCTTTGGGCGTGATCTCGATGAGCTCGGTTTCATCGAGCATTTCGTGCTCTTCGAGCTTGCCTTCGACGAATGCGAGAGTGAACTCGGTGGCGTAGACGGGAACCTTGAGCTCATTGAGAATCCAGGGCAGGCCGCCGATGTGGTCCTCGTGACCATGGGTGAGAATGATGGCGCGTACGTGCTGCTTATTCTCAATGAGATAACTGATGTCGGGAACAACAATGTCCACGCCCAGCAGTTCCGACTCGGGGAACATGAGACCGGCATCGATGACGATGATGTCGTCTTCCCAGCGAAGGGCAAGGCAGTTCATGCCGAACTCGCCCAATCCTCCGAGGGGGATAATCTTCAGTTTTTTTGATTTCATCTGTCATCTTCGATGCTAACACCTGCGGGGATTACGGAATTGGCGGTGCTGGCGAGATAGCGAGGTAGCGAGTCAGCAAGTCAGCGCAGAGCCGGCGGACGACGGTTTAGCCGCCGGCGATGGCGCCGAGGATTAAGAACGGCTCCCTGCCCTCAGCAACCGCCTCCGGCAATTCTGTTTCCGGCGGTTCGAGGGAGAAATCCTGCTGGCAGGCAAAAAAGCGCAGGAAGGGACGGCGCTGTTGCGTTTCGTAGTCGCGGATGGCGCCGCGAAGCATCGGATAGCGGAGTTCGAGCGCGTCGAGTGCGCTGCGAATGGTTACCGGCGCGGAGACGTCGAGTTCGACGTCTCCGGAAACGCCGGCGAGATTGCGCAGGTGATAGGGAATGATGACGCGAATCATGCCAGAGTTTGCACTTCCACGGAAAGCACTGCGGGCAGATCGCGCACGATCGGCGCCCAGGTTTCGCCGGAATCGGAGGTGGCATAGACCTGGCCGCCGGTGGTGCCGAAGTAAATGCCGCAATCGTCGAGTGTATCGACAGCCATAGCATCGCGGAGCACGTTCACGTAGCAGTTTTTCTGCGGCAGGCCGTTGGTGAGCGGTTCCCACTCGTCGCCGCCGCTGCGGCTGCGGTAAACAGTGAGCTTGCCATCGATGGGAAAGTGCTCGGAATCGCTTTTGATGGGAACGACGTAGAGAGTTTCGGGCTGGTGGGAGTGCACGTCGATGACGAAGCCGAAGTCGGTGGGCAGATTGCCGCTGACTTCGCGCCAGTTGTCGCCGGCATCGTCAGAGCGCATCACATCCCAGTGTTTTTGCATGAAGAGCACGCCCGGGCGCGAGGGATTCATGGCCACATGGTGGACGCAATGGCCGACCTCGGCGTTGGGGTCGGGAATGTATTGCGAGTGAAGGCCTTTGTTGATGGGTTTCCAGGTGGCGCCGCCGTCGTCGGTGCGGAAGGCGCCGGCGGCGGAGATGGCGATGAAGATGCGCTCGGGATTTGCGGGATCGAGGATGATGGTATGCAGGCCCATGCCGCCGGCGCCCGGCTGCCAATTTGGGCCGGTGCCATGGCCGCGCAGAGCAGAGAGCTCATGCCAGCTCTCGCCGCCATCGGTGGAGCGGAAAAGAGCTGCGTCTTCCACGCCGGCGTAGACAGTATCGCGGTCGGTGAGCGAGGGCTCGAGGTGCCAGACGCGCTTGAACTCCCAGGGATGCTGGGTGCCGTCGTACCACTGATGCGTGGTGAGAGGCTTGCCGGATTCGTCCGAGGTGTCATAAAGGAACCGGTTCGGCGCCTTGTTGGGAAATGCGGGCGTGGCCGGTTCGCCGGGCTTGAGGCCGGGCTGCTGCCAGGTTTTGCCGCCGTCATCGGAGCGCTGCAGCATTTGGCCGAACCAGCCGCTGGTTTGCGAGACGTAAATGCGGTTGGGATCAACCGGGGAGCCCTTCATGTGGTAGATCTCCCAACCGGCGAAGAACGGTCCATCCACCGTCCAGTTGTTGCGCTTGCCGTCGGCGCTGAGGACGAACGCACCTTTTCGCGTTCCCACAAGCACACGCACGCTGCTCATTCTCGACCTCCTCGCATTTGGGCCCGGCTTTTTTAGCTGCGGCAAGGGCTCCGCACTCTGATTGAGGGGAATGCCGCAGAGCGATTTTTGCCGATTTGGCTTGCAAAATGCAAGCTAATTATTCAGTAAATTTCCAGCGCCGATACCACATCTTCAAATGCCTTGGTCCGGCGCTCGCGAACGAGCGCCGGACCAGAATCAGACTCTTTGTGCTATTGCTGAGTTACGGAAACCAGGTGAAGCGGACCGATAAGACCTGACGGAAGCAGAGGCGAATCGGCTTTATAGGGCGTGAAATCAGTGAAGGCGTATTTCCTGAGCGCCCAGGGCTGCTGATCGCCGATGAGCCGGTTGACCCAGAGATTTGTAACTGCGATGGTGAACTGATTGGCGCCAGGCTTGAGTGCGCCGGTTATGTCGAGTTTGTATGGCGTCTTCCAGGCGATGCCCACGGGTTTGCCGTTGATTTCGACACGAGCGATGTTCTCGACATCTCCCAAGGTGAGCCAGAGATGAGCGCCGGCTTCGAGAAGACTGGCGGGAATGTTGATGGATTTGGAATAAGTAGCAGTTCCGGAGAAATACTTGACACCGTAGTTGGAGCTATCCGTCCAGGAAATCAGACTGTTGAAATTCATCGTTGGCGGTGCTCCACGGCAGGGCTGGAAGGTAACAGTCCAGTTATGATTAAGCGCGTCATCGAGCGCCGGAACAGGAGTAACTTTGGGCGCCGGCACGGTGAAAGATGGCGCTGCTGTGGGCTTGAGGAAGACGACAAAGACGGTTCCGTATGGATCGAGATGCAGAGTGACTTCTGTGCGGTTATCGGCCATGCGATAGCTGGCAGGACGCGAGGTTCCGGTGGCTGGATCCCATAACTCGGGGGCGAAGCCGGATACGCGGAAAGTGGCTTCAAGATTTTCCGCGCGATCTTTGCGATTATCTACGAAGTAGAGATCGCCGTCGGCGAGCTTGCGGTGAACAAACCTAAGCTTGGTATGGGGTTCGGGCTTGGTGTAACTGAAATCCTGCGGAACCTTGAGCGCGGACAGAACATCGTCAGCACTCATGCCGGAATAAACGCGGCCTTTGCCGAATTTGCGGATGAAGGGATTAGCTCGCGAGCCTTTGCCCCAAAGCTTGTCGGCGAGGCTATGGAAATCAGCTTCGCTGTCGGAGAGGCTAGGAGAGTCCGTTGGCTTGCTGCCGACGAGAACTGCGCCCTGGGAAACGAAGCCGGCGATCTGGCGCAGCACAGCAAGAGTCATGCGGTTGCTTCTGCCGCCGAGATAGAGGATGCGATAGCTTGTGCCGCCGGGAGTTACAAGTCTCCCGTCCTTATAAGATAACTTGTGAAGGATCACGTCGCTATCGACGAAGTCGAAAGCGTAGCCGTTGGGTAAGTCCGTTGCTTTTTTCCAACCGAAGACAGCGGTGAGCGGACCCTCCTGGCCGTAGAAGTAAGCGACGTCTGCGGCGTAGTGGCCTTGTTGGAGGAGATAGGAGCAGCGGGCGAGATAAGTGATCCAGGGACCGGCGTCGTCGGCCCAGGTTTGATTGCGATTGAACCAGAGGCCGTAGGGTCCGAGGGTAAGTCCCGGGGCCATATCACGTACGGGTTGATGGGTGGACTCATGAATTTCGAAGCGGTTGACGCCGAGATCGAATTCAAGGTCGGCGATGCGCTTGAGCGAATCGGGAGACCAGGACCAGGCGGGGCCGCGCGAGGTCATGGATTCGGCGCCAACAAGATTCTGGCCGTAAATGTGCGATATGGAAGCGGCCCCGCGGAGATCAGCAAAGTAAGTGGGATTTGCACTCTCATTTGCCGGATAGGTCCACATGGCGCCCATGGGCACGTCGGCATGGCTGCGCATTTCCATGTCATTGCCGAGCGACGGACGATGCATCTCGAGAGCTTCGCTGTAATAACGCATGCCGTGGGCGTGCAGGTCAGCGGCTATCTCGCCATAGTGATTCTCAGCTAATAACTGGCTGATGGTGCGGCGGAAGTCCCAAAGAAAGCGGTCGGTGTCGTACGTGCTTTTGATAATTATGCCGGTAAGCGCAGGGAGCCAGGGACGCATGTCGTAGCCGCGGAGGCGCTGGAAGTCACTGAACATATCGTCAGTCCAGTTTTGCGGGCCGACTTCGATGCTGTCGGTAGTGAGATAGGTGATGCCCTGCTTGCCCATCATATTGGGGCCTACAGTGTTGGCGTACATCTGGAGATAATGATCGAGATACTGTTTTACGTCGGCGCGGTTGAGCTTATCGACTTCTAGACCGGTAGCTTCGGCGGGCGCGGGACCATTCTCGTGGCCGGTAAGTGAGTAGCCGAAGCGCAGGATCATCCAGTTGCCGGGCGGAGGCGTCCAGTCGAGCTGTCCATCGGGCTGCATTCTGCCTGTGAGGTCGATAACATCAGATGGAGAGACGATGAATTGCGGAGCTACGCCGGGGTCAGCGATGGCGTAATAGTCGCGGGCGGTGGCATAGCCGGCGCGCTTTTCCCATTGGTTAGTGCGGGCACCGCTGTGGAGAACCAGCTCGGTGATCTTGAAATCGGATTCGGGGCGCCTGGCATCGGGATTTGAAGTGAAGACAAGGCGGAAATAGCGCGCAGTGACAGCGTCGAAGGATGCCGTGCTTTGGACGATACTGGTGAGCGGAATTTCGGCGATCTTGCGGAAGTGAATGCCGTCGTCGCTGGATTCGATCTGCGGCGGGATCGTGGAGGTGCGGTCATCGAAGACGCTGATGGCGTCCGAGGGACATGCCAGAGTGACGGACTGTATGGTTTGCGGATGGCCGTAATCGAACTGGACCCAGGAGTGGCTGCCAGCCGGGGCGGCAGGAAGATCGAGCGCAATGTCTTGGACGTTGCCGTCGCTGAGTGCAGGAATGTTGGGCCTCCCGCCGCTGGTGGTGATTTGCGGATCGAGCGCCGACTGCGGCTCGTCGCCGGCCGGGATCTTGTAGGCGACGACGGCGACATCTGAGTAGAACTCGGGAGGAGTGATGATTTTGCCGTCCGTGCTCCGGCGCCCGGGCACGCTGAAGTCCTGAAAGGTGCCGTCGTTTTGCGGGGGGTGAGACAGTGTGGCGTTAAACGGCTGGCCGCCGCGGACGCGGGTGGCGGACCAGACCAGTTTCTTCATGCCGTGCGCAGGCTGGACCCACGGGCCGCCGGTTTCGCTCCAGCCGGGCGAGCTGGCGATGGAAACTTCCATGCCTTTACTGCGCGCATCCGTGACCGCGTAGGCGAAGGCTTTTTTCCAATCGGGAGTCATGTAGATGAGGCGATGGGGAACCACTTGCGGCGTGTGGATGGCGCCTTCAAAAATGGTGACTCCGCCGAGGCCAACGCGATGCATCCATCCGAGATCGAGCTTGATGCCTGTTTCGGAGATGTTGCCGTTCATCCAGTGCCACCAGACGCGCGGGCGTGCGCCGTTAGGGGGATTCTGAAAGCCTTGCATCAGCGCGGTGGGCGACGGTGGCGTTTGGGCGCACAGGACAAGGCAGGCAGTTAGAGAAAGAACGGCAGTGAGGGATGATCTGGAATGCTTCATGCGGAGTCCTCCGGGGCGGTTAGCGCGAACGGTGGAATTCTATGGGGAAAGAAATTCCAGAAACAAGTCTATTGCGCGCAGGCCGGTTTGCGCGCATAGGCCTCCGGCGAGGCGTCCATTAAGCGCCGATGGGCAGGAATCAGGCAGGCGTTAGACAACTGCGAGTGGAAGCGACTTGCGCGCATACGGCGGCAGTGACCTGCGCCGTGGTTGCGGTGCCGCCGAGGTCGCGCGTGTGCAGCGCGGGATTGGCGGTGACGCGTTCGATGGCGGCCATCACCCGCCTGGCGGCTTCGATTTCGCCGAGATGTTCGAGCAGCATCACGGCCGTCCAGAAGGTGCCGATGGGGTTGGCGATGCCCTTACCCATGATGTCAAAGGCGGAGCCGTGGATGGGCTCGAACATGGACGGCGTGGCGCGCTCGGGATTGATGTTAGCAGTGGGTCCGATGCCGAGGGAGCCGGCAAGGGCGGCGGCAAGATCGCTGAGAATGTCGGCGTGGAGGTTGGTGGCAACGATAGTGTCGAGCGTGGCGGGGTGGTTGACCATGCGCGCGGTGGCGGCGTCGACCATTTCTTTATCCCAGGTGACCTCAGGGAATTCCTGAGCAACTTCGCGCGCGACTTCATCCCACATGACCATGGCGTGGCGCTGTGCGTTGCTCTTGGTGACGACGGTTAGGTGTTTGCGCGGACGTGACTGGGCGAGGCCAAAGGCGTAGCGCTGGATGCGCTCGACTCCGGCGCGGGTCATCATGGAAAGATCCGTGGCGGCTTCCATGGGCAGGCCCTGGTGGACGCGGCCGCCGGCGCCGGAGTATTCGCCTTCACTGTTCTCGCGGACGATGACCCAGTTGAGATCTTCGGGGCGGCAACGCTTGAGTGGCGCGTCAATGCCGGGGAGGATGCGCGTGGGGCGGACATTGGCGTACTGGTCGAGGCCCTGACAGATTTTGAGACGCAGTCCCCAGAGGGTGATGTGGTCGGGAATGTCGGGGTCGCCGGCGGAGCCGAAGAGGATGGCATCTTTGCCGCGCAGAGCTTCGAGCCCGTCGGCAGGCATCATCGCACCGTGGGCGCGGTAATAATCTCCGCCCCAGGGGAAAGATTCGAAGCTGAAGCTGATCTCGGGGTCCGCCGCGCTCAGGGATTCGAGAACCTGGCGCCCGGCGGGGATGACTTCTTTGCCGATACCGTCGCCCGGGATCAAAGCGATCTTATACGTCGTCATCAATACGCTCCTCAAGCCGTCAGAGCCATTTTACGCGCCGGTAACCGGCGGCGAATCAGGGCGCGGACCAGTCGACGAGACGGATTGCGGGGATGGTCAGTTGCTGACTGAAGTGGGCGGCAACGCCGTAGCTTTTCAACAGCACACGAGAGCGGGCAATCTGCGCAGCGTCGACGGGGTAGTGAAGCAAGCCGGCGGTATCGCGGAAATAGAGGTTCGCGCCTTCGCGCGTGATCAGGTCGGGCGGCTTGTAACGGCCGAAATAAGGCGAGTAGTCGTCGAGACACCCGTGAATGGCCGGGTTCTGCGCCCTGGTTGCGGGATTTTCCAGCAAAATGGTGCTGCATTGGGGCAGATGACCGGCTGCCAGACAGCGCACCTCGACGGCGGTTTTGTCGTCGTTGAACTGGGATTGGCACCAGCCGACGCCAGGGACGCGCTGGTTTGCGCCGATTGCGGGAAGCGAAGCGGTAGAGGCAAGCCGCAACGCGGTCTCCGAGTAATCGATTTGCAGGGTCACCGGGGTGTTTTTAATCCGGTTGTAAATGCTGCTGCGTATCTGCACCGGTTCGAAATGAGTGACCGGCGCGGAATCGGCCGCGCCATCGTTGGGGACCTCAAAGCCTCCCGGATCGCCGGCAATATTGATGACCGACTCATGCTTGCCGTGGGCGCCGAGCAGATGCACCGAGGCGCTGTCGATTTTGAGAATCGATCCGCGGTCAACGCCACTTACTTCCACCGGAAAATAAATCTCTGCGCCCTTTTGCGGGACGCGCAAGTTTTGCGTATCAAGCTGCGTGGCGCTCGATTGCGTTTCAGCGGAAACTGGCGAGTGATACCGTCCGAGAGCGGGATCGAAATGAATTGACGGGTCTGCTGCCGGCGCGGCGGAGAGCGCTTTCTCGAAACCGAAGGCATAGCGCCACGGAGCAACTTGCGTGAGGGCACACAGCACGATCGCGCCGGCGAGAACGTAACGCGATACGCGCGTAGCGCGGCGAAAATACTGCGAGCCGAGAATCGCGCTCGCGGCCAGGAGATAGATGAGCAGGCGCTCTGTCTGCGGAATCCATGCGACGCCGGTTCCCGCCGTCGGGCCGAGGACGCTGCCGCCGTTCGTGGCCGCGAGCAGCATTTCAAGGCCCATGACTCCGATAAACAGGGCGAAGGCGCCGCCCAGCGCTTCGGTGAGGTTCCTGGTGAGCGAGACAAACGCAAAAACGGGCAGCATAAAACCGAGGAAAAAATAAAGGTCTTCAGTGATTGAGGCAGAGAGCGTTGAGAAAAAAGCAAAGCGGTCGATGAGTCCGCAGGCCAGATTGGCGAGAAGCAGCGGCAATTGAGCGGCGAGCAAAACGAAGAGCAGCTTGGCGGCGAGGAGATCGCGGCGGCGGATGGGACGCGCGAGCCAGTCCTGGCGCACATCAGCCAGGCTGTCATGATGGACGGCCACTGCGGTAAGCGAGGCGGCACCGAAGTAGAGCATCAGTTCCAACAGCATGAGCAAAGCCTCGAGGGTATCGTTCTCTGCGAAGAAGTGGTCCATCTTGAGGTGAACGGCAACGATGGCAAAAGGCAGGATGGCGATCGCGAGGGCGAAGGGCCAGAGCAGCCTGAAGTCTTTTTTGAAAATGTGCCAAATCATGGGAGACTCCTGTTCAAGCTGCGTTTCTGACTGCGCGGGCCAGCGAGGTGAAGATGGTGCGCAAGGGTACTGGCTCGATGTCGATGCTGCGGATGCCGGGAAAGCGCGCGTTGAGGTTTTCGCGGGAACGGCGCTCGGAAAAACGCGAATCAATGAACTGCAGCGTGTTGCCTTCCGCGGTGAGTTGGAGCCAGTCCGGTGAGGGTTCCTGCGGTGCGTGCGCCGGGTGGTCGAATACGATGCGAACCACGCGGAATCTTGCCCGGAGCTGCTCCATAGGCTCGTCGAAAAGCAACTCGCCTTCTTCGAGAAAGACGACGTGGGTGGCGACGCCTTCGATTTCGCCAAGTTCGTGAGTGGAGATGAGAATGGTAGTTTCGCCGGCCTGGCCGAGGACGCCTTCCATGAATTCGTCGCGCACCAGCGGATCGAGGCCACTGAAAGGCTCGTCGAGGATGAGCACGCTGGGATGAAAGGGAAGCGCGCAGGCGAGAGCCATCTTCATGCGCATGCCATGGGAGAGCTCGCCGATGCGGCGCGTGGCGGGAAGGCGCAACTGGACGCGGAGCGAAGTTTCGAGCCGGCGGTCCCACCGTTGGTAAAAGGGGCGCAGATAGCTGAAATACTCATCGACGGTGAGGCGCTCGGGCATCTGCTGGTTTTCTGATACATAGCCGATGCGGTTGAGCTCGCGCGGCGAGATGCGGCGTGAGTCGATGCCGAGAACGGTGGCGGAGCCGCTGCTGGGCTCGAGGATGTTCATGAGGATTTTGAGGGTGGTGGTTTTGCCCGCGCCGTTGGCGCCGATGAGGGCGTAGGCGCTGCCCTCGGGTACGGAAAAACTGATGCCGCGGACGGCATCGTGATGGCGGAAGCGCTTCCATAGATTCTCGGTGCGGATCATCGCGCTACAACCTCCCGCGGCTTTTCAAGCTTCGCCCACTGGTCCCCGATGGCGTCGAGCAGACCTTGAAGATCGAGCTCGACGCGCATGGCCTCAACCACGAGCTGTTCGACCTGCTCCTGCAAGAGACGCTTTTTGTCGCCGCGCCGCGGTTCGGGCCGTTTGGCGACGACGGTGCCGACACCCTGATGGACTTCAAGCCAGCGCTCCTGTATCAGGTGCTGGATGGCCTTGTGCGCCGTGTTGGGATGAATTTTGAGCGTGGCAGCAAGGGCGCGCACCGAGGGAAAGGTCTGGCCGGGCTGAAATTCGCCGCTGATAAAGGCCTTCTTTGCGGCAAATACGACCTGGTCGGCAATGGGCTCGCCGGGTTTGAGCTGGAAACGGAGTGCTGTCACACGGATAATGTGACACTTGGAACAGAAGGCGTCAAGCGGAAAATTTCCAATGGGCATGTGCCCCGCCAATAAGCCGGCACTCGCCGCGGCGATTCCGTTGAGCGCCGGGATTTGTCTGGTGGCATAATCGGGTTTGCGCGGATTTGGAACAACGTTGGGGCAACCGTCGGTCGTCTGCGATCCATTACTCGGCACAAACCCGCCGAGTGAACCAGGAGAGAAATAGATATGGTAGAACCCTCCACCTCAGTCGGCAGACACGACTCGGATTTCAATTGTGTTCGATTTAACGACGGGAGATTGAGGGAGACTTGAGACGTGTTGCAAGAGCTGGATGCTGTACGTTCCCGGCTGCGACAGATCAAACCAATCGCTAATGATCGCTGTGGCTGTCTGGGTTTCTCCAGGTTGGAGGACCATGTCTTTCGATCCCCTCACAATCCCTGGGCCGCCGTCTAAAATCCAGCCGCGCGAATTTTTAAGCGTCTTCCGCTCAAGTAACTGGCCGTTGCTATTATGTACCTCGTATTCGTAGCCATATGGCGATCCATTTGCCGCCACTCTTGCGATCTCGTGATCGGAGCGACTGGTCTTTCGGACTCTCACCACCACCATAGAACCGGCCTTTACGGTGGTTTCTCCACTGTTCGCAAAATCCCACTGATTGGAGTGGCCCGCTTCCAAATTGTCAGTGATTTCAATTGTGAAAGGTAATGTCGTCTCTTCGCCTTGTTGAGAAACCGCGACTCCAGTTAAAGCGACGCAGAAGGCCATCATGGCGGATATAGCGCGGATTGTCTTCATTAGATTCTCTTTTTGACACTCATCGGTCAGAAAAACAATTGCCCCGGTAATCAGTTAATGACATCGATGCTTATTCTGTTTGATCTGATAAGCACTCTTGGATCTAAGGGATCTGGCCGCTTCACTACAATTTCATATTTCCCAGCCACCGTCATGTCAAATATGTCACTGATGGTGGCGTATTCTTTCAGCTTTTCCCCTGGTTTGATCGTCGTCATTATCTTACTGATAGGCCGGGCTCCTCTATTGTTTATAGCATCATCATACGTTGTCATAGGCGCCGCACTACCGTCACCGCGACAGACTGATATGGAATAGAATAGTTCCGCGTGCTCGTGCCCGGGAGCTCTGAAAATATGGATGTCTTGTTGGCTTAGATTCGCCAAGACAATTTCTAAATTGACGGGAACGCCTGCCTTTACCTCTGTTTGAGAAGTGCTGATTGTGATCGTTACCTGGCGGGCCTGGGCATGCGCGAATATCGCCAGCAAAAATGTCTGCATGATGGTAAGAAAAACGTTCCGGCGTTTCATAGGTTCCTCTCTCGTTTTTTTAATGGCAGGACGGCGGCGCAGTTATTGTAACTACGCTGCTCCATGTTGGAAAGGCCGCGCTCATAATGAGGGGCGGGTTTGACGAGTTAACCACACTGTCTGGTAAGACCGACCACACGCCAGAATCTTGCGCTGCCTCTCCGGACCAATTCCATGGAACATAGCCAATGGGCACCGGTATAGACGACGTGTAGCCCGCCGGCACTGGAGTTGAGGACGGCATGTTTGGCTGCCACATTAAATACATCGTTGCGCTGAAATCTGCATCAGCTGGCGGGTGGCCCGCCCATGCTTTTTCTCAGCCCGTTCCATCATCACCGTGGGTGCCCCTTGCGGCCTCTTTTGCCGCAAGCGTGGGATTGCGCACAAACCCGATTGCCCGGCGCGGTGTAGAATTTGGCACCATGCCGAAAGGATTGCTTCGTTACCGAAGGTGCGGAGTCTTCCAGCGGGACGGGGAGATCGAGTCGGAATGGACGGCGCGGAAACGGGAGTCGCCGTGGGTTTCGGCTGAAGTCGTGATCGATACGGTGAGACATGATTGAGAAGGATGAGCGCCGGATTCATTCAGGGGAAGTGGGGGCCAGTCCCACCCTTGCGGCAAAAAACGCCGCAAGGATGGGGCACCCAGCATAGTGGTGAAACAAGCTTTGAAAAACTAGGGTGGGCCACCCGCCGGATATAGCGCGGATTGTCCTCATTAGAGTCTCTTTTTGACGCTCATCGGTCAGAAAAACAATTGCCCCGGTAATCAGTTAATGACATCGATGCTTTTTCTATTGGATCAGATAGGGCGGGCGCCCACCCGCCCGATGAAGCCGCGAACAGCTTCAGAAATAGAGGCAGTGAAGGCGATACCTCATTCATTGCCTGATCTGGCCCCTCCCGCAGCGATTTCAATGAAAAGTCGGTCATTGCGGCTCAGCGCCATCCGATTTAGGCAAGATGGTGACCGTAATCTTGTTGGAGTAAATTGTGGGTGACCAAGGCACGGATCGCGAGACCTGAATCGTGTACGCCCCGGGACGATTGAACTGAAAGATATCGCTAATTCTGGAAGCCTCCCCAATGCTCTGCCCAGCTTGGATTTGGCCCTCGCCTGAACTTCCGGGCGGCTCGCTGGGCTCGAGCGGATCGTGATGTACAACCCTCGGGGCCATTTTGCCCTGGTCGTTCCGCACATCGTACCGGTAACCAGTAGCTACATTCCCGCGATGCCCGAACTCGAACGTGAGGGGACCGTCTGAAGTGTTTGTTAGGTCGATTTCAATATCGACGTCGGAACCTGACGAAACCACGGGCCTCACCGCATGGATCTGGAGTTTGAACTTTTGATTCTGTGGGTCTGCCTGCGCATTCAGCAAGCCCGCAAGAACAGCGGCCCCCAGAAGCTTGAACGCAAGATTTCTCACGAAATTTGTCATCATTCTCTCCTCCATTTCTTCTTCAGGGACAGTTGCCTGCCGGATTTGTCGGAGCCGGCGTCGACCACGTCGTCGACGCCACTACGGTCCAAGTCGGATATCCATACGGCGTGGTTTGGCTCGTCGCCTGGGTCGACGATAGAACGAAACCGCCATCCGTGCCAACGTATTGCGAAACAGGTGTGGTCCAACTTTGGCCGGTCGGATAGCCGGGGTTCGCGGTCGTAGTTTGGAAACACCACTTTTGGTAACCGATTGGGACCGGAATCGAGGACGGGACGTCCGAGGTCCACAGCAGATACATAGTTGCCGCAAAGTCTCTGCTGACCTCCGAGTAATTCGCACCGAGACCGACGCCTGGCGCATCGCTGCCATAGGGGTATGGGTACGTACCGTCCAGGCCAGGCGCGGTGACATAGGCCCCGGTGCTGGTTCCGCTGGCATAAGTTGTTATATTTCCAGCCGGAAGGACCTGGACAAGGGAATAACTCCCGCCGGAATAAGCCGTCGGCGGCGTGAACTGGATACCAGGCGGATCCCCTATTTCGCCGCCCTGGTCGGGGCAGACGTCAGGATCATAGCCCGTGATTACGCCATACTGCAAGTACGGGTCGAGGTCAGTTGGTAGGCAGGGCTGATGGCCCACGATCATGTCGACCAGCACAGCGTTATAGGCATCGGTCGTCATCGCCGAGTCGCCCGGGAAAGTCACCTCAAACGTTGCCGTGCCCTCCGGACACGTCGTCTCGCCCGAGACACAATAGCTGTAAGCTACGCTCACGCTTGCCGCCGGATAAACGGAGTAGAAGGTGAGGGTACTGGTGTCGAGCGTCATCTCGGTCACGCTACCGGTTGCGAAGGAGGTCGGGGTTGGCGTATATCCGCCGATGTTCGTTCCGCCCGTCACTGTCCAGGTGGTTGGCGCGGTCGCTGAAAAGGTGAGGGGTACCGGAAGGCCAGCCAGCATTGACGCGTCCGGCTCTGTCGTCAAATAGATCTGCTGACCCACGACCGCGCTGGGGTCCGGGTCCGTGGCGTACGGGCCGCTGATGGTTGGGCTAGTCCCATCCGGATCGCTGGCCCATGTGATCACTGGATCCCCGAGGACATCCGCATCCGCGGTCGGGCCGGTATCGCCGTAAGCATCGGCCGTCGCGGCTTCAGTGTTACTGTCTGACGCCACTCGCACGGTCGCGGTAATCTTTGTCGAGCTCGACACGCTGACCCCGGAAACTGTGACGCTGCCGTCTCCCGTATTGATCGAGAGCGTTGTGGCCGGGCAGGTTGCGGTAGCCTGTGATTTAGTGATGAAGTTAGTTCCGGTAAACGTAACATTCCTATACGAGCTTCCGGCAAACCACACGTTTGGCGACACTGACGATACGTGTGGAATAGGACAGGTCGTCGGGGCTATTTGGGCAGTGGCTGTCGTTGTCTGGTAAGTCGTTGGATTGGTATATTGAGGATCGGAAGCCGTAACACTGGCTGCCTCGGCGGGGTCCGTGACATACGGCTCAACTGTTGCGGTGATTTGCGTTGAGCTCACGATCGCCTGGCTCAATACACTTACAGAACCCGACCCAGTAGCTATGGCCAGACTGGTCGGGAAACAGTAGTTCGGTCCGTCCCCGGTAATAAAACCGGTTCCGGTGATCGTGACCTCCGTTGCCACGCCGGCCGTCCAGGTGGCGGGCTCTATGGAGGTGATCGTGGGCGTGACAGGAACGGCACACGGGGTGATCTCAATGTATCCGGGGCCCGCGAAGAATCCACTTTGGAAACAGGTGAAGTTCAATCCATCGCCCTCAACCGGCGCCCCGGCCGCGACTGAAACATTAAACGTAGTCTCTGTTGGGCTAATGTAGGTCGGCGAGGAAACCGTAACATACGGATCCTCCTGGTAGACCGGCCCGCCCGGTACGTATTCGCTCTGATCGAAAACGTAGAGGGAAGTCTGATGGGAAGGCTCAGAAAAAAACTCCCCATTCGGGTCCGTGAAGGTGACGGTGTAATTCTGCCCAGGCGCCCAATACATCGGCGAGAATGTTTCGTCCGCGGGGTCGCTGGGATTGATGTTCATACAAACTTGCGCATGCACAGTTGCCGAGGCAGACAGGAAAAAGACGAATGCGATTGTGGGCTGCGTTAGAGCAACCGCCAGCGAACCAAGCCTAACAAAACGGTTTTGCATCGGAACCTCCCTTTTGGACAGAGGCCATGTAAACAGCAGAACTCCCGCAGATCGACAGTGGCTCCAAAGACAGAAGCTCTGAACACTCCCGCACCTTGCCGTCGCTCGATTCGCGTCGGGTCTCGGTCGAAAACACCAGCATTCCAAACCACGCATGCGGAAGGGCTACCATGCATCTATACGCGGCACCCCGTCGCCCCATTAAGACTCATCAGGGACAGAGTTGCCCCGCAATCCGCAAATAGTCGAGTTCTGGAGCGCTCGTTTTGCCTGGGGTAGAAGCTTGCAGATCAAGTGTGAATCTTTGAAATTGTGTGTGCTGTGGCTTATAACACGGAATTACGTCTTATCCACATATAATTTATTCGTTATTTCGTTTTGAACGAATGCGAAGTGACGGAGCTATGGACCCGGGCGGGTCGCCCACCCATAGACGGCTGTCTGGAGTGTGACCAAAAGCACATGCGCGGAGCGAGCGGAGCGGGAAAATTGACTTGTGAGCCCTGGCGGAGTGCGGCGAGGGCAGAGGAGATACTTGTCGATGAGCGATCTTGCCCAATTGGCTGAAGCTGTTGCAGTTGACCCACTCGTAGGGCATCCGGCGGATTACCACGTGTTTCATAAATTCATTGAGCGCTGCAAAGGACTGCCTGCAATCACCACGGCGGTGGTGTGGCCGATGACGGATGTGGCGCTGCGCGGTGCGGTGGAAGCGGCCACCGAAGGACTGATTGAACCGACGCTGATCGGGCCGGAAAAAGAAATGAAGGCGCTGGCCGCGAAAGCCTACCTGGGCATCGGTGCGTATCCGATTTTGCACGCGGAGACGGAGACGCAGGCGGCGGAACTTGGGGTATCGATCTGCAGGTCAGGTGCAGCGCAGGCGATGATGAAGGGCAGCCTGCACACCGATGAGATGATGAAGGCAGCGATGCAGCGGGACACAGGGCTGCGTACGGCGCGGCGCATTTCGCACGTGTTCATTATGGATACGCCGGCTTACGCACGAACGCTGCTGATTACGGATGCGGCGATCAACATTACGCCGGAGCTGGAAGACAAGGTGCACATTGTCCAGAATGCCATTGATCTCGCACATGCGCTGGGGATTTCTGAGCCCAAGGTGGCGCTGCTGTCGGCGGTGGAAACGGTGA
>JASHOY010000218.1 GCA_030038435.1 Acidobacteriaceae bacterium | reverse complement strand
GTTCCATCCGGGGCATCCATTTGATCTCGAAGTCCCAGGTTCCCTTGAGCCGGTGGCATTCTGGATCGGGCCGGCGATGTAATCCCTGCTGAAATTATGCAGGTCTGGTAAGAATTCGTCCATGGAGACGTTGTGACAGGAGAGATCGAAGACGAATGTGCCCGGCGCCTGATTTGCCGCAGGGGGCTTGGGTGTGCATTCGGCCTCGTCCGAGCCATCCGATGGCTTCATCTTCACCTTGTCCTTGTCGGCCGTGAGCGCGTAGGCCGGCATGGAGATTGACCCGTTGTGGACCACCAGCTTGAATCTCTCCGCCAGCAGCGCTCGCAGCATCAGTCTGGCAGTAGGCTCTGTGGTCCCCGGCGGCATCTTGGCGATGACGTCGTACGGATCGGATTCGAACCAGCTCGGCCCTCCCCGCACCAGGCCGGCATCCACGCCGTAAGCGACGGCGATCAGATCGCGCATGACGGCGTCGCGCAGGATAAAGCGGTCGCCGCGGAGGACGGGTCCCTCCAGGGCGGGAAACGGGGAAGGCGCGCTGGGGTGGAGATCCGCGATCACAAAAGTGGGATTTTTTGCGCCTGCTGCCGGGGCCATGGCCGGTGGTGCGCTGAGTTCGTGCGCAAGCGGTGGGGGCGGCGGAGGCGGCGGCGCGGACTGGGCGAAAAGAGAGGCGGAGAGAAGGACGAAGCAGGCGATGCCCATAACCGTTCGCATGATCATTCAGACCTCAACCGAAGATTCGGGCCGGGTGGGTACAACAGCGATTTTTGCACAGGTTGCTCCGAAGCGCCGAACGCGATTCCAAGAGCTGCCGAAGGATGGACGTTTCAAGGCAGCTTTTGTGGCCGCGCCGAAGCCCAACACCGAACCGGCTGCCTGAAGCTGAATACAATCACGCAGGGAATTTCTGCTCGTAACGATCCAGAAAGGAATTGCACAAATAGTCGAAGCGTACGGCTCTGCGAGTGGCTCCGGCGGATTGTTCGCCCATCCGGATGGCGACCCCGCAACAACCCCCAGATAGCAAGAGCGCCGCACACGGCGGCGCTCTTTGCAAACCGGGAGAGAAAAAGCCCCTTATAACGTCGATTCGATCTCAAAACCCCAGGCTTCGAGCAATGCCTCGGGGATGTATTTGGAGTTCTTGTTGCGGCGGGCCCACTCGCGCAGACGGGTGGACCGGATGTATTGATCTGGGGGTAGCTTGAACTCCTTCACAATCTGCTCGAAGGAGGTCACAGTGGGCACAACGGGGCCAATGGGCTCCGGCTTGCCCCAATTCGGATTTCCACGACGCTTTGCCATCGTTTTTTTTGTCCTTGAGAAGGGCGTGATTTGTGTAACATCCTCGGAGGCGGGTTGGGGGACCAGACATCTCCGAGAGGTGACTTTAGTTCTCATTTTAAGGATATTTTCTTCAAAAATCAATAGGAAAATGAGGTCCGGCGTGCGGATTCGAGGGCGAAGGCTGGGGTGTTTGGAGCGGATATATCCAATTGAAAATAAAATAGTTGAGCGAGCGGATCCAGTGGAGCATGGAGGCCTGTGCGATGACGGTTAAGGACGGCCTGGCAGGAATGCGGAAAACCGGCGCCCGGACGCGAGCCGGGACAGGGTTTCCGGGACGATTTACGCGGGCGCTGGCTTGCCTGGCGGCGCTGGCTGCCTGCGGCGCGGCAACGTGCCGGGCGGTGGAGCTCAGGATGAGCCGGGACGCGCTGGAGCGGACGCTGAAGCAGCAGCTCTTTGGCGGGCCCGGCGGGGTATATTACCTCCGTGGAAGCGCAAAATCGGCCTGCTTTATCGCGGCCGAGGACCCGCAACTGAGCTTTGTGGAGGACCGGATCGTGGTGCGGGTAAAGACGCACGCGCGGCTGGGCAGGGCGGTGGGCCGCGCCTGCCTGGGCGTGACGCTGGACCTGCCGGCCGAAGTCTCGCTCGCGCCGGATGCGGAGGGCGAAACGATCGGCTTCCGCGACGCGCGGGTGGATAAGGTGTCAAACCGGCGGGAGCTGAACTTTGTGCTGATGCCGTTCCTGAGCCACCAGATTCCGTCGAGCATGAAGGTGAATGCGGCCGATCTGCTGCGCAAGGCGCTGGCCGGCTCCACGGCCGCTTCGGGCTATAAGGTGACGCTGGACCGGCTGAAGATCCACTCCATGCAGATTGAGGGCGACACGCTGGTGGTGGACGTGGATGGGACGATCGGCGTGCGATGAAGCGCAACCGCGGCGGGTATTACTTCCACTCCGGCGGCGAAATACATACCGCTGGGACGGCGGAGAGAAAAGCCGCTTTGCAGTGCGGCTTCGGGACGCAGTGCGCGCAAACCCTACGCCTGGGACTGGTTGAGAAACTCCTGCACATATTGCAACTGAATCGGATTGCAGTGGTGTTTGCTCTCGGCGCGCTCCAGCTCCGCTTCCCAGCGGGATGAAGCGATGGTCATCAGGCACTTGCGGCAGAAGGAATCGACCGTTCCGTCGGCGTTGGTGCGATGCACGAAGAGGGGTAGGGCTGTTGACACTACTCGTACTCCCGATAGGGGAAAAAACCGCTGCAACCTTGCGGGGGGTTATGCTTTTGATTTTTGCATAAGACGGCAATGAGTTGTCTGCGCGAGAGCAGATGACTTCGATGCGATGAAAAGACGCCTGAAGGGGGTCAAAGCGGCCGGTAACTGCGGATGCAAACCCTCGTGCTCCTTCGGCCCGCGTTTCTCAATCGGGAGGTCCGGTGCGTTGCCGCGGGCTGGCGCGGCGGCCGTGAGGGAATCCGGGCGCGTCCCGGCAAGCAGCTTCCGCGCCGCTACGGCGGTCACAAAGCATCGCTGTTGGCGGTGGTAGTATGAAGAATTTGGAGAACAACCATGCCGGAAGCGCAATGCGATATCGGACTCATAGGACTTGCCGTGATGGGACAGAACCTTGTCCTGAACATGAACGACCACGGATTCAAAGTGGCCGTGTTCAACCGCACCGTGTCGAAGGTGGACGATTTTCTGGCTAACGAGGCTAAGGGGACGCAGGTGGTGGGAGCGCACTCCGTTGAGGAGCTGACGGCTCTGCTGAAGCGGCCGCGGCGCGTGATGCTGATGGTGAAGGCCGGCGACACGGTGGACCAGATGATCGATCACATCGTGCCGCATCTGGAGGCGGGCGACATCATCATCGACGGCGGCAACTCGCTGTTTACCGACTCGAACCGGCGCACGAAAGACCTGGCGGCCAAAGGGATCCTGTTTATCGGGACCGGAGTTTCCGGCGGCGAAGAGGGCGCGCGTCACGGGCCGTCGATCATGCCGGGAGGCAATCCGGCGGCGTGGCCGCACGTGAAGGATATTTTGCAGTCGATCGCGGCCAAGGTGGAAGACGGCACGCCGTGCTGCGACTGGGTGGGCGAGGACGGCGCCGGCCACTACGTGAAGATGGTGCACAACGGAATCGAGTACGGCGACATGCAGTTGATCTGCGAGGCCTACGACCTGCTGAAGCACGGCCTGGGCCTGACGCCCGACGAATTGCACGACGTGTTTG
>JASHOY010000217.1 GCA_030038435.1 Acidobacteriaceae bacterium | reverse complement strand
AGGGAAGGCTACCTGGATATATTTGTCGATCAAACCTGGGCAGGCGCGTGGAATGAAGTCGGCGTGCGCCCAAACGACTTCTGGAACTCACCGACCCTAGGCTGGACTTATCAGCTTGCCTACACTCTCTTACATGGAGCGATCCTGGCCGGCACCAAAGTTCGCCATTACCCTTTGGTGGAAACTTTCGACGCCTGGGAATCATGGGACGTGTTGCACACTGTGCCCCAGCGGCTCCGCTGGGGTATATGGGCTTACTCGCACGCAGCCGTCAAAACGCCGCATGGCATTGAGGTGCCACATGGGAGCTATATTTCCTGGGCCAACCAGGGCAAGCGGCTGCTCTCGGCAGAAGATGTGCGCTTTCTGCGCAGCCACATCAATGCGGCGGTTCGTGACGCCGCCAATATAAAAGAGGTTTATGGCCCCACCCTCGTTTACTCCCGCTCGGCGATGGAGTGGCAGATCGATCATGCCAGTAAAGACTCGAATATCAAAGAATGGATTGATGAGCAGGCAGGCTCAATGATGAAGTGGCAGGTTCCTATACTGTCGGCCACGCGCATTGATTGGCTGCCGGTTATCCACACTGAGACGGCGATGGTGCAGACGCCGTCAAATCTGCACCCGGCGGAACTCGGCGGCTTGAAGAAAATGATCGAACAGGGGCATCCGGTGGCGCTACTGGGCAGTTTTGCCGTTGGCATCAGTCCGCAACTTCTCTCCCTTGCGGGGCTGCGCGAGTTTCAACGGAGCCAGACGCATCCCAGCCGTCATGAATCCCAGACGGGTAACCTGACCGGACTCGACGTCAGCAATGTTCCAGCGCACTTTCCGGTTCTCGAGACCTTGGATACTTCAACTCAAAACCATATTCAACCGTCGCCAGACCCGGCGAAGACAATCTACGGCACTGACGGATCTCCGTCCCTTGTACTCATCGATACGGTGAAGCAGAAACTCCTGCTGTGGGACCCGCCGGAATTTTCCACGCACCATGACGAACCGCTGCTTGAGATATGGGGCGGAAGTTCGGCCCCTTATGTTCTCGCCGCCGCAGCGGTCAACGCGCTGCAGCGCGACTGCGGTCTTATCCATGTCCGCAGTGTCGATGGGGAACAGACGGGATATGCAGGCGCATGGCAAACATCGGACGGCAGGCTTCATTTGCTCTTCGGCAACCTTGAGGAGGGCTTGCGAGACGATGCCGACCATTCGCGCCACTTCCAACTGGAACTACCCGAAGCACCGGAAAATATCGCCTGGCGCTCGATTTGGAGTAATTCCTCGGAAGTTGTCTCCGGCTCCAGCATCCGCGTTGATCTTGCCCCTGACCAATCCGTGCTTCTGGAGTCAGAAACCAGATAGCTTTTCTCGCGTTGCCATAAGTAAATCTCAGCAGAGGCTTGCCTTCGCCTCCCCGAGGGGTGAAAGTAGAC
This sequence comes from Acidobacteriaceae bacterium, assembly GCA_030038435.1. Classification (GTDB taxonomy): domain Bacteria; phylum Acidobacteriota; class Terriglobia; order Terriglobales; family Acidobacteriaceae; genus Telmatobacter. The sequence goes on along the minus strand of JASHOY010000217.1, from coordinate 9,524 downwards.
AGAGAATGAGACGCGCAATCCGCTCCACCTGCGTGGTGATGCCGAATGGCGTTGCTCCTGCCGCAGTCCTGATTGAAGGTGAACGCATAGCACAGGTGCGTCCGTGGAGCGAAGTTCCCGCGGATGCGATGATTCGAGATTTTGGCGACTTGGTCGTGCTGCCTGGTCTGGTAGATACACACGTTCACATGAATGAGCCGGGGCGCACGGAGTGGGAGGGGTTTCAGACGGCAACGCGAGCGGCCGCGGCAGGCGGAGTGACCACGCTCGTGGATATGCCTCTGAACTGCGTGCCCGAGACCATCGATGTCGAAGCGCTGGCAGCGAAGCGGCGCGCAGCCGCCGGGCAGACCTGGGTGGATTGGGCGGCTTGGGGCGGCGTTGTCCGCGGAAATTCGGAAGAGCTAAAGCCGCTGGCGCGCTCGGGCGTACCAGGATTCAAGTGCTTCCTGATCGACTCAGGAATCGATGGGTTCACTTGGGTAGATGAAAGCGATCTGCGGCTTGCCCTGTCTGAGTTGCGCGGCACCGGATTACCATTGCTTGCTCACGCTGAAGTGGCGGGACCGGTAGATGCGGCGACCGCGGCGCTGCGGGTGGGCAATGGCGACTGGCGAGCCTATGCGACTTACCTGGCATCGCGGCCGGACGCGGTGGAGATGCAGGCGATCGAATTGCTGATCGGGCTGGCGGAAGAATTTCAGACGCCGATACACATTGTTCATCTGGCCACCGGGCAGGCGCTGAAGATGATTGCGGCCGCGCGCCGCCGCGGAGCGCCGCTGAGCACGGAGACCTGCGCGCACTATCTCTGGTTTGCGGCCGAAGAGATTCCCGACGGCGCCCCCGAGTACAAATGCGCGCCGCCCATACGCGAAGCCGCCAATCGCGAGTTGCTGTGGGGCGGGCTGCTGGACGGACACATCGACATGGTGACCACGGACCACTCCCCGTGCCTGCCGGCGATGAAGCGTGCCGAGGATGGGCGATGGGATCGCGCGTGGGGCGGCATCGCCAGCCTGGGACTGGCGCTGCCCGTGCTTTGGACGGGGATGAGCCGGCGCGGGATTGCCATCGAGCGGGTGGCACAGTGGTTGGCGGCAGCTCCGGTGCGGCTTGCGGGACTCAGCGGACGTAAAGGCGCGATCGTGGCCGGGGGAGACGCTGATTTTGCGATTTTCGATCCGCATGCTTCGTGGACTGTAAGTGCGGAGAGTCTGCATTTCCGGCACAAGGTTTCTCCTTACGTCGGCGCCAAGCTGCAGGGACGAGTCGTAGAAACCTGGCTGCGCGGTGAGCCCGTCTTCTCTGACGGCGCCTTCTCTGGCGTGGCACGCGGCCGAGAGTTGGCCCCGCTATGAAAGAGCACGCGCGCCGGGCCATCGCCGAGTGCAGGCGCATCGCGACGATGAGCGAGGAGCCGGGGTGCATCACCCGGCGGTTTCTGACCCCGCCGATGCGCGAGGTTCACGATCACTTGCGGCGCCGCATGGAAGCCATGGGGATGACGGTGCGATGGGACGCGGCGGGGAATCTGCGGGGAATCTGGCAGCCGGAGAACGCGCACGGCAAGCGGCTCATCGTAGGTTCGCACATCGATACCGTTCCCGACGCGGGCGCGTTTGACGGTGTGCTGGGCGTCACCCTGGCGCTGGAATGCGTGGAGCTGGCACGGGAGCTGGGAATGCCGCTCCCCATTGAGATAATTGCATTCTCTGAAGAGGAGGGCGTGCGCTTTGGCGTTCCTTTCATCGGGAGCCGCGCCGTTGCCGGACGTTTCGATCCAGGGCTGCTGGTCCTGCGCGATGCCAAAGGGATCACGCTTGAAGCTGCGATTAGAAATTACGCGCTTGACCCGGCGCGCATTCACGAAGCTGCTATCGGCGATGATGTGGCTGGAATGCTGGAAATGCACATCGAACAGGGACCGGTACTGGAGAGCGAGAATTTGAGCGTGGCTGCGGTTGACGCCATTGCCGGGCAGACGCGCTATACGGTTGAATTTCTAGGCCAGGCCAACCATGCAGGTACGACGCCGATGCATTTGCGGCATGATGCGCTGACCGGAGCAGCGGAATGGATTGCCGCGGTGGAAGGACTGGCGCTGCGCACGGAGGCACTAGCGGCAACGGTGGGGAGTGCCAGAGTGGAACCGAACGCAGGAAACGTGATTCCCGGCGCGGCGCTACTGAGCCTGGATGTCCGGCACGTGCGGGACGCCGTTCGCGAGCAGGCTGTTGAAGCACTCTTGAAGCAGGCCGATGCCATTGCAGCGCAGCGCGGACTGAGTGTGCATTGCACGCGCCACATGAATCAACGCGCGGTGCCGATGGACGAGCGCTTGACGGCTTTTCTTATGGAGGCCATGGAAGCGGCGAATCTGCCGCCCAAGCGAATGACCAGCGGCGCCGGCCACGATGCCATGGTGATGGCCGCGCGCGTACCCACGGCGATGCTGTTTTTGCGCAGCCCCGGCGGCATCAGCCATCATCCTGCAGAAAGCGTGCGCGAAGAGGACGTGGAGGCCGCGCTCGAGGTAGGCCGCAAATTTCTTGAGCGGCTGGCGGCAGAGGTCCGATAGAATCGAGCATCGGATTTTGTGCTTTTCTCCAATTTCCCGGAACGAGGTCGAACTTGCATCCTCTGGGCGCCACACGAAGCAGCCGTAGACCGGACCATCTTCTGCAAACGCCGGACACCTTCATCCGTTCGCCGCTTCCCGGAGCCAGCGGGGTGGAATTCATTGTTCACGCCTCACCGCAACTGGGCGCCCGTTTTACGCAGATGACCGCGGAGTTTGCCGCAGATGGCGTGCTCGGCCCCGCCCCGGCGCAACGCTTCTTGTATGTCCTGGATGGCGAACTGCGGCTGGAGGCGGGAGGCGATCAGCAATCGCTGACCTCGGGCAGCTTCGCGTATCTGCCCAAGGACACTGTGCACGGCGTGCGTGCGGCGACTGCCGCGCGCGCGGTGATTATCGAAAAGCCTTATGAGGCCAAGGCCGGCTCTTCGCCGGCGATGATCATCGGCAATGAATCGGCGGTTAAGGCCATGCCGCTGATGGGCGATGAGTCACTGCGCGTGCGCGCACTGATGCCCGACGGGCCGGCGTACGATTTTGCAGTGAACACCATGACCTACGAGCCCGGCGCGGCGCTGAGCATGGTGGAAATCCATGTTATGGAACACGGGCTGTTGATGCTGGAGGGCGGCGGAATCTACAGGCTTGGGGATTCGTGGTACCCGGTGCAGGCCGGCGACTTTATCTGGATGGCGCCTTATTGTCCACAGTGGTTTGGCGCGCTTGGCAAAGAGGCTGCGAAGTATCTTATCTACAAAGACTGGCGTATGCATCCGCTGGAGCCTGGACGATGAAGGCCGGCGCCGATCTCACGATTGACCGATTGCTTGCCGAGTTGCGCGCGCTGGCGGCTATCTCTGAAGCCGAGCCACCGGTGGTTACGCGGGTGGTTTTTGCAGAAGCTGATTTACGCGCGCGGGCGTATGTGAAAGGGCTCTGCGCCGATGCCGGTCTGAGCGTACGTGAGGATGCAATTGGAAACACCTTCGCGCGTTGGCTGGGCAGCGAACCGGAACTTGCCCCGGTGGGCACGGGATCGCATATCGATGCCATTCCCAATGCCGGCTCCTATGACGGAACGGTGGGTGTGCTCGGCGCGCTTGAGGCCATTCGCGTGCTTCAGAAGCTTGGCTTCAAGCCGCGCCGTTCCATTGAGCTGGTGATCTTTACCGCGGAGGAACCAACGCGCTTCGGCATCGGGTGCCTGGGAAGCCGCATGATGGCCGGGGTGCTCAGTGCGGAGCAGGCGCAGGCGCTGCTGGATAAGGAAGGCCGCGGCCTGGACGAATGGCGTGGGATTGCCGGGTTTGCCGGATCGCTTCAATCGGTCAGACTGGGCGCCGGCTATTTTCACCAGTTCATTGAGCTTCACATCGAGCAGGGACCGCTGCTTGAGAGCGAAGGCATCGATCTTGGGCTGGTTACTCACATTGCGGCGCCGGCCAGCCTGCGCATCCGTATCGAAGGTGAAGGTGGACACGCGGGAGCGAAGCTGATGCCGGGGCGCAGAGATGCCCTGGCTGCGGCGGCGGAACTGATTCTTGCTCTTGAAAGCGCGGCCAAGTCAAGCGGGGCTATCGACACTGTAGGTACAGTGGGCGTGTGCCAGGTTTTCCCGGGCGCCGTGAACAGCATTCCTTCGCGCGTGCGCCTGGAAACCGACATCCGCGACATTGATGAAATGCGGCGGGATGGAGTGATCAAGGCGCTGCGCAAGGCGTGTGAGGAAATTTCGGCACGCCGCGGAGTTGAAGTTGCTGCACAGCAGGTAAATGCCGATCCGCCGGCCGCCTGCGATGCTGCGATTCTTGCCGCTCTGGAAGCATCTGCGAAAGCTGCAGGGCGCAGCTACAAAAGGATGGTCAGCCGCGCCTATCACGATTCTCTGTTCGTCGCGCGCCTGGCGCCCACGGCCATGCTTTTCATTCCGTGCCGCGGGGGCGTGAGCCACCGGCCAGACGAATATGCTACGCCGGAGTGGATGGGCAGCGGCGTAAACGTGCTGGCGCGGACGCTTGCCACGCTTGCGGCGTGAAGCTTGCCCCCTTTGAATCTTCTGCACTCCCGTGTATGCTATGCCTCAACACGTGCGGTGTCCCACGCTTCCCCAACGATGAATGCCACGGCGAAAACCCGCATTGTAGGCGCTCCGGTTCCTCGAAAGGAGGGGGTGGACAAGCTGTTGGGGCGCGCGCTTTATGTCGATGACCTCGAGCGACCGGAGATGTGGCACGGCATCACCGTGCGCAGCAGCATACCGCGCGGCAAGATACGCTCTATCGAATTCGACGCATGCATCGACTGGAGCGAGTTCGCAGTGGTGACGGCTGCCGATGTTCCCGGCAAGAACCGAATCCAGCTCATTGTTGCCGATCAGCCCTGCCTGGCGGAGAACGCAGTGAACCATTGCGACGAAGCGATATTGCTTCTTGCGCACCCCAACAAGCACAAGCTGCGGGAGGCCGCAGCCGGAGTGAAAATCGAATACGACCCTCTGCCCGCGCTTTTCAGCATTGAAGCAAGCGAACGCGGCGACGTAATCGTCTGGGGCGAAGACAATCTGCTCAAAAGCTTCACGCTGGAAAAAGGCGACGTTGATTCTGTGTGGGCGAACGCAGAACACATTATCGAAGGCGAATATCGCACCGGCGCGCAGGAGCACCTGTACATTGAAAACAACGGCATGATCGCCGAGTGGAACGCGGAGCGCGGCGTGACCGTATGGGGCTCGCTGCAGTGCCCGTATTACGTCTTCAAGTCGCTGCTTGCAGTGTTTGCTTTAACAGAAGATAAAGTGCGTGTGATTCAGACCGAGACGGGCGGCGCATTCGGCGGCAAGGAAGACTATCCATCAACATTGGCCTGTCATGCGGCGTTGCTGGCCATGAAGTGCGGCCACGCGGTGAAGATGTTCTACGACCGGATGGAGGACCTGGCTGCGACCACCAAGCGCCATCCTTCGCGAATCCGCCATCGCACCGCGCTGGACCGGCACGGAAAGCTGCTGGCAATGGACATTGAACTGGCCACCGATGGCGGGGCTTACTCGACGCTTTCTTCCACGGTTCTTTCACGGGCTACGCTCCATGCCCCAGGCCCGTATGCGTGTGCGAATATACGGCTGCGCTCGCGGGCATGGGCCACCAACACAGTTCCCTACGGAGCCTTTCGCGGATTCGGCGCTCCGCAGGCAATCTTCGCGATTGAGCGCCACATGGACGAGATTGCCGCCGCCATGGGGCTGGACCCGGCAGAACTGCGGCGGCGGAACTTTCTTCACACCGGGGACAAAAACACCACCGAACAAGAGATGCGCGAGCCAGTGATTCTTGACGAACTTCTCGAGCGAGCGCTCGTTGAGAGCGATTACTACGCCAGGCGCGCGGGTTTTGCCCGCGAAAATCCAACCAGCGCGGTGAAGCGCGGCATGGGAATTTCCGCCTATTATCACGGCTCCGGCTTCACCGGGTCAGGCGAGCGGACTCTCAATTCGCTTGCGGGCGTGGAAGTGACGCGCGAGGGAGTGGTCCGGGTGCTGGTGTCGAATACCGAATTCGGGCAAGGCACGAACACTGCGCTCACGCAGATTGCCGCCGAGACCCTTGGTATTCATTACGACGACGTAACGATGGCGCCGCCGGATACAGGAATTGTTCCCAACAGCGGGCCCACGGTAGCGTCTCGCACCGTCATGGTGGTGGGAAAACTGATTGAGCGCGCATGCCTGCAACTATTGGCCGCGCTCGGCGAACATGCGGAGCTGGGCGAGAAATTCACGAGCGCAGAGTTTTTTGCCGCGTGCGATCGCTATCGCGCTGCGCGCGGCAAAGTGGAGTCGCTGTGTCGGTACGAGGCGCCTCCGGGTGTTTACTGGGACGACGAGAAATACCGTGGCGAGGCTTATGCCGCGTACGCCTGGGCCGTCCAGATTGCGCAGGTAGCCGTGGATATGGTGACGTACTCCGCTGAAGTGGAGGAGTTCTGGTCGGTGCAGGAGGTGGGACGGGTTCTGCACCCGGTGCTGGCCAGCGGCCAGATTGAAGGCGGCATTGCGCAGGGGATCGGCTACGCGCTCTACGAAAAGGTTGTGCTGCAAAACGGGCGAATGGCCAACAACCAGATGACGAACTACATTATGCCCACCGCGGAGGACGTGCCGCCGATTCACGTGTATTTTGAAGAGATTCCATTCACGCACGGAGGTTACGGAGCGAAAGGGATCGGCGAATTGCCGCACGACGGGCCTGCCCCCGCGATTCTGAATGCCATTCGGGACGCGACCGGCGTGGGTGTTTGCTCGATTCCGCTGTTGCCTGAGGATCTTTTCAAAGCGCTCATCGCGGCGACGGAATTCGAGGAGCCGGCGGTCCTATGAGCCAGGCGAGGGCAGCATTGCATTTCACGGTCAACGGAGAAGAGCGCGTGGTGCATGTGCCGCCGATGAAACGCCTGCTGGATGTTCTGCGCGAAGACTTGCGGCTGACAGGGACAAAAGAGGGGTGCGGTGAAGGCGAATGCGGCTCCTGCTCGGTGCGCATGAACGGCGAACTGGTAAACAGTTGCCTGGTGCCGGCGCTGCAGGCAGATGGCGCCTGCGTGGAGACCGTGGAAGGGTTGGCTCCCGAGGGAAAGCTGCAGGCGCTGCATCTTGCATTTCTGAAATTCGGAGGCGCGCAGTGCGGCATCTGCACGCCGGGCATGCTGGTTGCGGCAGCTCATCTGCTGGCGCACAATCCGCGGCCGAGTCTGGCCGAAGTTCGCGAGGGGCTGGCAGGGAACCTCTGCCGGTGCACGGGATTTGTGCGGATATTTGAATCTGTGCTGGCGGCGGCGCACGGCAACGATGCGGCGCGGGAGAAGATTGCCGATGCGGGGTAACGCCGAAGCGCACGAGCTGATCGCGCCGGGGAATCTTGCCGCGGTATTAGAACTGCTTGCCGCCGAGCCGGGCAGGTGGACTCCGATTGCCGGAGGCACGGAGATCATGGTCGCGCATGCGGCGGGGAAGCTCACGGCACCGCGGCTGGTGAGCCTCTGGGGCATTGCCGATTTGCGATTCATTGACACCCGCCCGCAGAGCATGATTGTCGGCGCGGGCACCACGTTTCTCGATCTCCGCGCGCAGGCGGAATTGTGTGCGGATTTTCCGCTGCTTGCACAGGCGGCGAGCTGGATTGGATCGATTGCCAATCAAAGCCGGGCGACTTTGGGCGGCAACCTGGTAAACGGATCGCCGGCTGCGGACTCATCTCCGGCGCTGCTTGTCTACGATGCGGAGATGGAGCTGATTTCGGTGCGCGGCACGCGTCGCGTGGCGTACAGCGAGTTTCACACCGGATACAAAAAGAACGCGCTTGCAGAAGATGAACTGCTGTTTGCGATTCACCTGCCACGGCGTTTTGGCCGCCACAGGCAGCACCTGCGGAAAGTGGGGACGCGGCGGGCGATGGCGATTGCGAAGGTCGCCCTGGCGGCTACCGTACTGGTGGAAGACGAGGCGGTAAACGAAATTCGCGTTGCGGCGGCAAGCCTTGCGCCTTTCCCGACGCGGCTCTACGCGACGGAAGGCACGCTGATGGGAGAGCGGATCACGATGGAAACCGTGCGCGCGGCGCGCACCGCGATGCTCGGCGAAATTCGCCCCATCGACGATATCCGGTCCACGGCCGCCTATCGCAGCCGGGTGGGCGCCAACCTGCTCGAAGAGTTTCTGACCGAATTGGGTGGGAGAGTTGGCCAGGCGTGAATACGATACTTGCCGCTTGGAACGCGGCGAACGAAACCGAGGCGCTCGAAGCGATGCTGGTCTGTTGCGGGGCGCGGCGATGGGCTGCGGCAATGGTCGCTTTGCGCCCGGTTAGCAACGTGGAAGAATTGAGCGCTGCCGCCGACCAGGCGTGGGAGACGATGGAAGAAGCGGACTGGCGGGAGGCATTCGCGTGTCATCCGCGCATCGGCGAGCAGAGAACTCGAGGCAAAGCAGCGGACGGCGGGACGCGGGCGGCCCACTGGTCGCGCCAAGAGCAATTGGCTGTGAAGTCAGCGATCGTGGAGGTTCTCGACGAATTGGCGGAGTGCAATGCGCTTTACGAGCGGCGATTCGGCTTCACCTATATTGTGTGCGCTACAGGCAGAAGCGCCGAGGAGATGCTGGCGATTCTCAAGAGGAGGCTGGCGAACAGCCGCGAAGCGGAATTACGGGAGGCTGCCGAGCAACAAAGACAAATCATGCAGATTCGTCTGGGAAAGTGGCTGATGGAATGAGCAGGATTACGACTCATGTGCTGGACACGGTGCTGGGCGGCCCGGCCGCGGGAGTAGAGGTGCGCCTGGAGAAGAAAGCCGGCGATGCGTGGATTGCGATTTCGTCGGCGATAACGGATGCGGGCGGGCGCTGCGCCGATCTGGGAACGGAGACGCCGGGTGGTGTCTACCGGCTTTCCTTTGAGTCGGAGGCCTACCTGAAGCGAAATGGGCGAGACGGAATTTATCCGCAGATTTCGGTTATTTTCACCTGCGACGGCGAAGCTCATTATCATTTGCCGCTTTTGCTGAGCGATAACGGTTACACCACTTACCGGGGGAGCTAGAGATGGCGCGACTGGGAAAAAACCGCTACGGAAAATCGCGCGTTCGCCTGTCGCGAATCACGCGTCATGCCCATGGTCACGAGTTCAACGAGTGGACGGTGCATGTGCTGTTGCGGGGCGATTTCAACGCGAGCTACACGGATGCCGATAACGCCATGGTGCTGCCTACCGACACCATGAAGAATACTGTGTATTACCTGGCTGGCGAATCCAAGGCCGCGACCATTGAGGAATTTGCGATGGAGCTGGGCGATTACCTGCTTGAAAACAACGCGCAGGTCTCGGAGGTCAGCGTGGGGATTGAAGAGAAGGCATGGGAGCCTCTGGCGTTGGATGGCGTGGTGGATGCATAC
>JASHOY010000216.1 GCA_030038435.1 Acidobacteriaceae bacterium | reverse complement strand
CCTGGAGCTGTCCCCAGCGGCCGATCCGGTAGGGGACCAGACGCTCGCGCGCCGCGGCGAGCCGCTCCGCGAACTCCGCGTCGATGCCGAGCTCTCTGGCGGACTCGATGCAATTCGTAAACAGTTCGCGGATGAGAGACATGTCCATCGTGCAGCCGGCGCTGGTCATGGCCGGCTTGCCGTCGGGAGCCATAAAGTTGTTCTCCGTCGATTCGGAAGGGCAGGTGGTCAGATGGCCCTGTCCGTCGGGGATGAGCCAGGCAAGGCAGAACTCAGCCGAGCCTTTCATCAGCGGGTAGGCGCGGGTGCGAAGAAACTCCCGGTCGCCGGTAAACCGGTAGTGCTCAAAAACGTGGGCGCAGAGCCAGGGGCCGCTCATGCACCAGTTGGCCCATGTAGGCTTGCCCACCCCCATGCCGACGGGGTTGGCGGCGCGCCACAGATCGATGTTGTGGTGCGAGACCCAGCCGGGAAGGTTGTAGGTTTCGCGGGCGGCGCGGGCGCCGGTGTGGCGCAGGCCGTCGACAAGGCCGAAGAGAGGCTCTGCGCACTCGCTCAGATTGCAGGTTTCCGCCGGCCAGTAGTTCATCTCTATGTTGATATTTGAAGTCCAGTTGGAGCTCCATGGCGGCTGGGTCTCGTAATTCCATATCCCCTGCAGATTGGCGGGCTGCGAACCGGGGCGCGAGCTGGCGATCAACAGGTAACGGCCGAACTGAAAATAGAGAGCCAGCAGCGACGGATCCTGCGAATTCGGGAAGTTCCTCACGCGCTGGTCGGTGGGCTGGGCAGCCGCGGTCTCCGAACCGAGAGTCAGACTCACGCGGTCGAAGAGACGGCGGTGGTCGGCAACGTGACGCTCGCGCAGCGCGGCAAACGTGAGCTTCGCCGTGGCCTCCAACTGTCGCGAGGCGCGGGCATCGATCTCTTCCTGCGGAGTGTCGGGTTTCTGGCTGTATCCGCGGTAGCCGGTTACCGCGGTGAGTATCAGCGTGCAGGCCGTGGCGTTGCGGAGCGCCAGCTTGTTGCCGTCGTGCGCAATGTGGCCGTCCTCCGCCCTGGCCTCGACGAGAGCGGCAAAGTACATGCCTTCCCCGGGAATGTCGGAGTGCACAACGGGCGTTTCGCTGCCGGGATGCCCCGCGCCGGCTACGTGCTTGGGAGCCTTGCCCGCGAGGAGCAGGCGATTGGCCCCGAAGAACCGGACAGACCTGGCGAGCGGTCCGTCAAACCAGATGGCGGCGTTCAGTGCGCCGCGCCGGCTGGCGGAGAGACGCAGCACGATGGCCTGATCGGGCGCCGAAGAAAATGCGGTGCGCTCAAATGCGACGCCTCCCGCGGTATAGCGCACAGTGGCCACGGCATCGCGCAGGCTCAGCTCGCGGCGGTAATCGGCGATTTCGCCCGTATGGCCGCAATCGACATGCAGGTTGCCGAGTGGCTGGTAGGCCTCCGCAAAGAGGCCCTGCATCTTATGGCACAGGGCGTCGGCAAGATGGTAGTCCTTTTGTTCCAGGACGGCCTTGCGGATGGGAGACAGCCATTTGGGCGCGTCGAGATTGTTGCCGTCGACCGGCATGCCCGACCAAAGGGTATCTTCGTTGAGCTGGAGAGTCTCCCGGGCCGGATCGGTGGGCAGAGGCTCGGAAGCGTGCTCGGCGAACGGGCTGGCAGCGTCGATCGGGTCGGTGGCGGGGTCGATTGCGCCTCCGCCATAGACCATGGCTCCAAGCCGCCCGTTGCCGATAGGCAATGCGTCCACCCAGCGCGCCGCCGGTTGCGTGTACCAGAGGGTAAGGCCGTCAGGCGCGGCATGGGCGTCTTGCGCCAGGCCGAAGCGGCGGGCGAAGGGAAGCGTTCCGGCTACGGTGGATGCGGCAAGAAGAAAGCGGCGGCGGCTAAGAGGGCGCATGATATTTTCTGGAGCGCGAACGGTCGCGCGTCAAAACTCCCACCGCGAATTGTATCGGAGCGGAACGACTGCTCGCAGCGCCGTGGAAACGGCTATTTGAAAAGCGCCAGATCGATTCCGTCCGCCATCGCCTTGTACCCCGCGTCGTTGGGGTGCAGATGATCCCCCGAGTCGTACAGTGGATTGAAGCGCAGCGGATCCTCGGGATCGCGCGTGATCTTGTCGAAATCGATCACCGCGTCAAACGTCCCGCTCTCCCGAATCCATGTGTTCACCGCCTCGCGCACCTCTTCGCCCTTGGCCGAGTAGTATGCCGCTCCCTGATACGGAGTCAGCGTGGCGCCGAAGACCTTCATTCCGTGCTCATGCGACGTCTCGGCAATCTCCTTCAACCCTGCCTCGAGCTGCTCTGCGGTCACCTCGTCTTCCGGCGCTGAAAGCCGCCAAAACCGGCCGATGTCGTTGATGCTTTCCAGCACGATTATGTACTTCGCCCCGTCCTGCGCCAGTACGTCGCGGTCCAGCCGCGCCAGAGCGCTCGGGCCGTACCCGTCGTTGAGCAGCCGATTGCCGCCGATCCCCTCGTTCAGCACGCCGATATGCTCCATTCCATGCTCGGCTTGCAGCCGCTCGGCAAGCACATCCGGCCAGCGGTCGTTTCCGTTGAGCGTTGAGTGCGCGCCGTCGGTAATCGAGTCGCCCAGCGTCACGATCGCGCGCCCATCCTTGCCTCCGTCCACGTCGATCCCGTCGAAGAAATACCACGAATACAGAATCTTCCCATCGGCGAGCGATGCGGCTCCCGCATGGTCTCCATCGACCATGAAGTTGTCCTGATCGGCGTACTCATGAAACGTCTCCGCGCGCATGACTTGCGGAGGAAGATAAAAACTCACCGCGACGTCGGAGAGCGGCGGAACGTCCAGCGCCACCGGGTCGGAATAAACCACTGCGCCGGGAGGAATGCTCACGCTCGCCGAGCCGTCGAAGGTCAGCGCGCGGTCCGTGCCCGCCTCGAGCGCCGCGCCCCCCGCGCTCAGCGCGATGTGAGCGTCCGCAATGGTCAGGTGATCCAGCCCGAACTCATTCGTAAACCGCACTCGAACCTGCAGCCCGCCGATCGAGACGTGCGCGATCTCCCTCAGCGTTACGTTGCAGAATGAATGCACAAAGAAGCCCCCATCGGCCAGCACCGGTGCGGCTGCCCAGGCGCCAACCCAGCGCGGCCGCTTTGCGTTTTGAGCGCGGCTGGCGCCGCTGACCGTCAGCAGCAGGACCGCGAATACCAGAACCTCTATCCGGCGCTTCGGCATTGATTCTCTCCATTTTGAGCCGGCATTCGTGCGCACCGGAGTGAACTGCGTGGACTCGGAATCGGAACTGTCGCCGGACCCGCAAAGAACAGCGCTTCGCAAAGAGCAGCCGTCCCGTCAATGAAACAGCTTAAGATCGATGGCATCCGCCATAACTTTGTAACCGGCATCGTTGGGGTGGCCGTGGTCGCCACTGTCATAGGCGGGAAGCATGATCTCCGGATCTTTGGGATCTTCCATGGCTTTGTAAAAATCGATGACGCCGTCGAAGACGCCCCCGGTGCGCACCCAGTCGTTGTATTCGTTCATCACTTCGCGCATCCTTGCCCACTCCGGTCTTACCTTCTCCGGAATGTCCCTGGGTCCGAAAGGAAGCAGCGTAGCCCCGAAGACCTTCACCCCATGCTCATGCGCGCGCGCCACAAGCTGCGTAGCGGCGAATATCAGGTCCTGCGCCGTAAGAGTATGTTCAGGAGAATCGGGTCTCCGCATCTGGCCGATGTCGTTGATGCCTTCCAGGTAGATCACGTAGCGAACGCCGGGCTGCGCCAGTACATCGCGGTCGAAACGCTCGAGCGCGCTGGGACCGTGGCCTTCGAACAGAACGCGCCCGCCCGATATTCCCTCGTTGAGCACCGAGAGGTGCGCCGTCTTCCTGTCGGCGTGAAGACGCTCGGCAAGATAATCGGGATAACGGTGATTGGCATCGAGGGTGGAACGCGCGCCGTCGGTGATCGAATCGCCGAGCGCTACGATTGCGCCTGCGTCCTTGTCCTTCGTTTGCACGTCCACTTCCTGCAAAAAGCACCAGGATGTCTGGGTGCGCGCGCCGGCTAACTCGGTTTCCGCCGTGGCGTCGCCCCCGGCGATGTAATTGGTGGATTGGGCGACCTGATGGCAGGTTGGCACGGCCACCGTCTGCTGCGTCAGGTAGATGCTGATGGCGAGACTGGTGAACGCCGCCAGACGCATCGGCATCGGATCGCTGAGGACGTAAGCGCCCGGGGGAATCGACACGGATGTCTGGCGATCGAATGTAAGTTGATGGTCCGATCCCGGTTCCAGCCTGCCGCCGCCCGCGGAGATGGCAATATGCGCATTGCCGACCAGCAGTGGCGTCTTGCCAAACTGGTTTGTAAGGACGACACGCAACTCCGCGCCCCCAATACTGGTGCGAACGATGTTCCGGAATGTCGAGTTTCCGATCGGCCCCTTGACAAACATGACCTCCGGCGCCGTAGCCCATGTGCCCGCCCATTCGAAATGTGGACGGCTTGCTGCTGCGGCCGCGACCGTCGCGCAGAGATATAACGTCAAAATGCAAAAGGTATTCTTCATTATTTTATGCATCCCTTTTTCTCCTGATGCCGGGCATGGCGCAGAATCCCAGACCGCCCTCTTCATGTAAACATCTTCAGTGATTGCGGGTCTCGCGGCGCCGGGCATACTCCGGCCCCGCATGAGTCGCTTTCGCCTCAAGAGCAAGCGCCATCTGCCGCCCGGCATTCAAAACTGCAGCCTGAGCGCCAACTGCAGCGATCGCGGTCCGCCCTCCTGATAAAGCGCGCCCAGGTTGCCTAAATCCAGACCTCCGGTCGACAATGCGCTCGCCAGAGTATTCGTCGCTTGTCCCATCAACGGATTGCTGCACGCGGCCCCGGCCGTGCTTGTTCCGCATGTCACGTTAAGCGTGCCGAAATTCGGATGATTGCTCACATTGAACGCCTCGGCGCGGAATTGAAGGTGCAACCGGTCGCCCAGCGGAAATGTGCGCTGGATCGCCACGTCTCCGGCCACTTCTCCAAATCCGCGGAGAAAATTGCGCGGCGCATTGCCGTCCTGGCCGGCAGCGGGCACACTGAATACGGCGGGATTGAATTGCCGGCCGCCCGGAATTCCGGATTTGGACACATAAGGATAACGGCCGTTGTAATTCAGCCGGCTCACATAGATGTTTCCGCTCACAGGATCGGTGACGTCGGAGCCAACAACGTTTACCGGAAAAGCCGAACGCGCGGAAGCCCGCAGATCCAGGCCCCAGTTCCCGAGAATTTGCCGCTGCCACAGAGACGAATAATTTGACGGCAGATCGTAAACCAGCGCCGCGGAAAAGCTGTTGCGCAAATCGTGATCCGAATTGCCCCTTTGCACCGGCAGCAGATTGTAGTCGGTGCTTGACGAGTCGATCGCATGCGCCCAGGTATACGACGCCAGTGCATCCAGTCCCTTCCCCATCTGGCGCCGGTAGGTGCACTGCAATGAATTGTAGTTGGACCCGGGGCCGTTCTGGTACGCGTAGAAAGCCCCGAACTTCGGATTCAGTGCTCCGATCGAATACTCCGCAAAGTTGATCAGATTGTATGCCACCGATCCAACGTACCCCACAGTGAAGCTTTGCGCACGGCCGATCCCTTGCTCCACTGTGGCGCTGAATTCGATCGACGATGGAGGAACGATGTTGCGCGTAGGAATGAAATCGATGGCGTAGGGAGGAGCTACGGCGGGAACGGGGGTAAAAATCGTATTGGGGGGAATCGGAAAAGGTTCCGGTTTCTTTTCCGCCGAGCCAAAATAGTACGTATAACCTGAGCCTAAATCCTCTCCTCCACCGTACAAATACGAGAATTGTTGTCCTGTGTCGTAGAACAGTCCGGCCCCCGCGCGGAACACCGTCTCGTAGCCGGACTGACCGTGGACCAGCATCGCCATGCCGAACCGCGGCTGAAAATCGGTGTAAGTCGTCTGGTATAAAGGCGTCCCCAAAGGGGCCAGGGCAAGCGACGACGGATTGCTCAGATCTCCTGTATAGGTGTAATCCGGCGCGCCCGTATTCGTCGGCGGCGGATTGAGGTCCCAGCGAAGCCCCAGCGACAAACTGAGCCGCGGAGTAACGCGCCACTCGTCCTGAATAAACGCGCTGAAGTTCCTGGTGGTCGGATTCTGCCGCAAAATTCTGTGGTCCTCGTCCAGGTAGGTTTGGTTTTGCAGAACCTCGGCGGAGTTCAGGAAGATATAGATCAGATAAGGATCCCGCGAGTACCACTTATAGCCGAAATAAGCCTTGGTCTGGCGGTAATCCGCTCCGGCTTTAAAAAGATGCGCGCCCCACTTCCAGGTAACTGTATCCGTAGGGTTGATTTGAAACTGCGGAGCCCCAATGCTGGTGTTGATGAGAGACGCTAACGTGCCGGTCGCCGTGTAATCGAGTTCCACGGCGCTTTCCCCGCTTTGCGGTATCCCTTGCAGCGACCAGAGGTTGGCCGGCTGATTCCCCACTGAGAAATTTTGCCCAATCTCCTGCGAAGTTGAGTATTCGAGACGTAACTGGTTCACGATCGAATCCCGAAAAACCGCGTTCGCGCCCAGAAAATACGCCCTCGTTCTGCCGTTGGTGACGTAGTCCTCCGCGCCCACATAGAGTTTGTCATAGCTCTCCGTGTCGCCATAACGGGCGAAGATACGCAGCCATGGAAGGGCCTGCACGTCGACGCGTGCGCTGATGGAATTGATCATTCCCGGCTGAGGCAGGCTTTGGATATACGGCGATAATCCGTCGCCGTAGTCTATACACTGCGCATCCTGCGCCACCGAGCAATTGGGAAGCGGAAACGAATTCAGCAGTGGCTGCAAGGCAGAAGGCGCGTTGGCGCGAAGATTCTTATAAAGCGGGTTGGAATAAGTCGCGGTATTGTAGGTTCCGTTGGACGGCACGTAGTAAACGGTTGCGGGTTCCGGGTCGGTGAGGCGCAAACCCTCATAGGAGAACAGAAAGAAAGCGCGGTCTTTCCCTGAAAATACTCTGGGAACCGTTACGGGACCGCCCAGCGTTCCGCCAAAATCGTTTTGCCTTTCCGCCGGCGTTGGAATCACCGGCGTGGCATAGTCGTTGAACCAGTTATTCGCGTCGAAGGCGCTGTTGCGCAGGTAATCGAACGTCGAGCCGTGATACTCATTCGTTCCCGAGCGGGACTCCAGGCTGATCTGCGCGCCAGGTTGCCTTCCAAACTCGGCCGAGTATGTCGAGGTTGAAATACGGAACTCCTGCAGCGCATCCACTGGAATCATGGACTGCGTTGTGCCTAATACCGTTGCGTTGCCCAGCATACCGGCTGACCCGGTGCCGCTTATCGGCGAGGCCGCCCGGTTGCTGGCGCTTACTCCGTCCACCATGTAATAGTTGGCGTCCGCACGTTGGCCGTTTACGCTGAATTCACCCCCGGTGAAGTCGCTCCCCTGCGGGCTTTGTGTGGTAACTCCGGGTGAGAGCAGAATCAGATCCTGAAAACTCCTGCCATTCAGCGGCATATTTTCCACAAACTGGCGATCGATGACCGTGCTGACCGTAGCGTCGGTGGTGTTGATCGCGGCTGCGCCTCCGTTGACGGTTACCGTTTCGGAGCTGCTTCCAACGCGCAGCTTAAAATCCAGTACCGCGTTCTGATCCACATTCAACGTGATCGCGCTACTCACCTCGCGCTTGAACCCCGAAGCGGATACGAAAATCCGGTAGGTGCTCGGGTTAAGACCCGACACGGCGTATTGTCCTGCCCCGTTTGTCGTCGTTGTGCGCGCGGTATCCGTCCGCTGATCGACGATGCGTACTGCGGCCTTGGGAATCACGGCGCCGGAAGGGTCCGAAACCCGGCCCTGGATCTGCGCACTCTGCCCATAGGCAAAGGCGGTAAGAAGTGAAAGAGCAAGCGCAGCTGGCAATACGATTACAGAACAAAAGCGTTTCATGATCACACTCCTCACTGGTATCGGGACGATGGGCGTCCTCGACCGAAGAGACAGGCCTGCCGCGCAGCGATACGGACTCTCATTCGCCGCCGCAACCGGGCCACGGCTCAGTCTTCATTGCGCTGTCGATAATCTTGCTCTTCCCGTTCGGTTCCACAATCGTGCCGCATCGATGGGTAAGGCGCTGCAGCGGTCCGCTTGCGAAAAGCTCATCCCGAGTCCATCTAAGAATCGAACTCCGAATCGCGCAAGACAATTCACTGCAACACCACCGATACACGCTGTAACTCATCGATAAAGAATAAGTTGATTCAATGTTGCTCTCGCCGATACAGCAAGGGTATACCTTGCTCTGTTTATCTTCTCTTAACCGTGAGAAGCATAGACTGGCACTATGGCCTCGGACGTCAAAGCTGCGAAAAGAGGCGCCGCTCCCGTTGCCGATCCCCGCCGTGACCTGTTGGAGCGGATCGTCGCCTCGGAGACCTTTTCCAAAAGCAGGCGATTGGCCGATCTTCTCTGTTTCATCTGCGAACAGACCCTGCTCGGCAATGCATCGATTCTTAACGAGCAGAAGATCGGGGAGAGAGTCTTCGGCCGTTCAGCCCCCTACGATTCCGCAAACGACGGTATCGTGCGCGTGGAAGCCAGCAGGCTGCGGCGCCGGCTTGACCGCTACTTCAATGAAGAGGGAAACAGCGAGACTCTGAAGATCGTGATTCCCCGAGGCGCTTATGTGCCGATCTTTGAGCCGCGGCTCGCAGATCCTCCCGAGTCGAAGGAATCGGAAGCTTCCGGTGCGGCCAGCGCTTCTCCGCAAGAGATCGTTCAATCGGCAACCGGTCTGGGCGGCATGTCTTCCGCACCGGCAAGGAGGTGGTTCCTTCTGTGGGGCGTTCTGGCTTCGCTGGCATTGTCTGCCACCGTATTGGCCCTCGCCTACACTTCCTGGATTCGCCGCAATGCTGCCGTCATCGAATCAAGTGAAAACCCTGTCTGGAAAGCAATGTTTGTCCCCGGCCGGCAAACCATCGTGGTTCCCGGCGACACTGGCCTTGTGGCGTGGGAAAATCTGATGGGGCGCGACGTTACCCTCGACGAATTTGTGCGTGGCG
>JASHOY010000215.1 GCA_030038435.1 Acidobacteriaceae bacterium | reverse complement strand
CTACCAGGGCCAGCGTTTCGTCGACCGCTTCGACGCCAACTCCTACCTCGCCATTCTCCGCACCATGGATACCTGGGATCCCATGCGCGGCTACGCCACTCCCGAAGAAGCCTATGGCCGCATCCGCGCCCGCCTCAGCTTCATCGGCATCAGCTCTGACTGGCTCTTTCCCGCTGACGACGTGCGCCGTTTTGCTCACACCATCCGCTGCGCCGGCGCGCAGTGCGACTACCGCGAGATGACCAGCGCTCATGGCCACGACGCTTTCCTCGCCGAGCAGGCCGAGCTCGTCCGCCTCCTGCAATGAAGCCCCGTCCCCCGCGCGCCTATTTTCAAACGGCTCATCACCTTCCGCTATCATTCTCTTGTCAGCAGCCTCTCGGCTTTCTATAATCCTCGCAATGCCGCGCGGGAAGGCGTGGTATCGTTAGATTTCGTTTGCCGCGGACTGCAATCGTTTTCTGAACGGTTGTATACTCCGTGCGCGGCTGAATAACATGGAACGCCATTTTTGGATTTCCCAGGAGCATTGAAGAATGAAGAAGTTAGTGTTTGCGTCTGCGGTCGCAGTGGCCAGCCTTGGCTTTATCGGCACGCCCGCCCTCCACGCTCAGGCGGCTGGCGGCTCGGGCATCAGCCTCCCTGCCGCCGAATACAACGCCTACCAAACGGCAACCACACAAACCAATCCTCAAGAGAAAGCCGCGGCCCTGGAAAGCTTTCTCCAGACCTATCCGCAAAGTCCCGTCGAGAAGGAAGTCCTCGACCAGCTCATGGACGCCTACCAGCAGACCGGCGACTTCGACAAGGAGCTGAGCGCCTGCAACCGCATGCTCAAGCTCGATCCCAACAATCTCAAGGCCATTCTCTACTCCGTCATCATCCGCAAAAGCCAATGCTCCAAGACCGTGGGCGCCAACGGCCTCGCTTCCGACACCCAGCCCTGCGACGATGGCGCAGCAATCTCACAGAAGGGACTCAGCGTCGCCAAGCCCGCCGATGTCTCCGATCAGGATTGGAAAAACGAAACCACTCTCGCCTATCCGTACTTCCACTCCATGATCGCTCTCGACGATACCGCCTCCAAAAAGGACTACGCTGACGCCATCAAGCAGTACACCCAGGAGCTGATGCTGGTCCCCGCCGAAGAGACCACCAAGCCCGGCCTCGAACTCGGTGACACCCTGCAGCTCGCCGAGGTTTACACTCGGCCCGAAGTCAGAAATCTGCCCAGCGCCGTTTGGTTCTTCGCCCGCGCCGATGACTTCGCGCCGCCTGCCTATAAGAAGCAGATCGAACCTCAGCTCCAATACTGGTACAAGCGCTTCCATGGCGGCACCGATGGCCTCGACGCGATCGAGACTCAGGCCCAGAGCACCGTCTTCCCGCCCGCCACCTTCAAGATTGCCCCCGCCCCAACTCCCGCCGATGTGGCCGACAAAGTCGTTGCAGAAACTCCCGATCTCACCAAGCTCAACCTTGAAGACAAGGAATACATCCTCGCCAACGGCTCTCCCGCTGACCAGCAGAAACTCTGGTCCGTGCTGCAGGGACAAGTCACTCCCGTTCCCGGAATCGTCACCGGCGTAACCTCCACGGGAATGACCGTGCACATTACCATCGGCGCCCACATCGTCCATGACTACACCGTCGCTCTCACCAATCCCATGCCTGCCAAGCAAATCCGCGCCGTCCCCGACGACGTCCAGGCGGCCAAGCAGTTCATTGACCAAAACGGGGTCCCTGACGACGTCGCCAAGGTCGATCACGAGTTCACCCTCGCTGGCGACCACGTCCGCAAAGTCGAAATCGAGCCCAACGCCTCGATCATCGACATGGCCGTCACCCAGGACGCCAAGCAGGACAACACCCCCGACTTCATCGTCAACCTCAAAAAGCCTGCGGACGGCAAAGACGTACCCACCCCCGGCTTCCAGTACTCCCTCTTGCCCCAGCCCGAGCTGGACGCCACCTACAGCTCCTACAAGCCAGTCCCGGCAGCCAACGGCAAAGAGGCATCCGCTCAGATCGTTCTCACCGACGGCTTCATCCAGGTACAGCCGCCCAAAGCCCCTGCGCGCCGCGCACCGGTCCGCCGGCGCCGTTCCGGGGAGTGATCCACAATCCGCAGCGGCAGATCCGAAAGGGTCTGTCGCCGGCAAAACCTCCTGGAATCCACCAGGGCAGCCCTTCCCGGCTGCCCTTCTTCTTTTCCGCTTTCGCCGGGCTGCTCCGCATGCGCGGTGTTAGTCTATCGTTGGAATGGTCGCAATCCTGAGACTTCCCTCCGGCGTGGCAGCCGCCGCATTTTTCTGCCTCTCCCTCGCCGCTCAGCCTTCGAGGCGTTTGCCCTGGCCTTTCCACCATGGCAAACCCCACGCCGGCGCTCAGTCGCCCTTCGCACTCGGCCGTGAAGCACCCCCCAGCTCCACCGACGTCCAATTCCGTTCCCCCGGCCAGATGACCCCGGCAGACCACAGCCTCCTGGTCAGCTCCCAGGCCGCCATCGCCCGCCACGCCGCCAACAACGCCCTCCAGTTCAACCAGGGCAACTGGACCTACCGTCAGATCGTCTGCCGCGCTCTGCCCAACCATCTTTTTCTGCGCTTCTCACGCGGCGCCGGCCCGGCTGATCTCAGCCTCTTCACCGTCTCCATCCCCCGCAACGGCCACGGCCGCGTGCGCGTTATCCCGATTCTTCGCCGCGGCTATGCGCTCTTCTCGCCCGCACCCGGCAATGCCGACACCATCGCCGCCTTCAACCGGATTCGCAGCGAAGACGGACCCGACCCCGACGTTGGCTGGCTTGAAACCGGCCTCTGCTACGCCGCGCTTGCCGGAGCATCGCCGCGCGTCGGTCCTCTCACCGGGAACGGCATGATCTCCCAGCCCACAGAGCCGCTCGCCGAACTTGAAGTTCCCCTCAACGGCGGGGCGGTCATCCGCTTTACCGACCAGAACTCGCGCCCCCGTCCCACCCTCTGGACCATGGTCTTCAATCCCCAGGGCTCCCTGCTCAAGGTTCGCCGCGAACCGGCCGTTCGCAATGCCCGCTTCCTCGTGCCCGCAGCCCCCGCCACCACCGGGGCAACCATCTCCCAGCCCGCCTATCAGCCCGCGGCCGCCCAGTCCGCCGCAACCAGGAACTCCTCACCCCCGTCACAGCCCGCTTCGCGTTAGAGCATTTTCGGCCGGAGTGTTTACAGTTCCTCGAGCTTCCGTGGCCTCCAACCCTTCGCGCAAAACGCCGTGCGAAGGATGACGCACGAGAAGTTCCGTTAACCCCGCTACTGGCGCCCGATGATCCTGCGCGAATGTTTGTTGACCGCCAAGCCGATGACGTAGTCCACATAGTTCTGTTCGCTCCGGGCCATCAGCGCCCCGCGGCAGAAGCCGGAGCTCAGCACGATCTTCAGCTGGGGCCTACTGACTGGAACCGTATGTAACGCCCCATCTCCAATCGCGAGTAACTAATCTATAGTCAACGATTTAAACGGTAAATATACCGTGTGTTACTTGCCAGCCTACCCATACGGACTCAAACTTCCCGGCGGAGCTTCTTCCAAACTTTTGACGGAGGCGAGAACTGCCTCTCGCAAGTGATCTACGCCTCCCACATTCGGGGACACTCTATGGCAAAGGGAGTCAGGTCAAGCGCAGTGGCTCGCAGCAGGCGGACAACGGAACGCCTGGTGGGAACGCCTGCGCCTTTCTTTTTAAAAGCCGCGGTTTTTGTCGCGCTGGGGATCCTTATTCCGAATTGCCGCATGGCCTGGCCTTCAGGCCTGCAGATTGTTCTTTCCCGCCAGGGCAGGACCGTGGTGCTGGAGCCATACGCACCCAACATCGTTCGAATCACCCTTAGCTCCGACAACTCCGCCGCACTCGCCGCGCCGGGATACGGATTCGTGGGGAGCCCTTCGGACTCCGGCTGGACCCGCGAGCAGGATTCCGACGGATACGAGGTGATCCGCTCGAGCCGCATGATCGTGCGTGTATCTCCGGAAAACCTGCCGCCGCCTCGCCGTTTGCCGTTGGATACGTTAAATGAGTCCCTGAGAGAGCACTACTTCGGCGGCGGCTCTCCCCGCAGGAATGGAACCTTCAATGACACCATTTCGATTACCACAGCCTCGGGAGAGCCCCTGCTCGTCATGCGGCGCTGGATGATGTTCCCCAACCGCCCGGAAGCCTCGTCCGGAAGCGCAGCAGGCGGGCCGAATGCCGGTCCCGGCGACCGAGTTTCCGCCATATTCGACTCTCCGGCCGGGGAGCATTATTACGGGTTGGGTCAGCACCAGCAGGGCTTCCTGGATCTTCGCGATCATCGCATCGACTGCTGGCACGAATACAACGAGATCGGTGGAGAGACGGTCTGCGTTCCCTTCATGGTCTCCAGTCGCGACTACGGCCTGATCTGGGATAATCCATCGAAAACCACGATTGATCTGGGTTTCAACCTGCAAAACGTGTGGGCTTCCGAAGTGGGAGACCGGGTTTCGTTCTTTGTGATCGCAGGCAACGACACGGACGAGGTTTATCAAGGCTATCGCCAACTTACCGGCATCGCCCACATGCTGCCGAAAGCCGCCTACGGATACATCCAGAGCAAAGCCATCTATCCCACCCAGGAGCAGCTCCTGGCGGTTGCCAAGGGGTATCGCGACCGCAATCTCCCCCTCGACATCCTGGTTGTGGACTTCCTCAACATGACCAGGCAAGGCAACCTGGATCTGGATCCCGCTCGATGGCCCGATCCGGCGGCGGTGAACAAACAGCTTCATGCCATGGGCATCACCACCCTGCTTAGCGTGTGGCCGCACTTCTCTCCCGGCACGCTCTTCTATAACATGCTGGCGCAAAAGGGATGGCTCATTCACACCGCCGACGGTAAGCCGGATTTCGGCGGCTTCAAGGATGTGATCGGCCCCAACATCGACACCACCAACCCCGCCGCGGCGCAGTGGTGGTGGGACGAGATCCGCGATCGCTACATCAAACCCGACGGCTTCAGTTACATCTGGCTCGACGAAACCGAACCAGATATCGATCCCACCAACGACTTCTTCTACGTTGGCCCAGGCCGGCGCTTCTTCAACGTCTATCCGCTGTTTCACACCGCTTCGGTTTACCAGGGATTCCGGCGCGATTATGGCGACAGCCGCCGAGTATTTTCTCTTGCTCGCGCGGCTTACCTGGGAGCGCAGGCAAACGGCACGGTCTTCTGGTCAAGCGACATCATGGCCACCTGGGACATGCTGAAGCGTTCCATCCCTGCGGGCCTGGATTTTACCGCCTCCGGCATGCCTTACTGGGACACGGATATCGCAGGGTTCTTCTCCCCTGAAATCCCTTCCAACTATCGCCCCGCTCATACTCCCCTGGTCGATTCCTCCGACGCGGAAGCAAACGTCGATGGATATCTCGATTATCCCGAGCTGTTTGTGCGCTGGTTCGAGTGGGGCGTTTTCCAGCCGGTCATGCGCGCCCATGGTGAACGCGAACACAACGAAGTCTGGGCCTATGGCAAAGAAGCTGAGCCGGTCCTGGAGAAATACCTGCGTCTGCGCTATCAGCTTATGCCGTACATTTATTCCCTCGGATATCACACTTACCAGACCGGCGCGCCCTACATGCGGGCGCTGTTTATGGATTTTCCCGGCGATCCTAAGGTAGCGAATATCTGCGATGAGTATATGTTCGGTCCGGAGTTTCTGGTTGCACCGGTAACGTCTCAAGGCGCGACCAGCCGCAAGGTCTATCTGCCTGCCGGAACCGAGTGGTACAACTATTGGACCAATGAGCGGTTGCAAGGCGGTCAGACCGTGGTCGTCGATGCGCCAATCGATACCATTCCGCTTTTTGTCCGTGCGGGTTCGATCATTCCCCTGGGCAGCAGAATTCTAACTACTGCGGAACCGCAGACGATCGAAGCAGTGCGGGTATACCGGGGCGCGGATGGTGATTTCACTCTCTTCGCCGACGACGGGCATAGCTACGCCTACGAAAAAGGTGAGGCTCAAATCACTCACCTGCACTGGAACGACGCGACGGGCAGGCTCACACACAGCGGGCCCGACGCCTGGACCGGACCAGACGCAAACCTCGTCACGGTGATCGGACATTAACTGTTCTAACGCTGAAAGCCCAGTCGGTAATACCGGAACGGACCAAAGATTGAAAGGAGACCAGCCATGAAACGTTGCACACGCATCATGATTTGCCTGCTGCTCGCGTTGGGCCTGGAAGTAGCACCGGCATTTGCTCAATTCACAAGCGGAATCGAAGGCCTCGTACACGACACGACTGGCGCCGTGGTTCCCGGAGCGAAGGTGACGGTCACCGATACCCGCCTGGGTGTCTCGAAGACGGTCCTCACCGGACAGGACGGCTATTTCAGCATTAACAGCCTTGCCGCCTCCGCTTACGACATCAAGATTCAAATGTCCGGCTTCCAGACCTGGACGCAGAACGGGCTGTCCCTGCAAATTGGCGAAGTTCGCACCCTGACGCCGGAATTGAAAGTAGGTGCGGTCTCCACGAACGTTGAGGTTAGCGCAACCGCGGCCGCTGTCGATCTGGTGACCCCGACGACGGGCTCACAAAT
The DNA here is from genome assembly GCA_030038435.1 of Acidobacteriaceae bacterium. Taxonomy (GTDB): domain Bacteria; phylum Acidobacteriota; class Terriglobia; order Terriglobales; family Acidobacteriaceae; genus Telmatobacter. The sequence continues at coordinate 1,895 of JASHOY010000215.1, read as the reverse complement.
TTCCAATGAAAGTCTGGAAACTACACCGCTCTCCGGACAGAACATCTATGGACTTACCGCGGTTACGCCCGGTATGACAGGCGCTGCCGTAAGCACCGCTGACAACGACAACTACACTAACGAGTACGCCATTAACATCAATGCTGCCGGTCTGCGCCAGGAGGAAAACGGTTTTCAGATAGACGACGCTTACACCAACACGCCTTCCCGCGGCGGCGGCACTTCCATCTCTCCCAACCCTGAGATTGTCCAATCAGTCGACGTGCGCACCAACGACTTTGACGCCCAGAAGGGAAGAAATGGAGGCGCGACCGTCGATGTCTATACCAAGTCCGGCTCCAACCAGTTCCACGGGAACCTCGACTATTACCTGACCAACGACTCTCTGTCGGCGCTAACTCACTTTGAGAGCTCGATTCCGTCTTTCACGCGCAAGGAGTTCAGCGCGACGATGGGTGGGCCGGTTCTGAAAAACAAGCTCTTCTGGTTCGGAGCTTACGACATGCTTCGCTCTAGTGTCGCCAGCGCCTACACTGCGACGGTGGAATCGCAGGACTTCTACAACTGGGTTCAAACCAATCTCCCCAACACCGTCGGTGCGCAGGTTTTGAAGATGGCGCCCCCGCAAAACTATCCCACCGCGGGGCTGGAGACGGTGAGCCAGTATGAGACCTCGACGCCGGGGTACTTTGCGCCTCCTGCGGGTATTCCGTCTACTTTAAACGTGATTGGGACCACCAACGTCGCGTTTTCGACGCCCAAAAATGGATATCAGTGGAGCTTCCGTATCGATTCCTATATTCGCAACAACGATCGTCTCTATGTAGACGCGATACGCACCGAAGACGACAGCGGTCAATATGGCGCCAGGCCGGCCATGGATGGCGGGCTGCACAACACCTCCGACTTCATCAACATCAACTGGACGCACACCTTTAACACGCATCTCCTCAACCAGGCCGGCGCGAATCTCATTCGCCCCTATGGGTCAAATCTGGGCTTCCGGCGGACGCAATCCCGTATGTCAATGTCACCAATCTGTCCGGCTTCGGCACCTGGGCGCCGGGCAATTTTACCCAAAGCACTTATGGCTGGCATGACGTAATGATCGCCACCATCAAAACACACACTCTGAAATTCGGAGCCGATTTCTTCAATATCCGCGAAGTGGATCACCAGGACGGCGCCTTTGACCGCCCCACCTACAATTTCAACAGTCTTCTGGATTTCGTGCAGGATGAGGCGACCTCATCAAGCGGACCCCCCGTGAACCTGCTCACCCACCAGGAAGCGCCCTACGATCGCGAGTACCGCGAAATGTACGAGGGCTATTTCCTGCAGGACGATTGGAAGATGATGCCGCGCTTCACACTGAACCTCGGCGTACGCTATGACACCATGCTCAATGGCTTCGAAATCCTCAGCCCGAGACTGACCAACTTCATTCTTGGGTCCGGCTCAACGGAGAATGCTCGCATCGCAGATGGCTCCGCCATCCTTGCCACCTCCAATCACGTCCTCAGTCACAACATAGGAGGATTTACGCCGCGTGTCGGTTTCTCGTGGGATGTCTTCGGCAAGGGCAAAACAGCGCTACGTGGCGGCTTCGGGATGTTCGAGGACCAGCCACCGTATCTGCACATCACCGACATCACCTCAGGCAATCTGCCTAACTTCTACACGCCGTCGGACAACGTGTATTCCGGTCAGCCAACTCCCAATTTCCAGCTTTGCAGTCCATCGGTTGGATGGGACGAGCCTTGCCCCGTCGCCAATACCAGCAACGTCACGATTGCGTCCAACGGGGCTCTTCTTGTCAACGGCGTAGTGCAAAGAGCCACCATGGGCGGGTACGATCCCAATCTCAAGATGCAGCAGGTGGAAGCGTGGTCGTT
>JASHOY010000214.1 GCA_030038435.1 Acidobacteriaceae bacterium | reverse complement strand
TTGTTGAAGGCTTTGGGCGAGACGAGAAACGGGCCTTTCAGCCGCCGACCGTACTTCATCTGCTTGCGGCGGCGAATGTCCTTGACGATAGAAAACGGAAGCTGCAAACCCAGCGCCAGCACGCCGAAAAGCAAGGGCGTCTCAAAGATGTTCCAAAGGCTTTCGCCTCCGTAAACGGTGCTCTGAAACCAGGCGTGGAGGGGCTTGTCGAGATAGGAAATCTGCGGCCCTCGATAGAGAAATTGCAGGCCAGCGGCGCGGGCCTGTGAGGAAAGCTGGAGGGGCAGTGTCTTTCCAGTGGCCTGCGGCGTCGAACCCTTCTGCACGTCTGCCTCAATCGCAACGCGGGCGTGCCGCTGGCCGTCCGAGACGATGAGAAGCTGGTATTTATCCGTTTTGTGCATGACGCCCGCGACCCGCGTTCGCAGGTAGTACGGCAGATAGAATTGCTGTAACGGCGTCAGCGCAAAGCTGAACCGGAGATAGAGAAACAGCCCCGCCGCAACGATGGAAAGGAAGACCGCGCCCCAGGTATAAATCGGTGTCTGCGGTGGCCAGATGACGGTTTCTTTGCGACCCCATTGTGTCGTTGCCATGACTATTCTCCTGTGCCGCTGCGATAGCTTTCCATGAGTTCGGCGGCTACCCGGTGCTTGTTAGATTTCACGTACAGAAGCATCTGTTTGAACTGTTCCGCGCTCCACTTCTCGCCGCGCAAAAGCGGTTCAAGAGTATTGACGAAGATGAGGCGGAGCGCCTGAACCTCGGCAAAAAGCGCGGCATGATTCTGAGGTTGTGCCTCCTTTGCGGCTGCCAAAAGAGCTTCCCGCGCCCATTCGCTTAACCATTGCCCGCGTGTTTCCGCGACTCGTTCAACCTCTGCAAATTCGGTTTCGGTGAGTTTGGTGCTCACGGTTTTGCTTCGACTGATGCGGGCTGGCCGATTGGCCCGCGACGTATCTGGATTCAGGGTTTCTAACATCGCTGTACTCCCTTTGAGCGGGTAGCCATATAGCTACCGAAAATTCGCAAGTCCTCTCGTATCAAGTAGTCTCTGTATGGCTACCAAAGTAGCCATACAGCACCCTTTCAGGGGTGGAGTGTCGCAATTCCTCCGGCGCAGAGCGCCGCAGTGGTTCACACACGGATTCCGAGGGAGGATCATGCCTTCAACCTCTGCACGGAATCCCCGGACTCCACCCCGGCAGCAGGCTTCCGTTGGAGTAGCTCTACATCAGCGGCGGCGGCTCGGCGGACGCGCAGAGACGGCGTGATGTGAGCTGCCTCCGGTGTTCGCAGGAAGTCCTGAAAGTCGCGGTCTTTCGAGAAGACATAAGCGAGGGCTTTGTCCACCACATCGTCGGCGGATGCGTGGATAAAAGCCGCATACTGATCGACCTGCGCGGCGGTCGTTTCATCGAGCCGCACAGTGGCGTTTACATAGCGGATTTGGGTGACTTCAATGAGTGCCATAGGGATTCTCCTTCTCTACAAATTCAGGCCAGCTTTCGGCGGGCAATCATGCGCTGCGCGGTGGCGGCAATCTCCCGCGCACGTGCGGAGCAAAGCACGGCGGGAATCTCGAAGCGGCGGCGCGATTCGAGCATGGTAATCACGTCGTCAAGGCGGATGCCTTCGACCAGCCAGAGGCGAGCTGAAGCAACGTCCACAGTCCGTTGCGCGTAGTAAATCGGATTGGGCTTATCGGAGCGCCGCGAAGCCAGCACCCGCGTCAGCTTCGCCGCGTCTTTTCCGGCGGCAAGCTCATGGGAAACCCATGCCCAATCCTGCTCGGAGTGGGTGTGCTTGTGGGGTGGCTTTCGACCATTGTTTGATGGGGAGAAAGCGGCGGCTTCCGTGGCCGGAATCTCCAGCCGGAAGTCGCCGGGATTCCATATCGCATCGCAGGGATATTCGGCGGTGACACGGTGGGTCGGATCGTATTTGCAATTCAGGAATCCCGGCAGCCGGAGAACCCGGTTGCAATCGGTACAAGCGGGGTCGCCGCCGAAGGCGAGAGCGAGCAGCTTGAGCATCGTTTCCTGCCGCTCAAAATCAAAGCTGTCCACGCGCCAAAGTACCTGGTATTTGCCCGGTGAAGTGGAGAGGATTACGGTTGGTGCGGGCATGGCGTCCGATGCCCGGAGCGCAGCGAGCCGGGCGTCGCCATCGGAGTCAATATCTATATATAGGTGGCGGACGGAAACGATGCTCTCTTTTGTCCGTTTCCGGCTGTCGGAGCGGAGCGGATTGGCGGCGACATAGACGTTGGCTCCGGTGCTGTTCTCGTGCGCGAGCCAGCCGAGGTAACGAGGCGCAAGCGCACGCTCCAAAGGAACAATGCGCTGCTGGGTTTTCTCCTGCCGCAACACCAGCGCAATCGTCTCACCCGGAGCGAAGCAACGGGTGAGAAAGTCAGCGGCAATGTGCGTATCAATGCGCGGCATGATGGGCCTCCAATACCGGCTCCATAAGGAAGCACTTTTGGTCGCGGTCGAAGCCGCGCAGGGCGAGCACTTCACGGACGACGCGGCGGCCCGGCTGCCGCTCGACATGCACAACGAAATCCACGGCCTCCGCAATCTCGGCCTCGGTATCTACGAAGGTGGATTGCGAGTGATTCCGCATGACCAGATTGGCAAAGCGATGCAGGGCTTTTTCGGCGGAGTTGGCGTGGATGGTGGCAAGCGAACCGGAGTGGCCGGTGTTGAGCGAGTCGAGCAGAGTGCGGGCCTCGACGCCGCGCACTTCGCCCAGGATGATGCGGTCGGGACGCCAGCGCAAGGCGGACTTCAGGAGGTCGTCGAAGGTGATGTTTGCCTTGAAGGTATCGGTCTGACATTCGACGGCCAAGAGGTTGGGCTTATGAAGGTGCAACTCCGACGTGTCTTCGATGACAACGATGCGCTGATCTTCGGGGATCGCACTCGCCAGAGCGCGGAGCACGGTGGTCTTTCCCGTCGAGGTTCCGCCGCTGATGAGCAGCGTCTTTCCGCTGCGAATCTCGGCGGCAAGGAACTCGGCAAGCGGGAGCGTAAGCGTACCGCGAGCAATGAGGTCATCGACGGTGAAATGGCGGCTGGGAAACTTCCGAATTGTGAGTGCGGGCGAAGGTCGCACAACGGGCGGAATGACCGCCGCAAGGCGGCTCCCATCGGGGAGCTGCGCGTGGAGCAATGGGTTGTTGTCATCCAGATGTTTGCCAAGCTGGTTGGCGATTACTTCAAGCCCGGTGCGGAGCCGCTGGCCGTCGAAGTGAACGGTCTTTTCCTGATGGAGAATCCCGTCGCGCTCATACCACCATGAGGAATCGGGATTGCCCATGATCTCGCTGATACTGTCATCCAATAACAACGGCTCGATGGGACGAAGAAACGGAAGAATTAACTCGAAACTCATAGCGAGAACCTCAAGCGGTGGAAGCCCGGCATCTGCCGGGCTTCCGCGATGAAAAGGACACCCCTACAAGGGGATGTCCTCGGCCTCTGGCTCTGCGGCATCGGATACATCGTCCGCGGCCTTTTCTGCGCGGTCGAGCTTCAGGATCGAGCTGACCCGGATCTCCCAAACGCGCTGCTTCGCTTCGGCCTTCTTGCTCTTGCCGGTCGCCTTCTTGGGCGTGTACTCCCGGCTGCGAAGCTCACCTTCCACCTGAACGTGCGTGCCTTTGGTGAGCGTCCCGGCGAACTTCGAGAGGCCGCCGAAGACCACGCAACGGTGCCACTCGGTATGCGAGACGTACTCGCCGCTCTGCTTGTCCTTATAGGAGGACTTGGTAGCGACCGAGAACGTGGAAAAGCTGCGGTCGTTGGAGGTGTGAACTTCTGCGTCGTTGCCGAGGAAGCCGATGAGGTTGACTTTGTTCTGATACATGATCGTGTCTCCGTTTGTTGAATTTCCCGAACTTGATCGGGTCACGAAAAAAGCGAGTGGGCCATGCTCCCTAGTGCCGAAGCTCTGCATTTGCGGAAGGTTCGGAAAATCTTTTTGCGTTCGTTGCACAAAAGTTTT
>JASHOY010000213.1 GCA_030038435.1 Acidobacteriaceae bacterium | reverse complement strand
TTGCCAGCAGCGGGCTTTTCGCTGGCGGCAATCACATGGGTTTTCTGTCGCGCCATGTTCAGACATCCTCAACGATTCATGCTAGCATCGGCGCGCGTTGTGGCTGCGCGCAGTCGGGGCTTTGCTAAAATGGGGCAGCGTTGCGTCCTTCGCCTCGCCGACTGCCACGGACCTGGCGACGGTAAGCATCGAGGCCGGAGCAGCCTGCCAGCGCCCGCCGATGTGTCCACTTCTGTTTCGATACCCGGGAGTTTGATGAATCTTCGTTTTATAAGTCGCACCGCGTTCCCGCAAGAACGTCCACAAGGCTGGCCGCGGATCGCGTTTATCGCGACGCTCGCCATTTTCGCCCTGTCAGCCCTCCCGGCGCAGGCCCAATTCGCCATGGGCAATGCAAAACATCGCCGCACCGCCCACCAGGCCTATAAAGAGGGCCAGCAGGCCGAAGCCCGCCAGGACTACGATGCTGCGTTCATCGATTATCAGGAGGCGTACCAGCGAGTCCCCTCCGATCTGCGTTACCGCCTGGCCTATGACCGGGTACGCATAACCGACGCCGCCGTACACGTAACCAAGGGGCGCGAGCTTCTCAAATCCGGAAACACCCAGGGCGCACTGGTCGAGTTCATGCACGCCAACGCGATCGACCCCTCGGACCAAGCCGCAGAACAGGAAATTTCCCGCATTCGCCAGCGCGAAAGCGGTACGCCGCCACCGGAAACGGCCCTCCCTGTCCCGGCCACCGAACAGGAAGAACTCAGCGACCTGGGCGCGCCACCGGTGCTCAAGCCCATCTCCAACGAGCCGCTCACCCTGCATATGACCCAAGACGCCAAGGTCATCTACGAAGCTGTCGGCAAAGCGGCGGGCATTAACGTCCTCTTCGATCCGGACTACCACTCCAACCGTATCCAGGTCGACCTCAACAATGTTTCGCTCATGGACGCGCTGCGCATCCTCGAAACTGTCTCCAACACCTTCTGGCGCCCGGTCACCTCGAACACCATCTTCGTCGCCCAGAACACGCGCATCAAGCACACTGAGCTCGACGAGCAGGCCGTGCAGACCTTCTATCTGACCAACGCCTGGCAGCAGAACGACATGAACGACGTGCAGACGGCGTTGCGCAGCGTCATCCGCAATGCCCAGTTTTATGGCGTGGCCAGCCAGAACGCCATTGTCGCCAAGGGCACGCCCGATGAGCTGATGCTGGCACAGAAGATCATCGACGACCTCGACAAGTCGCGACCCGAAGTGGTTGTGGATCTTGCCGTGCTTGAGGTAAGCAGAGACTGGGAGCGCACACTGGGCATTGACTGGCCGCAATCGCTCGGCGTCACTCTCGAGCCACCCACCACAAGCACCAGCAGCACCACCAGCAGCACCACCAGCAGCAGCACCAGCACCACGCCCACCAACAACGGCTTGACGCTTTATAACCTGGCGCACCTCAATTCCAACGATTTCGCCATCAGTGTGGGTTCGGCAACGCTGAATCTGCTGCTCAATAATGATCAGACACAAATTCTGCAAAGCCCCACCATCCGCGCCACGGACGGCCAAAAAGCCATCCTGACCATCGGATCGAAGATTCCCATTGCCACTGGTTCTTACCAGACCGGCGCCGCTACCGCTCTGGTCAGTTCGCTGGTCAACACGCAGTTCCAATACATCGACGTGGGCGTGAAAGTCACCATGACGCCCACCGTGCATTACAACAACGATGTGACGCTGAATATGGACATTGTGGTGAGCGCCGAGAGCGGTCAGGTGAACATCAGCGGGGTCACCGAGCCCATCCTGAGCAATCGCGAGATCAACCAGGTGATCCGCCTGCACGAGGGCCAGGCCAGCATCATCGGCGGCATGCGCGACGATCAATCGCAGAACAACTGGACCGGCCTTCCCGGCCTCAGCACCATCCCCATCCTCAAATACCTCTTTGGATCCAGGGACCTGGTTCAGAACGACGACGACATCGTCTTCGTGGTTGTCCCCCACGTGGTCCGCTCCGAGGACCTCACCGAGGCCAACCTCAGACCTGTGGACACCGGCGCCGGCCAGGAGATCGATCTACGCATGTTGCAGCCCGGAAACCACGCACCAGCGGCGCGGCCCGTCACCTACGTACAACCCAATATAGGCGCCGTTCCCGGCTCATCGGCAGAGGGGGCTGCGCCCGCCGCGCTTGAGCAGATGCGCTCGCTGGACCAGAACGCAGCGACGACGGCGCCGCAAGCTAATCCGCCGCCGCAAAACAGCCCGCCGCCGCAGAATCCACCGGAAGCCGCGCCTTCCCAGGCAGCTCCGCAACCGGCAACCGCCCAGCCGCCCGGAGGCACGGCGTTTGACTTGAAAGGTCCGCCCGGCCCCGTGGCTCCGGGAAGCACCTTCCAGGTACCTGTGCTGCTCAACGGCGGCACGAATGTGGCGTCTGTGCCCCTGCGACTCCATTACGACCCGGCTCATCTGGCGCTGGTGAACGTTTCGGAAGGCGACTTTCTCGCTGGCGGGGGTCAGGCTGTAGCCCTGGTGCACCGCGACGACGGCGCAGGAAACTTGACGGTGGTCGCTTCGCGTCCGCCAGGAGCACCCGGCCTGAGCGGTTCGGGGGTGATTTGCGTCCTTACTTTCCAGGCGAAGACTCCAGGCTCAAGTGTGCTTGCCATCACTCACGGTGGCGTAGTCAATACCAGCCAGCAGCAGGTAAACGCAGCAACTTCGCAGGTTGGAATTACTGTGAAATAGGGCTTTCATGAGCGTTTCTTCATCAATCCGCACTCGCCATTGCCGGGAAAGCGGGCTCACGCTCGTCGAGCTTATTGTCACAGTATTCATCCTCTCGATTCTGGCGTCAGCGGCCATCCCTGTCGCCAGGTTCGAATACAAGCGCGAGAAGGAGCGCGAGCTGCGCCGCGATCTGTGGATGATGCGCGACGCCATCGATCGCTACAAAGATGCAGCCGACCTGGGAGCCTTCCAGACCAAGGTCGACAGCGATGGCTACCCACCGGACCTGGACACTCTGGTCAAAGGGGTCGAAGTGCAGGGCAAGAAGCTGAAGTTTCTGCGCCGCATTCCCGTTGACCCCATGACCGGGAAGGCAGATTGGGGCCTGCGCTCCATGCAGGACGATTCCGATTCCACATCCTGGGGCGGGCAGAATGTCTTCGACGTTTACTCGAAGTCCGATGGAACCGCCCTGGACGGCACCAAGTACAAAGACTGGTAAGCATTCCAGTCCAGTTGAGCAGAGGATCTTTTGCCCAAACGCAGCAAACTCGAAGCCGGCTTCACCATGATCGAGCTGATGATCGTGATGGCGATCATGCTCATCCTGACCACCCTTGCCGTGGCCAGTTACACTACGGCCATCAAACACGCCAAAGAAGCGGTTCTCCGCGAAGACCTGCAGGTCATGCGCACCGCCATTCAGTCTTACACTATGGACAAGGAAAAGGCTCCGCAGTCGCTCGACGACCTCGTGCAGAGCGGTTATCTGCGCGCCATCCCCATCGATCCCATGACTCACAGCGCCGATACCTGGGTTACCGACACCAGTCAGGATATGTACTCACTCGATGAAACCGAGCCGGGCATTGACGACGTGCATTCCGGCAGCAACGAAACGGGGTCGGATGGCCAGGCCTATTCGTCCTGGTGACGCGAAAGGCCGGTTTAGTGAAATTTTGCATCGAATATTTTGTTCCCGCTTTTCGACGTCCGCCCCCGACGGACTCTGAGAATCCAGGTGGAGAACACGACCGGTCTGCAGGTAGAACCAGGACCGGCGCGATGGCTCGCCATTGGAGGCCTTTTGTCGACATCCGACCCCATGGAATTGAATCCTCATCACGCCGCATTCGTCTTTGCCGTCTGCGCCGATCGATTCTATGCGGCGCTGCTGCCGTTCGCCAAGCCTGATGCCGAGGGAGAACCCAGTTTGGGCGGGCAGCTTCTTTATGCGGGCGAGCCGGACGAGGAGGGTCGCGCCCTGCTGGTGGCGGCCAATGTTCTTGGCGCTGCTTCACTCACGGTTACCGCCGACCCATCCGCGCAGCGCCGCAGCATCCGCGACGGCGTGGCCGATTATCTGGTGACCACGCTGGAAGAAGCTCTGCGCATCCTCAAAAACCAGCTTCGCAAACGCGAACCGGTGGCCGTCTGCATCGCCGCCAAACCCCAGAGCATCGAGCGGGAGATGGAAGAGCGCGGCGTGCAGCCCGACCTGGTGACCTATGCGCTTTCAGGCCTGGCACGTTTTCCACCTGAATTTCAGGCCGGCGCGCGCGGCGTTGAGCATGTTGCTCCGGGCCCCGACCGCTCCGTGGTGACGTGGACGGCCGAGACCGCAGCGCCGATCTGGTTGCCCAAGCTTGATGCCATGGCCCTGGATTGCCTCAACCCCGGTTCCGGCCCCGCTGAAATGGCGGCGCGCCGCTGGCTGCGGCTTGCTCCGCGCTACTTCGGCCGTCTCGCCCACGACCGCCGCATCGTCTCCTGCGAACCGGCCGCAGCGCAGCAGATCTTCACCCGGGTTCAGGCCGCCGTCGAAAAAGGTGATATCGGCGTCTCCGTCTGGATCACCATGAGCAGCGGCGCCGGCACCCAGACCGCACACGCCAACCCGCCCAGCAGTGTCAGCGTTTCAGGCTAACCGCTCCCCGACCTCGCTGTTTGCAGCCTCTCTCGGGAAGCTCGATTCCACTCGCGCCTTCAGGAGCGGCAAGAGCACCGTTCGCACCCGATATGCCGCGAGAATCCAGAGGAGCACGAGAAACGTCCCCATGGGCAAGGCCGCGTGCGCCAGCAGCACGCCGGTCACTTCGATGTTGAAGATCACTGCCCCAAGCACCAAAAGCGCCAACGGCACAAAGCGCCCGGTAAGCAGCAGCAGTCCAGGCACAACCTCGCAGATGCCTACGACATAGAAATATCCCGAGGCCATCATCGCACTCATGTATTGTCCCGCTACACCATGGGGCGGGGGCGGAGTCGGGAGAAAAGCAAACAGGTGGTTGGCGCCGAAGAAGACGAAGATCGCGCCCATCAGATAGCGCGCTATCATGCAAATTACCTTCATGAGCCTTTCCTCGATTCCCTGCGGAATCGGCGAACCAGACCGCGCAGGAAGGCCTACGACTACCTAAAATCGTGGGAATTCCCGGCTATAAACAAGAATTGCTCGCCTTTTGATAGATGGATCGCGGTCGTCGCCCGATGCATGCAATTTGCATCCCGCCGCCTGGATCGCTGCCTTAGAGAGATTTCCAGAGCGGAGATTAACCGGAAACGGCGAACGATCGGCAACTCTTCGGCATCACAACTTTGCTCGATGAATTACCTCTTGATTTGCCGCCGCTTCCACTCGCGTCCAAAGCTCCTTAACGCCAATCCCGGTCTTCGCCGACAGGGGCAGAATCTCATCTACATCCAGCCCCTTCTTCAGCTCCGCCAGATTTCGCGTGCGCGCGTTTCCGCTCAGCCGGTCCACCTTCGTGGCCACAACGACAAACTCGCGCCGCGCGGCGCGCAACCACTCGAGCAACTGCCGGTCGCTCGGCCGCGCCAGCACATTGGCATCCACCAGGCACACGCACAGCGCCAGCGTTTTCCGCTCGGCGAGATAGGGATCGATAAACTTCGGCCACTCCGCCGAGATCGATTTAGAGATCTTCGCGTACCCGTATCCAGGCAGATCGGCGAAGACCATGCGCCGCCGCCCCGCCTGGTCGGCCAGTGCAAAAAAGTTGATCGCCCGCGTCCGCCCCGGTGTGGAGGAGACGCGCGCCGCTTTCTCACCGACCAGCGCATTCAGCAGGCTCGATTTGCCCACATTCGACCGCCCCAGAAACGCAATTTCCGGCAGGCCCGGCGCAGGAAACTGTGCCGCCGCCGTGGCCGACAACAAGAATTGTGTTGTGTAGCGCATGATGCGTTTTTTCATGCAGACCGGCGACCAGTGTAACAGCCCGGGGTGCGCGCTCCGTCAGAGGCTCCGCAAGCAAGTCCCTCAGTCCCTGTTCTCTGTTCTCTCGCGGTGATACTCTTCCGATGGCAGCCAAACTGGAGGGACCTGCACAATGAAGGATTGGAGCCTCGCCGCAGCCGTGTTTGCCATCGTCTTTCCACTCGCCCCCGCAACCATCGCCGAGCCGCCGGCAACCGCTCCGGCCGCAACCGCAGCGACAAGCGGACCCGTCGACAATCCTGTCGCCGATCCCAAGGCCATCGTCCACTTCGGCCATGCGCGCTTCACCGTGCTCACACCGCAGCTCATTCGCATGGAGTGGTCGGCCAGCAACCAGTTTGAAGACCACGCATCTTTTGTCTTCATCAACCGCCGCCTGCCCGTGCCTAAATTCGAGCGCTCCATCACCGGCTCGGAAGACGCGCAGAGGCTCACCGTCCGCACCAGCGCGCTCTCCCTCACCTATACCCCCACCGGCGACGGCCATTTCACGCCCGACAATCTCTCCATCGTTCTCACTGTCGAAGGCCAGAAAGTCACCTGGCACCCGGGCATGGCCAATGCTGAGAATCTGCTCGGCACCACGCGCACGCTCGACGGCGCTTACGGCTCCAATACCAAGGAGCCCATCGGCCAGGGCCTGGTTTCGCGCGCCGGCTGGGACTTCGTCAATGACTCCACGCGCCCGCTCTTCGACTCCACCGACTTCCAGTTCCGCGAAGGCGAAAAAAGCCCCTGGCCGTGGGCCATGGAGCGCCCGGATTACGAGCGCCCGGGCCAGTACACCGACTGGTACTTCTTCGGCTACGGCCACGATTACCGCCAGGCTCTCGGGGATTTTGTCCGGGTTGCCGGCCGCATTCCCCTGCCGCCGCGCTTTGCCTTCGGCATCTGGTGGTCGCGCTACTGGGCTTACAGCGACCAGGAGCTCGATCAGCTCGTCCGCGGCTTCCACGAGAACGACACGCCGCTCAACGTTCTGGTCATCGATATGGACTGGCACATCAACGAAGCCCAGCTCAAAGCCCGCGGTGAGGTCGATCAATCAGGAAACGGCCTCGGCTGGAGCGGCTACACGTGGAACAAATACCTCTTCCCCGATCCCACCGCATTTCTGCAGCACATTCACCAGGAGGGACTGAAGGTCACGCTCAATCTGCACCCGGCCTCCGGCATCCAGCCCTGGGAAGCGGCTTACCCGGCCACGGCCCGCGCCATGGGCATCGATCCCGCCACCAAAAAATACGTCCCCTTCGACCCCACCAACAAAAAATGGGCCGAAAACTACTTCGACTTAGTCCTGCATCCGCTCGAAAAACAGGGCATCGACTTCTGGTGGCTCGACTGGCAGCAGAACCCCATGATGACGAAAATGCCCGGCGTCAGCAACACCTGGTGGCTGAACTACCTTCACTTCACCGACCAGCAGCGTGAAGGCAAGCGCCCTCTGCTCTTCCATCGCTGGGGCGGACTCGGCAATCATCGCTACCAGATCGGCTTCTCCGGCGACACCTTCTCCGTCTGGCCTTCGCTCGCCTTCCAGCCCTGGTTCACGGCCACCGCGGCCAATGTCGGCTACGCCTACTGGAGCCACGACATCGGCGGCCACATGCCCGGCGCCGTTGGTCCTGAGCTTTTCACGCGCTGGGTCGAATTCGGCGCCTTCAGCCCCATCCTGCGCACCCACACCACCAAGAATCCCGACTCCGAACGACGCATCTGGGCTTATCCCGAGCCGTACTCCTCGATCCTTCGCACCACTTACCAGCTACGCATGGCCATGCAGCCCTATATCTACACCGAGGCGCGCCGCACCTATGACACCGGCGTAGCCTTTCTCCACCCGCTCTACTACGACTGGCCCAACCAGGACGACGCGTACACCAGCAAGAACGAGTACATGTTCGGCAGCCAGATGCTGGCCGCACCCGTCACTTCAGCGGCGGACGCCGACTCGGGCCTGGCCAGCGAAACCATCTGGCTCCCGCCCGGCGAGTGGATCGAGTGGCCCACCGGCAAGCACTTCATTGGCCCCACTACCATCACCCGGAACTTCTCCATCGACCAGATTCCCGTGTACCTGCGCCCCGGCGCGATTGTGCCCATGCAGCCGGCCATGCTTTACACCGGCCAGAAACCGGTCGATCCGCTCATCGTCAACGTATGGCCGCTCAAGCCAGGCGAGAGCTCGCAATACTCGCTCTATGCGGATAATGGCGTCTCGGTGGACTACCAGCACGGCGTCTTCACCCGCACGCCCATCCACGCCGCGGAAGAGGGCGACACTCTGCGCGTAGAAATCGGCCCTGTGGAAGGCAGCTTCCCGGGCATGTTGAAGTCGCGCGCCTACGAGCTTCACCTTCCCGCCGACTGGCCGCCGGCCTCGGTCACCGTCAACGGCAAAGCGATCCCGCAGGCGCAAGCCGGCGCGACGGGCTGGAGCTTCCTCGGCAACACTCTCACCACAGTCATTCCCACGCCCAGCTTCAGCACGGCGTCCAAAGTGATTATCGAAGTTCATCGCGACGCGAGGCTGATGGCGCGCCGCAGCGAGCTCGACGGCTTCGCCGGCGCCATGACCCGCCTGCGCGCCGCCTACGACGCCATGCAGCAGACCTGGCCCGTCTCCGCGCCGCCCGACCCGCTCATCGACGTAATGCAGACCGGCGACCGCCTCGGCTATCACCCCGAGCGCGCCGGCGAAGAGATCGCCCATTTCCACACCGAGTTGCCCAAAGCGCAAGCCGCAGTGGCAGGGCTCGCGCCCACCTTCGCCCGGAACCTTTCTCAGGCCACCCACATCGGCGGATCAGAAAAGGTCCACATCGACCTGCAGAAACAGGAACAGCAGAGCCAGGACAACTTCGCCAAAGCCCAGGCGCTGATGAAGGAGGTCGGCCAATAAAGACGGCTTATGATCGGCCCGTCAGTCCTGCCGCCCCGCTCACTACTTGATAGCCCCTTCCCTGCCCGCCATGCGGCGATGCAGGGCCGTCTGGCCGACGTGATAGGCCTGGTGGAAGATCACGATGGTTAGAAGCGAGCGCACAGTTTCGTCGGGATTCTGGCGTGGCGAGAATGGCGCGGCCTGCTCCAGCCGCTCCGGCCGGATGCGCGCCAGTCCCCCATCGACGCGTCTCGAAGCTTCGTCCCATGCGGCAAGAAGTTCGGTGAGCGGCAATGCTTCGCCCGGCTCGCGCACAGGCGGTGTGCCGCGGTCATAACGCTTCAGTGCTTCCTTGCCGAGCACCGGCGGCTCTTCCAGCAGGGGCAGAACAACGGTGTCGTAGGTGTTTACCAGGTGCCCCACGACCCAGTTCAGGCAATTGCCGCCGGGCTGGGGTTGGATGAGGCTGTCCTCCTGGGTGAGTCCCTCAGTATTGAGGTGGAGGACGCGGTGAATGACTCTCGACTGCTCGCGAAGGATCTCAAGCTCGGCGGCAACGGCTGGCGTGTCGACTGCGGTGGTCATGGTTTTCTCCTGGTGATGGGTTGAAGTCAGGCCCGGAATCAGGAATCGCAAAGTTCAAATCATTCCGGCGCAGACCGGAGGATGAGGGAGCCGGCAATCAGTGCGCGGATTTGGCTGCGGCTCGCTCCGCGCGCTCGCGGATCTTTTCGCCGATGTGAGTCCACCCTGTTACTACGCCTTTCCTGTGGTCTTCCTGGATCAAGCCGAAGCCCGCGTGGCAAAACCTGATCACCGTCTCGCCGCCTTCTTCGCTCAACCGGTATTGCACATTATTGGCCACCGGGTAAGACATGAACAGCGGCCCACTGAACTCCAGCAGCGTGGGCCGCTTGATGGCCTGCACGGTCGCCCAGAAGTGCCCGTTGCCGTCTCCCAGGTCACGGAACCACCGTCCGCCCGGCCACGGCTCGATCTTCATGAACATCGGCGTGCCGTCCGGATGCTCGTTTCCTGGGCCAAGTTGTTCAAGCAGCGCCTCGAACGTCACGTCCATCGGCGCCTTCACTCGGATCTCCTGGCTAACCTTCAGCGAAAGACTCTCAATGTCGGGAATTGTCATCGTCGTCATACTCTCTCCTTTGTCGAAAGGTTGGGAATGTTGAGTCGTTGGGGAATCCCGCATCCGTTTCCGGAGGCCCGTCACTGCGATTGGCGCTTCACCTGCGCCTCGGCGCGCTCTTTCACGCGGTTCAACTGGTGCTGCCAGTAGCGTTCGAAGGTCTCTGTCCACTCGTGCAGCGGCCTGATCGCCTCCGCGTTCGTGCTGTAAAGCCGGTGCCGCCCATTGCGCCGCACCCGCACCAGGCCCACTTGCCGCAGCACACCCAGGTGCTTCGACACCGAAGGCTGATCGATGCCGATCGCGGCAACGATCTCGCCAACTTGCCGCTCCTGCACAACAAGAAGCGTCAGTATCTCCCGCCGCCGCGGCTCGGCCACAGCGTTGAACGCATCGGAGGTTGTGGCAGCCCTGGCCATGAAGAGAACATTACATTCCTATATGGGAATATGTCAAGAGAAAAACACAAATGATGCCGTGGAACAGTTCTTCCACAGAGAACCTGCTTCAGCGCAAACTCACTTTTCGGTTAGTCGGATTGGCGCTATCCCGCTGGGGCTCCCGGTAGACTGCGCCCCACGCTCGCGCTCACTCTCCCTCGCTGATCTGCTGGCTGAGATAGCGCTCGTACCCCATTTCCTTCATCTGGTGTACCTGCGCTTCTAGAAAATCGACGTGTTCTTCTTCGTCCTTGAGCAGCCGCTCAAACAGATCGCGCGAGGCATTGTCGCTCTCTTGCCGCGCCATTTCTGCCAGCCGGTTGTACATCGCCACCGCCTCGACCTCGAGCTTCAGGTCGCTTTCAATCTGCTCCTTCACGTTCTTTCCCACCGTGAGGTCGATGTGTTCAGTCAGATTAGGTGTCCCGTCCAGAAACAGAATCCGCTCGATCAGCACCTCGGCGTGCTTCATTTCTCCGATCGATTCCTTCTTGATCAGCTCAGCCAGCCGGTGATAGTGCCAGTTCTCGCACATTTCGGCGTGTAGAAAGTACTGGTTGATGGCGACAAGCTCTTCGTGCAGGGCCTCGTTCAGACCTTCGATGACTTTGGGATTGCCTTTCATCTCGCGAAATCCTCCTTGCATGGAAGTTGTAATGGCGCGGAAACTCCCGTTCAACTCGAGGGCGCCTCGTCTGCCCCGCATGCGCACAAAGTGAGCATACGCCCATCGCGCCCGTAGCTTGGCAATGGGCTATAGTTTTTCCCAAGGGTTTTCCACGTTCCGCAAAGGACATCACCGCATGGCTCTCAACCGCCGCGCCTTCCTGAACGCCTGCACCAGCGCGGGCGTTGCCTCGCCGCTGTTCCCGGGAATCCTTTACGCTCTGGCCACGCAGGCCCAGGCGCCCGTCAAACCCGCCGAGCCGCCCAGAATCACCGATGAAATGCTCGACCAGGCCGCCGACCTCGCTGGCGTCGGCACTTTCACGGTGGAGCAGAAGAAGATGATGCTCGACGGCCTTAACGATCAGCGCAGCCAGTACGAAAAAATCCGCGCGCTCCACCTGCCCAACTCCGTGCCGCCCGCCTACGTCTTCCATCCTCAGCCCGCCGCGAAGCCCGAATCCGATTCCGGCGAAGACGTGCCCCAGTACGTGTCCGCCGAAAAGCCCGAAAATGCCGATCCTCCGGCCCCGAGTGACGTCGCCGCATCCGCCGCCCCCGCGCAGGTCGAAGCTCTGGCCTTCGCCCCCGTCGCCGAGCTTGCGGCCCAGCTCCGCGCCGGCCACGTCACCTCGCTCGCGCTCACCCGGATGTATATTGCCCGCCTCAAGCGCTACGACCCTAAGCTGCACTTCATCATCACGCTTACCGAAGAGCGCGCCCTGGCCCAGGCCAAAGCCGCAGATGCGGAAATCGCCGCGGGCAAATATCGCGGCCCGCTCCATGGCATCCCGTGGGGCGCAAAAGATCTACTCGCCGTGAAAGGCTATCCCACCACCTGGGGCGCGGGCGGCTTCGAGCACCAGTCCTTCGACGAAGACGCGACCGTCGTGCAGCGTCTCGACGCCGCCGGCGCCGTTCTCATCGCCAAGCTCACCCTGGGTGCCCTGGCCATGGGCGATAAGTGGTTCGGTGGCCGCACCCGCAATCCCTGGAACCCTGCGCAGGGCTCCAGCGGCTCATCTGCCGGCTCCGCATCCGCCGTTGCTGCCGGCTGCGTTGGCTTCGCCCTGGGCTCTGAGACCCTCGGCTCCATCTCTTCGCCTTCCACGCGCTGCGGCTGCACCGGCCTGCGCCCTACTTTCGGCCTCGTGCCCCGCACCGGCGCCATGGCCCTGAGCTGGACCATGGACAAGCTCGGCCCCATCGCCCGCTCCGTGCCCGATTGCGCCATCATCCTCGGCGTCATTCACGGCCCCGACGGCCACGACACCTCTGTCTTCCCGGCTGTCTACCAGTGGGACCCGAGCTTCGACTGGCGCACTCTGCGCATCGGCTACCTGCACACGGAATTCGACGAGCCCACTGCGCCCAAACCCGCCGCTCCCAGGCCCAACGAAACCGCCGAAGAAAAAAAACAGCGCGAGCAATCCGACTCCGAAGCCCAGGCCGACTACGCCCGCCGCGTCTACGACCGCCGCTACTCCCTCGCCGCACTCGACAAGCTCCGCTCCATGGGCGTAAACCTGATCGCCGTCGATCTTCCCAACCTGCCCTGGGACGCCATGCAGCCCCTGCTCACTGCCGAAGCCGCAGCGGCCTTCGACGAGCTCACTATGACCGGCCGCGACCGTCTGCTTACCGAGCAGGGCCCCGACGATTGGCCCAATATCTTCCGCATCGCCCGCTTCTACCCCGCCGTTGAATACGTTCAGGCTAACCGCGCCCGCAATCTTGCGGTGCGCCAGGTCTCCGCGCTCTTTGAGAAGGTCGATATCATCGTCACTCCCAGCACCGACACCCAGCTCATCGCCAGCAACCTGACCGGCCATCCCGCGCTCATTCTGCCCAACGGCTTTCGCGGCCCGGACGCGCCTGCGCCCCCGGCCATCGACGATGGGAACCATGACAACATCGGCGGCCCAGGCACCCCCGTCTCGCTCACCTTCCTGGCCGCCCACTATCAGGACGCCAGGCTGGCTGCCTTCGCCAACGGATATCAGCGGGCGACAGGCTTCCAGAACTTGCACCCGAAGCTTGACTGAGGGAGCGATTTAACATCAATGCATGCCTCTCGTTGAGGTTTTCTCCGTCGCCAAGAGCTACCCCCGCCGCAGCGGCCTGCGCACCGAGGAGCACACCGTAGTGCATGACATCTCCCTCAGCATCGAAGCCGGCGAGACCCTGGGCCTGGTCGGCGAATCCGGCTCCGGAAAAACTACTCTCGCGCGCATGATTCTCGGCCTAGTCAAGCCCAGCCGCGGCACCATCCGCGTCGACGGCGCCGATATCACCACCGCATCATCAGCCGAGCTTCGCCGCATCCGCCGCCAGATGCAGCCGGTTTTCCAGGACCCGTATGCGGCCCTCAACCCACGCATGACGGTGCAGGAAATCGTCACCGAGCCGTTCCTCATCCACGGCCGCAGTTCCGGCCTCAACCTCGGTCTGCTTGCCCGCAATCGCCGCGCCCGGCTTCGCACCAAGGCCGCCGAGCTGCTGGCCCAGGTTGGTCTCGAAGAGTCCGCACTACGCCGTCATCCCCACGAGTTTTCCGGCGGCCAGCGCCAGCGCATCAACATCGCGCGCGCCCTTGCCCTGCGCCCGCGCCTGCTCATTCTCGACGAACCGGTTTCCGCGCTCGACGTCAGCGTCGGCGCGCAGATCGTCAACCTGCTGCGCAGCCTGCAGCGCCAGCACCGGCTTACCTATCTCTTCATCTCCCACGCCATGCCCCTGGTGCGCTACCTGAGCACGCGCATCGCCGTCATGCAAAGCGGACGCCTGGTAGAAACCGGCGAGGCCGAAGCGCTATGCGCCAACCCGCAGCAGCCCTATACTCGCCAGCTCATCGAAGCCACGCCGGAACTGCCCACCACTCCCAGATAATCCCGCTGCCCCAATGACCACCACTCTGGGGGCGCCTCAATACCGGACGGGGAGATACCTTTCATCGGCGATTCGCGTTCGAACCATTCCCCGTATCGAACTCATTCTGCAGGCTAATCAGGCAGATCATTGTGGCGTTACGGTCGCAAACCGAGCCAGCTCGGGGTGGCTCGGGGTAGTATCGCGCACGCGAAGGCGAACTTGAGCCAGGAGCGAGGCGTATTCCGAGTCGCTTGAAAGCCTTCAGGCCCACGGGAAATCCTTCATGGCGATGAGTTGGCATGCCTCCGAAATGCGCTGGATTCCTCGATTCTTCTCTTTATGTCCAGGATTTGACCTCTTGAGCACGGTTCTATGCAAGGAATGCTTCGGGTGAAAGAAAGCAGCGAACGAGTCTTCCGAGACCGTTGGAGCCCGGAATCTCCACAGGCGCGGTCGCAGGAATCTGTGCAAGCCGCAACCCCGTTTAGCGCTCGCCGTTTCTTTCACCTTGTATGTTGCTTCGAGTCCAACTACATCGATTCGCACGGTCATGAAAACTCCATAATTTCCGCTTCCCAATGTAAAAGTTCTGAGCTAGCATGTCCCAGATCACCATCCAAATCCTAGCCGTCTTTGCGTATGTGTCTCTGATCACACCGCGTCGTGTGTTAGCTCACATACAGCGATACAACCCCTTCCATACCTTGCTCTCAAGTTCCCGACTACTTAATGAGACATCGTGGAACTTCCCGGTAGCGTTCAGGGGGACACGGCTTCATGAATCTCTTCAAAGATGCAGGACATCTCTTCCGCTTTGCCGGACTCTTCGTCATCGCCTTCCTTGTTTTTCTCATCGTGCGCCACTACATAGTTCCTAAAACCTTCGGCGAGTACGGCCATTATCGAGCCGCGGCCATCACTGAGATCGCCGCGCACCCAATCGCCTTCGCCGGCCACCAGGCCTGCGTCGATTGCCACACCGACGTCCAGGACACCAAGGCCAAAGGCAAACACGCCGGCGTCAACTGCGAAGCCTGCCACGGTCCGCTCGCCAAACACGCCGCCGATCCCACCAACGTCATCCCTCCCAAACTTGATACAGCAGTCCTCTGCGCCCGCTGCCACACCGCCAGCGCCGCCAAACCCAAAGACTTTCCGCAGGTTGATCCCGCCGCCCACTCCAGCGGCGTTGCCTGCGAAACCTGCCATAACCCACATAGTCCGGCCATCAGCGCAGGAGGTGCAAAATGAACACCACGCGGCGCAAATTCCTGCTTCTCCTCCCCGCTGCGGCCGTCGCCTGGAAATACGTCCTCGCCGGAACCCCCGAGCAGGCCCCCAACTACTCCATGACCGAGCATTGGTGGGGCATGCTCATTGACATCTCCAAGTGCATCGGCTGTGGCAACTGCGTCCGCGCCTGCCAGGCTGAAAACGACGTCCCCGACGGCTTCTTTCGCACCTGGGTCGAGCGCTACCATCGCTCCGACTATCACCTTGAATCGCCCCAGGTCATCTCGCCCGACGGCGGCAAAGAAGGTTTCCCATCGGTTGCCGATGATCCCAACGGCGAATACTTCTTTGTGCCCAAACTCTGCAACCACTGCGCTGACTCGCCCTGCACCCAGGTCTGCCCTGTCGGCGCAACCTTCGTAACTCCCGACGGCGTCGTCCTCGTCGACCAGAAATACTGCCTCGGCTGCGCCTACTGTGTGCAGGCCTGTCCCTATGGCTGCCGCTACATTCATCCCACTAAGAAAGTCGCCGACAAATGCACCCTCTGCTACCACCGCATCACCAAGGGACTCACTACCGCGTGCTGCGAAAACTGCCCCACCGGGGCGCGCCAGTTGGCCGACCTCAAAAACCCGAAGGACCCGATTCACGCATTCCTGAAGACCCACAACGTCCAAGTGCTCAAGCCGCAAATGGCCACCGGCGCCAAAGTCTTCTACAACGATCTCGACGGCTCAGTCCGGTAATCAAAAGCTGCCGGCTACTGGCTTGTAGCCCCAGCCGGCAGCCGGTAGCTGCATTGCGAGGTGCTCATGAGCGGTTACATGTATCCCAACGAAGTCACGCTTTATTGGAGCGTGCTCATCGTTCTCTATCCCTACATCACCGGCCTGGTCGCCGGCGCATTCATCCTCGCCTCGCTCGAGCGCGTCTTCCGCGTAGAAGCCGTCAAACCCACTTACCGCCTCTCCCTGCTCACCGCTCTGGCTTTCCTGCTGGTTGCGCCTTTGCCTCTGATGCTGCACCTCGGCCATCCCGAGCGCTCCCCTGAAATGTACTTCACTCCTCACAGCACCTCGGCCATGGCCATGTTCGGCTACGTCTACATGTGGTATCTGATGGCCGTTCTGGTCTTCGAGATCTGGCTCGACTACCGCCGCGACATCGTCCTCCTATCCCAAAAATCCAAGGGCATTCTCCGCGCCATCTACAAAATCATGACCCTCGGCTCCGCCAATATCAGCGAGCATTCCCTCCACATCGATGAGCGCGTAGGCTGGATCGTAACTCTGATCGGCATTCCTTCCGCATTTCTGCTCCATGGCTATGTCGGCTTCATCTTCGGTTCGCTCAAATCCAATCCCTGGTGGTCCTCGCCCCTCACTCCGGTAGTCTTTATCTTCTCTGCCATGGTCTCCGGCATCGCCGCCGTCATGCTCCTCTACATGGCGCTCACCGCATTCCGCCGCCAGACCATCGACATGCGCTGCGTCGATGCCATAGCCATGTACATGTTCTATATCTTCATCATCGATTTCAGCCTGGAAATGCTCGACCTCATTCACCGCATCTACGAAGCCAACGAATCTTTCCGCAGTCTCGATTTCATGGTTCATACCAAGCTTTACTTCTCGCAGATCGTACTGCAGATCCTCATTGGCACTCTCGTTCCACTCACTCTGCTCTTCATCGCGCAGGTGGCGAAATCGAAGCTTTCCGTAATGGTCCGAAAAACCCTCTACTCCATCTCTGGCGTTCTTGTCCTCATCAGTGTTCTCGCCATGCGCTGGAACGTAGTGATCGGCGGCCAGTTATTTTCGAAGAGCTTTTTGGGTTATACCACCTATAAGCTCGATTTAGTAACTCGCGAGGGCCTGTTCGTCTCCATTGGCCTCTGCATCCTTCCATTTTTATTTCTCTGGGTTCTGCTCAAGCTGCTCCCGCCCTGGTCTGGAGAAGAGCCTGCTCGCGCCCGCGCCGCCGGAGATTAAGCTACCTACTTTCAAAAAGGCTGCATCGGGTGGAGACCATGAATGATTCTCCCGGCATCATCGACCAGCTCACCGCCCGCGTAGAAGCCTTGGAGCGCCGCGTCTCCGCGCTCGAGCACCAGCCTTCAGCGCCCGCCTCGCAACCAGCCGTGGCGCAACCTGTGGCTCTCGACACACCCGCCGCAGCCCTCGAATCCGCCTCTGCCTTCTCCGTCCTGGGCCGCGCCTTGCTCGGTATCGCCGGCGCCTATCTCCTACGTGCTGTCGCTCAATCCAAGGTCATTCCCGGGCCCATCGCCGCCACCATCGGCATCCCTTATGCCATTGCCTGGCTCGTGTTCGCGGTCCGCACGCGAGCTGGCGCGTGGCTCTCCGCTACCGTCTACTCCTCCACCTCGGCCCTCATCCTCGCTCCCATGCTCTGGGAACTCACTTTCCGCTTCCAGATTCTCCCCGCTTCCACCGCAGCCGCCGTCATCGCGGTTTACATCTGCACCGCCACCGCGCTCGCCTGGCGCGCCAAACTTGTCCCCGTCTTCTGGGTCACAAACATCGCCTCAATCCTCATCGCCCTCAGCCTCTTCTTCGCGGTCCGCTCCACCACGCCGTTCATCGCCGAACTGCTCCTCATGCTCGCCCTTGCTGCCTTCGCCGAATCCCGCAACCGGGTACAAGGACTCCGCGCCCTCAACTCTCTTGCCGCCTCCGCTGCCATCTGGGCCGCCGTCTATGTCTACATCAGTCCGCCCAGCACGCGCACCGACTACCCTCCGCTCGTCCCTGCCGCGCTGATCGCGCCCGCTATCATCCTCTTCGGCCTCTATCTCAGCTCGACTATCTACAACACCGTCGCGCGCCGCAGCCGCATCACCGTCTTCGAAATCTTTCAGACCTTCATCGCTTTTCTCCTTGTCGCAGTCGTCCTCGACGCCTTTGCACCTCGCGCCGCCCTCATTCTCTTCGGCGTCTTCTGTTTTCTTCTCGCCGCCGCTGGTTACGCCGCCGTCTTTGTTTTCTTCGATAGCACCCCTCAGCCACGCAACTACCGCGTCTTCTCCACCTGGAGCATCGCCCTCGTCCTCGCCGGTTGCCTGCTCTCACTCCCCGGCAGTCTCCAAACCCCCAGCTTCTCGTTCGCCGCTTTCGCCGCCACCGCCCTAGGTGCGCGCTTCTCCCGCACAGTCCTCGTCTTCCACGGCGCAGCTTACCTGGCGGCATCGGCAGCCGCTTCCGGTCTCGCTATCTATACTCTCCACGCCCTCGCCGGAGCGCTCCCTGCCGCTCCAACCTGGCCCGTCTATCTCGCATTGATCGCCGCCATTCTCTGCTACGCCGTTATGCCGCGCTCCGCCGATCCCTCCTGGCAGCAGCAAATGCTCGGTCTCGCTGTAGCCGCGCTTGCCGTCTGCACCACCGCCGCCCTCCTCGTCCACGCGCTCACCGGTCTGCTCGCGCTTCACATCCAGCCCGGCCCCCACCACCTCGCCTTTTTCCGCACGCTTTCCGTCTGCACCGCAACTCTTGCTCTGGCATATGCCGGACCCCGCTTCCACCGCGCTGAGTTGACCCACATCGCCAATGCTGCCCTCGTCCTCCTCGCCGTCAAGCTTGTCGCAGAAGACCTCGGTCACGGCCGTCTGGCCTATATCGCCGCCTCCCTATTTCTGTTCGCCCTCACCCTCATTGCCGTACCCCGCGTAGCGCGCCTCGCCCGCAATTCCCGCACCGCCCGCCGACCGGTAGCTAGCCGTACCTGATGGGTACGTGGGCTCTCGCTGATCCTTCTTCAGAATGGGAACAATGCCAAACATCTGCTTCGCCGCTCCGAATTGGCAGCAGAAACCAGCGCTCGTACCGAGCCATCCGCGTCGCGTGGCTTATGCATGCTGCCTGGATCTGCCCCATCACGGTCATCCCATCTGGTCTTATATGCGGACTTCTTCGCTGGTATATGTGGTGTTCGATTTAGTCATCGCGGTGTGGTTCTTGGCGGGCGCACCGTCCATCTTTCGTATACGAGGGCCCATACGCGCCATCCTCGCTACAATAGGTTCAACCCTTTCCATCAACAGGCTTGCGTGATCTTGAATCAGGCCATTGGCGGCCAAAGTGGCGGCAATCCCAAACACACGAAGTTTCCATCGCGATTTGAAGGGGACTACGTGCGGGTGTATCCGTTCACAATGCGGAATGAATACTGACGGACCGGCGTCGCCTCAAGATTCAGCATTCCGGGCGGATCACCGCCCGTCGCGAATCCGGCGACCGCCAATGCTGAAGTAACCAATTTCTGATGCATTCCGGACAAGGTAACGTTGGCCGACCGCACGACCTATGTAAGCGGTTCAGATCTCCGGATAGAGCCGTTGAATTGTCGCCATCGCCAGGAACAACCGCTTTTGAGATTCAGGGAAAGGGATGAACCCGAAATCCCGATAAAACCTCTGCACCTTCTCGTCTTTAGCATCCACTATGACCGCTGCAGATGCGATCTGCCGACTCATTACAAGCGATCGTTTCAGGGCGTCGACCAAGAGCAACTCCCCAACGCCTTTCCCTCTGTAGGAGAGATCGCGTGCAAGCCTGCCAAGAAGTGAAGCTCCTATTCGTTTGTATCTTGGCAGATTCAATTGCTTGATCAATTCCGGAGGAAGATCTTCTTCCGCCTGCATCCGAGTACGACAGTGAACTAGCGCATCGTCAGCATGGCGGGCAAACGGACACGATGGATTGGTACGCTTCATCCAGGCATCGAACGTGTAACGCATGAACAGGTTCATCAAAATCGAGCTGACCACACCGCCTTGCGGAACACCGCGCTCGCGCGGCAACCGCTCGCCGTCCGTAGTCTCGAACGGCGCGGTTAACCACCGTTCGATGTACAGCTGTATCCCGCCTTCTTTGGAGTGGCTGCAGACCGCTTTCATCAAGAGACCATGATCGATTCGATCCAAGGCCGACATGATGTCAAACTCAACCACCCGGTCGAATCGCCAGCACCGCTTTTTGGGTGATGGCGACCGCCTGTTTCGCCGAACTCCCCGGCCGATATCCATACGAGTCGGGATAGAATATCGGTTCGAGAATCGGTTCAATGGCACGCTTGACCACGGTCTGCGCAATGCGGTCCGATACGGTCGGAATACCCAGCTTACTTGTGCCGCCCTTTGCCTTTGGCATCTCCACCTGCTTTACCGGCGGCGGGAAATAC
Organism: Acidobacteriaceae bacterium; assembly: GCA_030038435.1. Lineage (GTDB taxonomy): Bacteria > Acidobacteriota > Terriglobia > Terriglobales > Acidobacteriaceae > Telmatobacter. The sequence continues at coordinate 32,234 of JASHOY010000213.1, read as the reverse complement.
GGCCCCGACGACATCGGGTTCCACAGCTTGTACAGATTCCGTGTCAGGTTCTGCTCAAACATCACGATGGTTTCCTCATCGACGCCCGCAGCCCCGCGGTTGGCCTTGACTTGCTGATATGTCTCCCATAGCTCCCGCTTGGCAATACCAAAAGCTTTCGTTGAGGTCATGTTACTCATCCCCGCATAGCAGGTTGGCAACACTTGTCAACCGGACAACGCTGCCCCTTCGCTCCCCTCCCATTACGGGAGATTCATCGCTACTATGAACAGCGCCGACACTCGTTCTGGCATAGGTATTCTTCCTCATAGTTTCAGTCACTTGTCATTTTCCTTCTCATCCAGAACGAAGTTCTCACGTTCCATACCAAAGCCTGGATTGAGTTCATGCCGCCTAAACACCGGCTGCCATCGGGTCCGTAATCAGTTTTCGTCCCGATTCATCCTGGAGCAAATTCACGGCTCCAGTTTCGACAGCGCCTTTAACGAAGTTACGATGCGTCATCGGACGGTTTGCTTTCGCTCATCTCCTCAACACTCACCTGACGCCCTGAGTGGAGCGCCTTTTCCCAGTTGTTCACCACCGCGCCTTTTGAACGAAGCAGCACTGAGGCAGTTTGAAGCCTGCTCCTGCAAGCCGACTTCTGGAGGCCGTCTCCCATCTCTGGTACAGCACCACGAGCTCGCGTTCGCGTTCGTGACATACTGAAATTCCTTGGCCTTTCTCGGTGGGATCGGGCTGCCGTCCCTGTGATCCGGCCGGGCGCCTTGGGCCCGTCCGCCGCGGCGGAGGATCCGCGGTACGTCCACTCTGCAAGCGTCTCAGTAGCCGCTAGTCTCAGCCTTCACCATCACCATGCCCGCGATCATCGCCGTTCGCACCGCCAGATGCTCCACCATCACCGACTCATGCCGCGCATGCGCTCCTTCGCCCGCCGCACCCATCCCGTCCAGCGTCGGAATCCCTATCGCCGAAGTAAAATTTCCATCCGAAGCCCCGCCCGTCGCGGCTTCCTCCAGTTCAAGTCCCATTTCCGCAGCCAGTTCCCGAGCCGCCTCGAACAATCGCACCGTCCCCCGCGTCCGCTCCATCGGCGGCCGGTTGACGCCACCGGCGACGGTCAATGTGCAGCGTTGATCCACGGCTTTCAGCCCCGCAAACCGCCGCGAGATCCGCGCCCCGTCCGCCGCACGCGCAATTCGCACGTCCACTTCCGCCCAGGCCTCCGCCGGGACCACGTTGCTCGCCGATCCTCCACCGGCCATGCCCACGCTCACCGTCAAGCCGCGTTTCAGATCTGTCCATCCGCTCACCATCTCAATCGCACGCGCCAGTTCGCGCAATGCATTTGCGCCTTTTGCGAAATCTACGCCCGCGTGCGCGGCTACGCCCTTCACCTCGATCCGCCAGTCGCCGGTCCCTTTGCGCGCCGTTTTATAAGCCAGCCCCTGCGCCGGCTCCAGCACAAAAACCGCGCTGCACTCCGCCGCCACGCGCTCAATCACCGCCCGCGATCCGGGACTCCCCACCTCTTCATCGCCGGTCAGCAACAGCACCACTTCCCGCTCCAGCAATTCCGCCTCATCCAGCAGCTCGATAGCCGTCAGCGCCATGGCCACGCCGGACTTCATGTCCAGCACGCCCGGGCCCCACAGTCGCTCGTTCTTGACCTGCCATGGCATCGTCATCAGTGTCCCCACGGGCCAAACCGTATCCAGATGCCCCAGCATCAGCACCGGCTTTTCCCCGCGCCGCCGCTTGCCAAACCGCGCCTCCATCGCATCGCCATACCCGCGCGCCCGATGCATCTTCACGCTCCCGCCCAGCTCCCGCGCCCGCTCTGCGGCCAACCCCATGCACGCATCCACTGCTGCTTTATCTCCTGAAGGCGACTCCGTCAGCACCAGCCGGTGCGTCAATTTCACCAGCGCCGCCTGTTTTCGCCGCGCACCCGCCACCAACCCGCGCATCGCAACCGATTCCCCGGCCCATCCCGCCATTCGCGCACCGTCCCGCCCGGCCGGCATCTTGCCGCCAAGCCGTCCCAATTCTACGTTGCTTCAGCCCTGCCCGACCCGGCTGCCGTCACATCGCTTCCTTCAGCCCGGCCCTGATCAACCAGCGGTTTATCGGATAGCTGTGGCCAGATCCGTCCGCCATGGTCGCCCCCAACCGGTAATACCCCAAAACCGCCAGCAGGCTGAAATAAGGACCGGTGACCGGCCAAAACACGTTCATAATCGCCATCTTCTGCGGCCGTCGCACGCACTCCCACAAAATCCACAACGCGTAAACAATTGCCAGCCCAATGGCTGTCCAGGAAAAATAATTCAGCAAATCGCCCCCTTCGGTGAAGATTACAAATCCTTTAAGAACCTGCATTTGCCCTGTAATGAGGCGAATGCACGATCAAAGTGTGGCAAAATTACCACACAACTGGACCCCGACTTCCCGTCTAATCTGATGAAGCATTCAACCTTCTACCATTGGAGTGCTATATTTTGGCGTCATCCGCCCACATGGAACAGACCATTGCAGCGTCCCTTGAGTTCACGGGCGTGGGGTTGCATTCCGGCGCTCCTGTTACCTTAAAGCTTCTGCCCGCCCCTGCCGGCTCCGGCGTTGTTTTCCGCCGCACCGATCTCGATAACTTCGAAATCGCCGCCATCGGCCGCAACGTGGCCAAAGTCAGCTACGCCACCAGCCTCATGCGCCAGGGCGTGCTCATCTCCACCACCGAACACCTGCTCTCCGCGCTCATTGGTCTGGGCGTCGACAACGTCATCGTCGAACTCGACAACCTCGAGCTGCCCATCCTCGACGGCAGCGCCCTTCCCTACGTTCAGGCCGTCCAACAAGCCGGCCTTCGCACCCAGCGCCGCCGCCGCGAATCCATCCGCGTTCTTCGCCCTGTGGAAGTCCGCGACGGCGATAAGTTCATTGGCGTCTATCCCGGTACCGGCTACACCATCAATTACTCCATCGAGTTTCCTGCTCCTGTCGGCCGCCAGTGCGCCATCATCGATCTCGCCGCAGAGACCTACGGCACCTGCATCGCCCCGGCGCGCACCTTCGGCTACCGTGCCCTCGAAGAGCAGATGCGCCAGATGGGCCTTATCCGCGGCGCCAGCCCGGAAAATATCATCGTCCTCGGCCCCAAAGGACCGGAAAACGGCCCTCTTCGCTTCGATGACGAATACGTTCGCCACAAGATCCTCGATCTCATTGGCGACCTCGCACTCGCCGGCCACCGCATCGAAGGCCACGTAGTGGCCGAACGCGCCGGCCATGCGATGCACACCGCGCTGGTCTCCCGTCTCTTGAAAGACCGCTCCGCCTGGGAACTGGTCTGCATCCCCAGCAAGGCCGAGAAGCCTTCTGCCAAGGTGACGGAAGAAGCGCCCGCACTCACCGTAGCCCCCACCCCGGCACTGGCTGGCATTTAGCGCACCCGTTCCCAAAAACAGATCGAAATGTTTGTGGAAGCCTACCGAAACTCCGAGAAATGAGCGGCAGGCGGCTTGCTCACTTTTTTCCAGCCTGTTCAGGCGCCTGCGAGGACGCCATGGTCATGACAGTGTCGGAAGCCGTCGCCCGCTTCACCGTTGCCGGTCCAGCAGGAATTCCGAGACCGAGTCCGCCACCGGAACATCCCTGGTCGTCTTATTGGGGAGCCTGACCCACACATCGTTGGGATAGAGACTCTTAGGTGCCCAGTCGTATCCGTACGAGTAAACCGCGCCGCCTTCAAACTGCTGCCGCGACAGCAGGCCCTGCGAATACTCGTTCGCGACCAGCACATGGCCTGACTCATCCGTAACCCGCGTCATCAGCTTGCCGTCGTAGTCATAACGCCGCTCATGCCCGTTTGAAAACTTCGCATCCGCCAGCAAGCCATCCTCGTTGTACTGGTACTCGGCCCACTGCCCCGCATCCGCCTGCGCCCTCTCGATGCGCAACTCTCCGTCGTACCAGAGCCGGATCCAGTGTCCGTGCGGCGTCTTGATCTCGTCCAGATTTCGATTCCCATCGCGCACCAGTTGCAGCCGGTTGCCCTTGGCGTCGATCATCTCCGTCGGACCGCCCTGGGCCAGGTCTTTGGCACTGAATGAGTCCGGAAACACAATCTTCAAGCCGCTCGGCAGCTGCATTGTCCAGCCGTCACCATTCCACCGTTGCGTGGCCTGGTAATACGGCGAGGCGGTCTCCGTGTGCATGTACTCCGCATCACTGTAGCTCGTACCCTTGGTGATCCGGTCGAAATACAGAAACTCCCCGTCGCCCAGCACCAGGATCTGGTAGGTATACGGGTTCCGGGTCCCCAGCGGCGCCACGTCATAGGAGTCGTTGCTGTTGATTCCGAATGCCATGGCGTGACCACCGGCCTCCCAAAAATTCGACCGGTAGGAGCGCGTCAGCGCAACATCGAAAACGTCTTTCACCTCGAGATCTGTCTGCTGCATGACAAAATTCCCGTCCCGGAAATCCGCCTCGAATCCGTCCACGGCGCCGCCATTCATCGCCCGTATTGCACAATTGCCGAAGTGAGGGCTGACACCGCCGCTGGTCACCGTCGCCGAAACGCACGGAAAATTCCCGGTCAGCCGCGGTGCCGGAACTTTTCCGTCGCTGTATGCCGGCAGCCGCGTCTTGCCCATGTACGGGAGCAGATCGTGCTGCATAACCCACACCGCAAGAAGGACCAGGCATGCCCACAGCAGCAGGTAGATGACCGACGTCTTCCGCTGGTTTGCGCTTGAGCACGCAGAACAAACTCTGTCCGTCTTCTTTGGTACGCTCATCGGGGTTATCAACACTTCGCCGGCCGCAGCATCCCCCTGCGACTCCCCCGGCTCCAGCTCAACCCCGCATCCGCTGCATTTCACGTTCATCTCCACATCGAGCTCGCCTCAGGCTTCACATCCTCCTTCTGCAAAATGCGGCCCATTCCACCGCCGTCATGCAAACCGCAGCCGCAGCGTCGCAAGCTGCCGCTTCAGCGCCGCTTTCAATTCCCTCGGCAGCAGAGAACAGGCCACACAGTACATCCGGCAATACACCTTGTTGGCCAGCAAACGAACGGCAACCGGCGCATCCGTAAAAGGTGTGTACTTCCAGACGCCGTAACGGTTCAGGACCAGATCGCGGCACCTCATGCGCAGGCAATAAGGAATGATCACGGATGAGCATCCAGCCGCCGCACCGGTCCTTTCCTTACTCAGCCCCGGCCCTCCGCAAAACTCCTCGTGTATCCGGTCGGCCGGATCATCCCCGCAATACCGCGCAAAATTCATCCAGACGTTGGGGCGCGTATCTGCTTCGATGTAATAACGACCCGAGCCATCTTCCGCATCGATGCAAGTGATGTTCACAAAGCCATCCGCGCCCAGCGCGCGGCCCAACGCCCTCAGCTCCTCGAAGACTTTCTCGTCTACCAGCGGCAGGGGGAAATACTTGCGCAAGATAGACGGCCCAAACTCGCTTTGCGACCGCAATGGCCAAGCATAGGCAAAATGCGCCAGCTTGCGCCGCACATAGGTGGCGTCAAGCGCCACCTCCTGCCCCTTGACCATCTTCTGAATCAGCAGCGGCTGCTCGGAGAACATATCCGCATTCTGGAGGATCTCGGCGCCGCTCCTGCACTCTCGCACGCCGAGGCCGCCGAATGATGCATCGACCTTGAGCATCACGGGGTAGCCAAGTTCTCTGGCGGCATCGATTGCCTCCTCACAGGTCGCCACGGCGCGAAACGCCGGCGTCTGAATCCCGGCCATGCTGAGAGCCTGCGAAAGCCCGATCTTGGAAAAGAAGTGCGAGGGTTGGCCGTCGCCCGCAGAGAGGAACTTCGGCCTCCGCTCCTGAGGCCAATCGAGTTCGCTCAGAGCCCTCAAGGTCGCGTCTTCACTGGGAACTATCCAGTCATAAGGCGTGGGCCGGCCGCAAATCTCTCGGTGCGCCATCCGCAGCATCTCTTCCCGCGATTGCGGACGGTGGGCAACTCGCACGAACCTGCTTGCCCGCATCGGCCGCGCCGTCGAGATCAGATCCACTACAAATCCGGCTCGGGAGAGCAGATCGGGAAGACCCCACTGGATGTCGCCGGAAGTTCCTACAATTAGCGCTTCACGTTGATTCACGATGGCCCATTTCAGAAGCGTGTTGACCGGCTCCTTGCAACCGACCAGGGGAAGAGGCGCGGATCACACTCAGTCAGTCGGCACATCGACCCTTGCGGCGCGATCTGACCCTTTTGAGATTTGTTTTCGATTCTAGGGCTCCAGATCGGCGCCCGCCATGACACCTTTGCAGCATTGGCGTGGCACGGGAGACCGTCTGTTTGGACGCGCAAGCGGTGCGGCCGCTAACGAGAATCTGCTCTAAAGCTGGCGCATTCGATTGCGGAGCATTGACCGCATGTATGCGAAGCTGACTCGCTGACCCGCTGGCTCGCTGACCCGCAATCTTCTACAGGAACAGGATCCGCATCGGCGTGTCCGCGACATAGCTCTTTCCCTCATTGGCCAGCTCGCCGGTCTCCGGGTTGCGCGCAAACACGCTCAACTGGTTAGAGTCCTGGTTGGCCACCAGCATCCATCGTTCCGTGGGATCGAGCACGAAGTTACGCGGCGTCTTCCCACCGCAGCTCGACCGCCGCATCGGCGTAAGCGCTCCGCTTTCCCAATCGGCCTTGAAGGCATAGAGAAAGTTGTCGTCGCGATTCGCGAAGTAAACGAACTTCCCGTCGCGCGAAATCACCGTATCGCATCCGCGCGTTGGCCCCTGATAATCCGCCGGCAGCAAATCGATTGTAGTCACGCGGGTCAGGCTGCCGTCGTGCTTGTGCCATTCCAGCACATCCACCTTCGAGGCCATCTCGTACATGCAATAGGCGGTGTGACCGTTGGGATGAAAATGCAGAGTCCGCGGTCCCCATCCCGGGCCGCCGTGATAGGTGCCTGCCGGCGTCATCTCTGCTGTGGCAGGATGAGGCTGGTAAATGTGAATTACGTCGCCGCCGAGGTCGTTGATATAGGCAAAGCGGTTGTCCGGCGAGAAGGACGAAAAATGCGCGTGCGCCGATTCCTGCCGCTCCTTGTTCGGTCCGTGATCAGTGTAGTGCTCGGTCCACACCGCCTCGCTCAGCTTGCCGTCCTCGATCCGAAAACTAGCCGCGCTGCCGCCCACATAATCGGCCGCAATCAGCATCCTCCCGGTGTGATCGACGGCCACATGGCATGTGCCTTTGCCCGCCGAATTGCGCGCCGAGAGCAACTTGAGTTCGCCGTTCTGCACGCGATAGCTCGCCACTTCGCCCGTCGGCTTGCCTTCGAACTCGGCGAGTTCGGAAGCCGAATACATAAACTCGTTTCCGTTCGAAAACGCCAGCCAGGCCACCAGCGGCGTAGCCGCCGCCACACCAACCCGCGTCAATTCCGCAGTAGCCGGATTCCAGTCGAAAGCCAGAATCCCATTGCCCTCACTGTGGCAGCCGATAAAAACCCGCTGCCTGCGGCTGCTGCCGGCGCCCATTGCAGGGCCGGCGGCAAATCCTGGCGCAACAGCAGAAGCAAACATGGCAGTAGATGCACTCATAAGAAACTCGCGGCGGTTGATGGATTTCATCGCGAAGACCATTCTCTCTGATGCCCCCGCCTCCACGCCAGTCTGCACAGATGCCCCTGCCCGCACCGAAGTTGTCCCCGCGCAAACTGCCATCGCCGCAAGTGGCCCCGCGGCATCGCCCACCGGTCATATTGGCCGGCATTAATGGAGTGTCAACACCCCATGAAAATGCGATACTCTGGATGCCCAAGCTCATTCCCTGGCGGACTTGCGATGAAGGCTCTGGTCTTACTTCTTTCGGCACTCGCCGCGAATCCTGTGGCGCGCGCACAATCGACAGGTGCTGCAACATCGGCTCCCGCACCATCCACCGCTTCTCGAGAATCCGCCGCCATTTCCCGTTACGTTCAGACCACGTGGACCACGCTCACGCGCTCCATGACCGACTGCGGGTCATTTGCCGACGTTAAAGTCTCCGAAACGCCTGTCCTCTATCTTCCCGCCGAGTTCCCCACGCCGCCCGCGGTCGTTGCCATGCAGCAAAAGTGCAAAGTCAACGTCCTTCACCTGCCGCGCACCCTCGATCAAATCGGCGACATAAATCCCCGCGAGCTGCCCGAAGAGGGTTTGCTTTATCTGCCCAAACCCTATGTCGTTCCCGGCGGCCAGTTCAATGAAATGTATGGCTGGGACAGCTATTTCATCATCCTCGGACTGGAAGCCGATCATCGCGAATCGCTCGCCAAAGGCATGGTCGATAACTTCCTCTTCGAAATCGAGCACTACGGCGGCATCCTCAACGCCAACCGCACCTACTATCTCACCCGATCGCAACCCCCGTTCCTCACCTCGATGATCCGCGCCGTCTACGAGGATCCCGCCAGCTTTCCCCATACGCCCGAAGGCCGCGCGCAAAAACGCGCCTGGCTCGAGCATGCGTACACGCTTGCAGAAAAAGACTATTCCTACTGGCTGCGCCCAGAGCACGCTGCCGGCCGCACCGGTCTGGCGCGTTACTTCGATTACGGCACCGGGCCGGTTCCGGAGATGAGCAACGCCGACACTTACTACCTCGATGTGATCCGGTGGGTGGTGAACCATCCCGGACCTGCTAGTGCCGGATTTCTGATCAAAGCGCCCGAGAACCCCGACCCGGCCGAGATCGCACGCCTGAAAGTGACCAGTTGCGACGTCACCGTGAGCGTCCTATGCGCGCACGCCTGGTATGATGGCTACCGGCTCAGCTACGGCTTTTACAAAGGCGACCGCGCCATGCGGGAATCGGGCTTCGATCCCAGCTTCCGCTTCGGTCCTTTCTCCGGCGCGACAGTAGACTATGCTCCTGTCGGCCTCAATTGTCTTCTCTATCGCTACGCGCGCGACATGGAACACTTTGCGCTATTGCTGGAAAAACCCGAGGACGCGCAACGCTGGAATATGCGCGCCATAGCTCGCGACTCGGCCATTCACTATTACCTCTGGCGCCCCAGCCAGGGCGTCTTCGCGGATTACGACTTTGTCCATCACCGCCAGTCGGACTATGCCTACATCACCTCTCTCTACCCGCTGTGGGCCGGCGTAGCCACGCGCGATGAAGCCAAACAGATTGTAGCCAAGCTCAACCTCTTCGAGCGCCCGGGCGGACTTTCGATGAGCAATTATCCGAGCGGCCTGCAATGGGATGAGCCCTTTGGATGGGCGCCGACCAACTGGATCGCCGTGGAAGGACTCGAAGATACCGGCAACCACGACGACGCCCTGCGCATTGCGCGGCACTTCACCGCGACCATCGCCGCGGGATTCGCCGCCAGCGGAACCATGGTAGAGAAATACAATGTCGTCGCAGGAAATGCCAACGTGCACGTGACCGCGGGCTACTCCAGGAACCAGGTCGGCTTCGGGTGGACCAATGCGGTTTATCTCAAGCTCCGCCAGCTCATTGAAGACGCCACACCGCCGCCCGCTGAGTAATTCCCTCCTCGACCGAACGGATCGGCGAAGCAAACTTGAATCCCGGGAGCGGCAACCGGGCGGCAACCACTATCGTCGCTGCACTTCGAGATCGATTGGAGCGATGGGCGGCGCCGCCGGGGAAATGACGCTGCCGCAGCTTGGGTGCAATACAAAGCGGACCACGCCTTTGTCATCTTCAAACGCCAGCCCGTATTCTGACCCGCCCTTGAATTCGCCCCACGATCTGGGAACCGCGGTTACGCAGTTTGTGACTCCGCTGAAATATTCCTGAGCATGTACTTCTGTTGCCGGCGCCGTCAGGCGGCCGGCAACGCTGCCCGCCAAAGCCGCCACAAAAACCATGCCAAGACCGCGCCATCTGCCCCACTTCACCGTCACGAGCCCTCCTTGAGAAAAGCGCTTATCCCCTACCTGACGAAGATCCTGTTCCTTCCGTTCGCGGGATGGCCTTGCGATCCCGTGGCATAGACGATATTTTTCCCCGGTCCAGGTCGATTCGATTATTCCGGCGCCGCGCCTCTATTCGGTGTAACCTTTGCTGTTCTCTCTCCGTAATTGCAGTTAGAAAGGAAAGGCTGCATGCCGGACGAATCCAGCCACGTCATGGATCTCTTCCGGCAGGGCGATGCGGACGCCTTCGAGACCCTCTTCCGCCTTCACCAGCACGCCGTCTACTCCTGGGTCTTCCGAATCGTGCGCAACCCAGCCGAGGCCGAGGAACTGACCGTAGAGACTTTCTGGCGCATTTATTGCGCCCGCGCACGGTTCAACCCGGCACGCGGATTCGAGCCATGGGCGCGCCGCATCGCTACGCACGCCGCTTTCGACCGCCTGCGCGCGCAGCGGCCCGAAGCTGAATTAACCGTGGATTGCGCAGCGCCACCCGCAGCCGATCCGGCCATTCGTGCCGAAATTCGCCTGAAGACGGCGCAGGCCTTCGCCCGTCTTCCCGCCCGGCTGCGCGTCGCCGCAGTTTTGGCAGTCGTCGAGGAGCTACCCCACAAGGAGATCGCTGAAGCGCTCGGCATCTCCATTACCGCAGTCAAAGTGCGCGTATTTCGCGCCCTCCGACTGCTCAGAAGGGACCTTGAACGTCAGGGGATCACGCCATGGAAACAAACCGCGAAGATCGCGTGAAGGAATTGCTGCGGCAGACTCTGCCGCCCGTAGATGCCGGCGCAGAACCGGCTCGCGACCTGTGGCCGCAGATGCTCGAGCGCCTCGGCACACGCCCTGCCGCAGCGCCATGGTTCGACTGGGCTCTGCTCGCCGGTCTTGTCGCCCTCGCTGCGTTGTTTCCGGCCTCCATCCCGGTGTTTCTTTACTACCTGTAGGTGTGCGGGCGCTCGCGCCATGAATATCCGCGCCCGTATGAAAGGAGTTCGCCATGAAGACCCATCCTTACCTCCGCGCATTCCTGGCCGGTACCTTCGTGCCTACGCTGATCCTTCCCCTAATGCTCACCGCATTTATCGTATTGCGGCTGGTGTTGCAAATCTCCATACCCATTGAACGCGGCATCATCTTTCCCATGGCCCTGGTGCCGCTGCTCTGGGGTCTGTGGAATATGCTCTGGCTCGCGTCGCACGCCCGCACACACCTCGGCGCCGGCCCGCACGGTGCGCTTCTTCCCTTTTTGCTTGTTCCCGGCGGAACCGCAGTCGGCCTGGGCCTCGGCGTGCTTTCGCTGGGCGAAAGTCACGTCACTTGGTTCGGCGCCCTCACCCTGCCCTACGCTTTGGTAGTCACCGGTTTCGCCGTCGCTCTGGCCGTCTACTATCTCGTCTGGAAATACGTCGTCGCCTTCGTCAACCGCGAACTTGGAATTGCGTAATTCATCCCACCACGCACGACGATCGCAATCCGCGTCAATAGCAAGGAGACCAGCGATGTTTATCTTGTTTCGCGCATTGATCTACGCATCTCTCTTTATCGGATTTCTGTTTGTCTATCTCCCCGCGCGCCTGCTGGCATGGTCCGGCCTCGTCCGGCCTGCTACCCTCGCCTGGCCGCAGGTCGCCGGAGCCTTCGTTTGCGCAACCGGAGCGGCCATCGCACTCTGGTGCGTGGGCAGCTTCATCTTTATCGGAAAAGGCACGCCGGCGCCCTTCGACCCGCCGCGCCGCCTGGTGATTCGCGGCCCCTACCGCTTGGTGCGCAACCCCATGTATATCGGCGCCGCCTTTGCGCTCGCCGGGGCTGCGCTCTTCTACGAGTCCGTACCCCTGTTGACTTACGGCGCGGCCTTGCTGCTTCTATCGCACCTGATTGTGGTCTTTTACGAGGAGCCGACACTGCGCAGGAGTTTTGGACCGGACTATGAAGCTTATTGCCGCCATGTGAGGAGATGGTGGCCGACCGTGAAAGCGGCGCGCTGATGCCACGACCGTTGAGGGGCTACGCGTCCAGATCTGCCTCGCTCGACCACGACGACCTTTGGTTATGAGGCGCGCGTACGATCCGCATCAACACGCCGCCATCCAGCCAGTGCAGCTCGCAGCGTTCACACGTCGACATCACCGCATGCCCACCCCCAAAGTAATAATGCGTATCCATCACCTGATGACAGTTTGGGCAAATCACTTTGCGTTTCAGGTCGGGAGGGTTCGCCGGCGACGGATCTACCGTTTCCGGGTGCTCGGCGCGCATATTATCAATTAATTCTTCGAAGCTGCCCATGGGCGCGAGCAGCCCGTGGCACTGCTTGCAGGCGCGGAGAGAAATGTGCGCGAGCACCGCGTTCCACAGGGGCTCGGTGTCCACCGGACAGGCCACCCCGACGGCCTGGTCCATCAACTGGACACCGGCGTCATCCGGGGCTATCACGACCACAGTCATGCAGTAGTCGCAACGCAGGCTGGCGTTGCCTCCGGTCAGATGCATCGGAGCGCCACATGCGGGACAGTTCATTGTTTCGTACCGCAATCAGGGCAGAACCTGGCGCCCTGCGGCAACTGCTTGCCACACTCGGTGCAAAACTTCGTCCCCGCCTGCGCAACGGAAGCCGTCGCCGTCCGCGTCTGCCCCATCAGCGCCTGCGCCATGGCCACACCCGCGCCGAGGCCCACGCCCATTCCCGCTGTGCCGCCGGGATTCTGCGCCGCCTCTTCCAGCGATTCGGCCGCTTCGAACTGCGTCAGGCGACCCACGTCGCCGGCCATCCCCATGCCGATCCGCTGATCCAGAACTTTCTGCAACTCGTCTGGCAGTGAAATACTCTCCACCACGAACTGGCTCATTTCCAGACCAAGTGCGGCAAAGCCCGGCTTCATTGCGTCGCCGATCTTGGCCGCCAGCACCGGCTGGTTGGACGACATATCCAGGAAGGGTACGTTGCTGTCAGCAAATGCGCCCGCCATTCGCTCCACAATCATCGCACGCAACTGGTCTTCAAGATCGGCCACGTAGTAGATCGCGCGCGTTCCGCTCACTTTGGTAAAAAAGATTTGCGGATCGGCAATCCGGTACGCGTAGGTGCCATAGGCGCGCAGCCGCACCATGCCGAATTCATTGTCGCGAATCGTTACTGGCGTCGCTGTACCCCATTTCTGATCCATTTGCAGCCGCGTTGAGAAAAAGTACACATCCGACTTGAATGGCGATTCAAAATCCTTGGTCCAGTTCATAAGGTCGGTGAGGATGGGCAGATTGCGCGTAGTCAGAGTGTGCATGCCCGGACCGAATATATCGGCGATCCTGCCTTCGTTGATAAACGCTGCCATTTGAGTTTCGCGGACCGTCAACTGGCCGCCGTTTTCGATTTCCATGTCCTGCATGGGAAACCGGAACGCCAGCACGCCATCTTCATTCTCGTTCCACTGAATGACACGGATGAATTGCTTGCGAAGGAACTCGCTAAGGCTCACGTTCGCCTCCTGGCACGCGATATTACCATCGCGGCCGCGGGCGGAATTCAAAATTGCATGGAAAATTCACCCCGAAGTCACATTGATTACACGCTATCCGTCGAAACGCCACTCGTCGGCGGTGAAGAGCTAACAATCGAAATTCAGGAGTCGCAAATGGGCGGCCCGGAGATAAGCTATTGGATCGGCGCGCCGGCAAAAAAATCTCCCAGCCCGGCACGCCGAGCATGGGTCGCCATCGAAGCCTGAATTTCCAGCGCAAGTTTCAGTGCTTCGCGGCCCTGGCTTGCCGTCACCTTGGGCGCGCGCCGGGTGCGAACGCAGTCGAGAAACGATTCAATCTCCAGCCGCAGCGGCTCGCCAGGCGTCACGACGGGCTTCGCAAAGGACAGGCCCGGCGCCGGACCACCCATTCCGCCGGCGAGCAGCTTTTTGAGCGTCTCCGCGTCGGGTTTGCCGGCAGCCACATCCGCGGCAATCTGGGCCGGAACGCGCTCCTCCATGCGAATGACCAGCAATTCCTTGCGGGCGTAATCAATGGAAACATACTGCCGCGACTCGAAGAACCGCAGTTTGCGCACCCGCTCCGTTGAAACCCGCGAGGCGGTGAAATTAGCCACGCAGCCCGATTCAAACTCCACGCGCACATTGGCAATATCCACGCGCGGAGAAACAATCGGCAGTCCCACTGCGCGCACCTCGCGCACCGGCGACTGGGCGAATGCCAGCACAATATCCAGGTCGTGGATCATCAGGTCGAGCACCACGTCCACATCAAGAGACCGGGGTGTGAATACGCTCAGCCGGAGTGCCTCAAAGAACATGGGCCGCTTCAAGCGCGGCTCTACAGCCAGCACTGCCGGGTTGAAGCGCTCCAAATGCCCCGGCTGCAGAATGCGTCCACCGCGTTCGGCGCGCGCAATCAGGTCGTCCGCCTCATCCAAATTTGCGGCCAACGGTTTTTCCACCAACAGGTCCAGCCCCGCGTCCAAAAAGGCAGAGGCCACTTCGGAGTGCTTCACGGTGGGCACGGCGACGATGACGGCATCCAGCGCGAGCCCGGCGCGAAGCAGGTTCTCGGCCGAATCGAAAACCGGAGTCCCGTACTTTGCTGCCGCTTCTGGGCCGCGCGCCGCATCCGGCTCAACGATAGCAGCCAGCGCCGCGCCCGCGCCGGCCGCTTCAAGCTCACGCAGCACACGCAGATGGTTGCGTCCGAATGCGCCGGCTCCGGCGACGGCCACTCGCAACCCGCGTTCGCTGGCTATCGCGTGGCCTCTTTCTCGGGCCTGCCTTCCACAACCTTCAGGCAGCGCGAATAAAGCTCAAGCAATTGCGTAACGTGTTCATCCGGCTTGGCCGCCGATGAGCCGCTGAATCCCGCCGCTGCCGCCGCGGGCCGGCCCACGCCGACCGTCCCCGCCACAAATTTCAACAGGTCCAGGGCGATGTCCTCGTTCCGCCGGACGCCGAGACCCATCATGTTCTCCGATCCATTCATTCTCAAGTTTCTCCAATCAGGATGCTACCAGAACCGGCGCTCGGGCCCGTCTTAGCCGGCGCATCCCCGGTCATTTAAACTGGTAAGTCATGCTGGATTTGGGATTTGTCCGGGCAAATCTGCCCCAGGTAGAAGAGAAACTGCGCGCTCGCGGAGCCGATCCGGCCATTCTGCTCGGCGACTTCCTCGTGCTCGACCGCAGCCGCCGCGAAGCCATCACCATGGCCGAACAGGCCAAGGCGCGCCGCAATGAGCTAAGCCAGCAAATCGGCACGCTGCGCAAGGCCGGCCCCGACGGCGCCGAAGAAGCCTCGGCCCTCATGGAAGAGACCCGTGCGCTCAAGGAAAAGCTCGAAGAACTTGACCGCACCGCCGCCGCGCTCGACGAGCAGCTCCGCCAGGCGCTGGCCCGCGTGCCCAACCTCACTCGTGACGAAGTCCCGGGCGGCGCATCCGAGTCCGACAACGTGGTGGTAAAAACGTGGGGCGAAACACCGGCGTTTGACTTCACACCCAAGCCGCATTGGGAACTGGGCGAAGCCCTCGGAATCCTCGACCTGGAGCGCGCCGCCAAGCTCAGTGGTGCGCGGTTTGCCGTTTACATGGGCGCAGGCGCGCGCCTCGAACGCGCCCTCATCTCGTTCTTCCTCGATATGCACACGCGCCAGCACGGCTACACCGAGGTGCTGCCGCCTTTCATCGTAAACAGCAAATCGCTCTTCGGCACCGGGCAGCTCCCCAAGTTTGCCGACGACCTGTTTTGCTGCTCCGATGCCGACGCCGGGGCCGCGGCGCGTGGCGAGTACAAAGACAGCGACCACTGGCTCATCCCTACGGCCGAAGTTCCGGTTACCAATCTTTACCGCGACGAAATCCTCGACGGCGCCCTCCTGCCCATCTCGCTCACTGCGTACACGCCGTGTTTCCGCGCCGAAGCTGGGGCGGCCGGCAAAGACACCCGCGGCATCATCCGCCAACACCAGTTCCAGAAAGTGGAGCTGGTCAAGTTCACGCGCCCGGAAGATTCCGATGCGCAGCACGAGCAGCTCACCCGCGACGCCGAAGAGATTCTCGAAGCCCTGAATCTGCCCTACCGACGGGTGCTGCTCTGCACCTGTGACACCGGATTTTCTTCCGCCAAAACCTACGACCTCGAAGTCTGGCTTCCCGGCCAGGGACTTTACCGCGAAATCTCTTCCTGCTCCAACTTCGACGCCTTCCAGGCCCGCCGCGCCAACATCCGCTATCGTCCTGCGGCGCAGGGGGCCAAGGCCAAGCCCGAGTTCGTCCACACCCTCAACGGCAGCGGCCTCGCCGTCGGCCGCACCTGGGTCGCCATCGTTGAAAACTATCAGCAACCCGATGGCACAATCACTATCCCCGAGGCGCTACGCCCTTACATGGGCGGCATCAATACAATAAGCAGGGAGAAGTAATGGAAGCTACCAGCACCAGCGGAACGATTCAGCAGCCGGGGCGCAGCGCAGGTCAGGTACTCAGAAGCTATTTCTATTGGACCTATCCGCGCGGTTCCCTGCATTACGACATCATGGTGACGCTGATTCTTCTTTTCATCTTCATTACTCCCCGCTTCTGGAGTTTCGGCGCCAAACCTTCGAGCCCCGGCGGCCCGCAATATCCCATCGAGGTCATCGGCAACGACAGCCACGGCATGATCCTCACCGTGTCCGCTGCCGAAGTCCATGTTCCTGCCGGCGCATCCACCCGCCAAGTCAAGCTGGCTCTGCGCAACGCCGTTGAACCCGTTACCGGTGACGCGGTCTTCGTCGAGCGCTGGAAAACCGTCACCGATTCGCATGGGCATCTCGCCTGGAAGATCTGGGTCCACCGCTAATCCCGGGCAAAAGCCGCGTCTACGGCGGCGCAGATGCATCTGATACAAGAATGAGGTTCACGGAATTGAGAGGGAAACTCGTTTTCGCCGCACCGGTTCTGTTCCTGCTGCTTCTGTCAGGGCAACGCGGCTTGGCGGCAGATAAGCCTGACGCAGCCGGGAATCTACAGCAGGTGCTCCAGCAACTGGATGCGTCGGCAAAGAACTTTCACACCGCGTCTGCCGACGTCAAAATCCAGATTGTGCAAACCGTTCCGGTTCCCGACACCGACGTTCAAATCGGCTCCGTATATTTCAAACAAGAGAGCGGCCAGGCGCAGACCGCGCTCCGCATCACTACGCAGGACGGTCAGCCATTCCATGAGATCGTGACTTACTCAAAGGGAATGTTCCAGATTTACCAGGAGAACACCAACCAGGTTACTCAATCGCGGAATGCCGCACAATATGCGCCTTATTTGATGATTGGCTTTGGCGCTACAGGCCAGGACATGGCCGACCGATTCAACATTACTTACCTGGGCCAGGAAAAGATAGACGGAGTCCAGACGGTCAAGCTCCAGCTTATTGCCAAGGACCCCAAGGTCCTGCGCCTGCTTCCCAAGATCATGATCTGGATCGATCCGACGCGCGATGTGAGTCTCAAGCAATACGCCGACGAAGGACAGGGGATGTCGAGGACTGTGAACTACTCGCGGATCGAGCTCAATCACCCGATCCCAGCGTCCAGATTTACATTCAAGACCAATAAGAGCACGCAAATCACAACCCAGTAACGCGAAGCGTGTTCGCAGACCTCCGGCTCCCGTCCTTTACCGGAATCATTTCAGCCTGAAATAGCGTCTCGCCTGAGCCACATCGGCTTTAATCTGCGCCTTCAGGGCTTCCGCCGAGGGCCAGGTGAGCTCTCCGCGCAGCCGCCGCAGAAACTCGAGTTCCAGCTCTGTCTGCTCATCCAGATTCACCGGCTCAAAGTCCAGGATGTGCGATTCGACAGCGAAAGACGCTTCGCCGAATGTCGGCCGGTTCCCCACATTGGTCACCGCGCGAAAGGTACGGCCATCTACCGACAGTCGCGTGACATACACGCCGAAGTCCGGCAGTAATCCGCGGTAAGGCGCGAGGTTGACGGTGGGCACCAGGAGTCGCGTACCAATACCGCGCCCTCTGGCCGGCGTCGAGCGCACGCCGAACGGCCGTCCCAGCATCCATCTCGCCCGCCGCACGTCGCCGGCCGCCACCAGTGCGCGGACGGCCGAACTCGATACTTCCATCCCATGCACGCGCACCGCATTATGCACGCGAACGGAAAATCCGAATGATTCGCCGAATGCCGTCAACTCCTCCACGCCGGCCCGTGCGCCATGCCCAAAGCGGAAACTGCGGCCTTCATGCACGCTGCGCACCTGCAGTGTGTCCACCAGGATGCTGCGCACAAATTCATGCGCCGGAACCGCCGCCAGCGCTTCATCGAAGCGCAGGACAAGCACCGCGTCCACCCCGGTGGCGGCCAGCAGCCGGAGCCGCTCCGTTGTCGGCGTAATCAGCTGCGGTGCGTTCGCCGGCCGCAATACGTGCTCGGGATGTGGATCGAAAGTGATCGCCAGTGACCGCGTTCCAAGCCGCTTGGCTTCATCCGCTGCGCCGCCCAGAATCTCCCGGTGTCCCAGATGCACTCCGTCGAAGTTCCCGATCGCGGCCGCCACCGGCCCAAAATCCAGGGGAACTTCCTCCACGCCATGAAACACCACCGCAGTCTTTTCCGCGGGCGCGGAGTCCCCGTTTGCGCCGTTCATAGCCGCACGGGCACGCTCAACCCGTCGTAAGCCAGTCGAATGTTTTCCGGCAAGATGCGATTGGTCTCCTCGTGCCCCAGATCATGCGCAATGTGCGTCAGCCACGTCTGCCGCGCGCCCACCCGCTTTGCCCAACCCACCGCTTGTTCCAGGGTGGCATGACTCGGGTGCGGCTTATGCCGCAGGGCGGAAAGCACGAGCACGTCCAGCTCCTTCAGCATTGCGAAGCTCGACTCGGGAATCTCACTCACGTCAGTGAAATATGCCGCGTTCCCGAAGCGGAACCCGGCGATCTCCAGCGTCCCGTGCTTTACCGGCACGCGCAAAAATTCCACCCCGTGGATGACGGTCCGTTCTCTCAATGTTTCCAGCCGCACTCGCGCGCGCGTGGGATAGGTAGCGTGCGGGGAAAAAGTGTACCCATAGACTCTCTCCAGGACTTCGGCCGTTTCCGGCGCAGCATAGAGTGGAATCGCTTCACCATCCTCTCGCTGCACCGCGAAGCTGAGAGGCCGAAGATCGTCCATCCCGAAGATGTGATCGGCGTGGGCGTGAGTATAAAATACCGCGTCCAGCCGGGTCAGCCCCGCGCGCAGAGCCTGTTCCCTAAAATCCGGCCCGGTGTCGATGACGATTGTGCGCGCCCGTCCGCCGGCGTCTTTCCACTGCACCATCACCGAAGGCCGCAGCCGATGGTTGCGCGGGTCCGTCGAGGTGCAGACTGCACAAGCGCAGCCGACGGTGGGGACTCCCATCGAAGTTCCCGTGCCCAAAAATGTCAATGAACCGTCCAATCGGCTCCTAGAATACGGGGTCAGGGTGCAGGAAGATTCGATCGTTCCTGGTCATTCGCGGGTGAACCCGCGGCTTGTCATTTGCAAAAGTGGGATCATTGGTTTGCGTACCCTGGTCAGGATTGCGCCGTTTTTTCCTGCTCTCTGATGCCTGTCGCTTACCTTTTTGGCACGGGCGGCGGATGGACTCCCTGTAGGCTGATCATCTTGCTCAATTCCAAAAACGCCATGCGCGCATCGTAGAGAACCGCTTGCAGGCTTCCCTCCTCCTGCGCGCTCAGATTGCCCTTGGTCTTTTCGGCCAGAATTCCCAGCATGTCGATGCTCGCGCGCGCTCCCACAATGTCTACACGGGCGGGTTCGCCTTCCTGCACTCCCGCGCCCATCTGCAGCATCGCGGTCACATAGAGTTGCTGAACCAGGTGTTCGAAGGTCACCGGTGGTTGCGCTCCCGCGGCGGGATTTTGCGCCCGGATCAGGTCTTCCATCCGCTGCGCCGAAGCGTCATAGGCCGCCTTCTGCTGGTGGCTCTCCTCGGCACTGGGCGTCAGCGGGAGTTCCTCCACGGGTTCCTCCGCGGCTTCCTCCGCGGCTTCCACCTCTATTGCGGATTCTTTATGGTCCGCGTTCACCACCAATCGCGGTCCCGCGGCCAGCTCAGGGGAAGCCTTCTGTGCTTCCACTTCGCGCTCCTCTTCCCGGTTCTCGCGCTCTTCTTCCGCTTTGAACTTCCTGCGGTCAATTACCTCGAATTTCGGATTGTCGCTCATACTTTTCCAGTTTTCCTATGAATTCCATTCAAGTGTCGGCGGCTCCGTGAGCATCCGCGCTGTTCCCGTAATGTCACCCGCCGAGTAGTAGAAATCAGCCCCGCGTTCTTCAGCTTCGGCGCGGACCATGCCCAGAGCAAACACTCGCGTGCCGCTCGTCAGCTTCAATTCCGCCGCGCTGGTGACCTGGCCTATCGCGCTCCCGTTTTCAGTCAATTCTGTGCCTGACGGTGGAACCGGGCCGGTGAGCTCCATGGGCCGCAAATGGCGGTGGACATTGCCGCGCGCCCGGATGCGCTCCACGATCTCCTGTCCCAGGTAACAGCCTTTGTTGAAATGCAGGGCTCGCAGTTGCGAGGTCTCCTGCGGCAAGTCGCGTTCCACGATATCGACCCCACAGAGGGGGATGGCTTCGGCGATGCGGAACGACTCCAGCGCAGCGCACCCCACCGGTGCAGCCCCCGCGGCCCGCAGACATGACCAGAGCTTTCCCAGCCCTGCCGCCGGTAAGAAGAACTCATAATGGGATGCCAGAAGGCCATAATTGCGCAGAATTCTCAGCTGCCATCCGTTCCATTCCACGCTCTTGCCGGTCATCGGCTGGGCGAACACCGGCAGGCCCACGCGCTCCAGCACCTGGTCGGCAAGCGGGCCCGTCAGCCCCACCGCGGTCTGCGATTCGCCTTCGGTTCCCTGCTCTTCGCCCAATGGAACCAGCTCCACGTCATCCATGATGATGTAGCGATTGAGATGTGCGAGCAGCTTTTCGCGTTGATCCGTCGAGATTTCGAGTTCCAGCGCTGATTCGCCTGCGAAAGGTGTGCCGCGCGACCGGTCAGCGCTCACTGGGCGCAGCACTTCGGAAGCTCGGCGCACTGGCGAGGTCTCCTCGCCCTCGCGCCACACCGTCAGATCGCCCTGAATCCGGCCCTGGGCATTCAATACAAAGTTCCAGGCTCCGCCGTTAGGGAATAAATCGTTTACCGTATTTGAAACCATCCCGCTGAGCCAGCGAAAACGATGCTGGCCGCGCACTGCCACCCGCTGCATCCAACCCAGATCATGAACCGCTGCGCCCCTGGCAAGCGCCGCGATTTCAGACTCCGACGCATCCAGCTGCCGTGGCGTCAAGGCTCCGCGGTAGGCGACAAGCTGGTGAGGAATATGAGTGGATTCGAGAAGTGAAACCAGCGCCGTGGGCTGTATGGTTAAAGTATTGCCTGTGTCCGCCATTGGGGGATCTCTCCACCGTCCGGCGCAGCTTATACCGACCAACCTGGCGCCGGGCCGCATCCTGATTATAGCCTTCAAGGCAACGGAGAATCGCCGGGAGGGAAGCTGGAATGCGAAATGGCCAGCCCGGAAAAGGAGCACCAACCGGCAACATGGCGCGAATTAAAGGAGTGCCGATGAGAAGTAAATCAACTTACAAGGCTTGGCCCGGCTTTCGACCATCGCTCGGTGGCGTTCTCTGCCTCGCGCTGGCTTCGGCGGCAGGCGCGCAGCAGCCACAACCGGGGGCGCAAGCGCCCGCCCCGCGCGCGCAGCGCGTCTCCCCGCCCGCACCCTCAAAAAGCGCTCAGCAGCCACAAAGTGGCGAGTCGACGACGCAGATCACGCCTGAGCAGGCGCGCCAGCTTTTCGCCTCCGTCGATGAGATCATGAAATTCGCCTCCGACGATTCCGGGCTGCCCATCAAGAGCCCCGTCAAGCGCCAGCTCACCACGCGTGTAGCCGTCGAAGCCTATCTACTGAAAAGATTCAATGACGATAAAGAATCCAAGCGCATGGAGCGCGACGAAATCGTGCTCAAGAAATTCGGCTTGCTGGACCGCGACTTCGAGCTCAAACCTTTTCTTCTGGCTCTGCTCAAAGAACAGATCGAGGCCTATTATGATTCCAAGACCAAGACCATCAACCTGCTCAACTGGGTACAGCCTGACGAGCAGAAGCCGGTGCTGGCGCACGAGTTGACTCACGCCCTCCAGGACCAGCACTCGGACCTGGAGAAATGGGATAACCAGACTCCCGACGATGTCTCAACCACCATGGCCGGCGACCAGGTGAACCTCGCCAAAGACGAAATGGATGCGGCGCGCGACGCCGTCTCCGAAGGGCAGGCCACTGCCGTAATGATGGATTATATGCTCAAACCGCTGGGCAAGAGTCTCATCAAGGACCCCGAGGTCCTCGACTTCATCCAGCAGCACATGAATGCGTCGGCTGACTCTCCAGTCATGGCACGCGCTCCCCTGCTGATTTCCGAGTCAATGCTCTTTCCCTACCGCAACGGTCTGAGCTTCGAGCAGGACGTGTGGATGGACCAGGGCCAAGCCGCTGCCTTTGCCGGCGCGCTCGACCGTCCGCCAACATCCACCTGGGAGATCCTCAATCCCCGCGATTACGAGCGGAAGCTTATTCCGCCCATCCCTCTTTTGCCTGATTTTCATCCCATTGTGGATAAGCTTTACCGGCCGTATGACATCGGCCAGGTGGGGCAACTGGACGTCAAGATCATGACCCAGCTTTTTGGCGGCGACCAGTCCTCGCGCGATCTCACCTCCGCCTGGGACGGAGGACTTTACTGGGCCGGCCAGCTTCGCAGCGCCAGGACCGCTGCCCAGCAGGACAGTACCAGATCTCTGGCCATCTTCTATCTTTCTGTCTGGCGCAATGGCGCCTCCGCCACTGAATTCGCCCAGCTCTACGCCAATAATCTGGGCCGCAAGTACTCGTCTGTTGCACCGGACACGGCTGACCAGAGTTCTGCGTCCGCCGAGGATGGATCGGTGGAGCAGGATTTCACCACCGACGAAGGTCCGGTGATCATTACCCGGCGCGGCAATCTCGTTTTCGTCGCCGAAAGCTTCCCGTTGACCATGGGGCGTCAGTTGACCAGCTTGATGCTTGACGCACAGGGCGGCGGGGCCATGCAGACGGCCGAGGCCACACCGCTGGTCTTGCGATTTGTCAGGCCGTCCGGATTGCCCGCGAGCTTGCAGCAGCCTGCTCAGCCGCTGTCCGCAAGCTTCGTCCGCTTTTTCGCGAGCTGCGGCGTCATGAAAGCCGCCGTGGATGCAGAAATGCGCAGCTCCGCCGCGCTACACCCCAGCGCCGGCTGGCTTCATTGATCAGACTCGCTGACTTCTTTCTGCTCGAGGATATCCTTCTGTACCAGGTATTCTTCCAGCAGCAATGTCACCAGCACGGCGGTGGGGACGGAAACCATCGCCCCGATGACTCCGGCCAGCGAAAAGCCCAGCAACAGTGATACGATCACCGCGATTCCCGGCAGGTGGACGCGGCTCTGCATGATGCGCGGCGTAAGGTAGGAATTCTCGACCTGAATGTAGACGACGTAAAAGATCGCCACACCCAGCACCTTGCCCCACGAATCGAATGCTGCAACCAGCAACGCTAGCGCAATGGAGATCGCCGACCCCAACACCGGAACCACGTTCAGCAATCCTGTCAAAACACCCAGCGCATAGGCGTAGCGAAGATGTATCGCCGCGTAAACAATCGTGCTGCAGAGTCCCAGGATCAGCATGAGGCTGCCCTGGCCCAGCAGCCATCCCCCCATCCTTGTCTCAGCCCGCTGCAACACCCCATCGAGACGCGCGCGGCTCTCCGGCGGGAAAAATGACAGAAACCAGGCATAGGCTTGGTCGCCTTCAAGGATGAAGTAGACGGTAAGAATTACGCCCATCGCGATGTCGACCAGTTTTGCGGCCCAGCTCTTGAAAGACAGCAGCACGGTCGCCGCCGCGTGGCTGGCGAAACTTTGCATCTCCGAGCTGAGCTGGTTCATGTTCAGATGATTCGCGAAGGGCAGGCGCTTGATCCGAGCCAACAGCTCCGGCGCGCGCGTAGGAATGGAGTTGCTGAGGTCTTGCAGGTCGCGCAGGACCGGCGGTAAGGCCAGAGCCAGATAGGCTGCGATGGCTCCGGCGAGCGCCAGCAGCAGGAAGAAAATTGCCTTCGACCCTTTCAGCGGTTGCCAGCGCCCCACGCGCACGCGTTCCGTGGCGCGAACTGCCGGCGCCAGAACCACGGCGAGCAGCGCGCTCACATATAACAGCACCAGCACATCGCGCGCCTGCCACGCAATGTATGCGGCGACAGCCAGAGCAAACGCGAACACGATGTCGCTGCGGAGGGTGCGCCGGTTTCCGAAAAACGGAATCATCTGTCGGATTCCGATCCCCTACTGGTCCCCGCTCAGGATGGATCCCACGATCCCGCCGAGCAGTCCCCCGCCAATGCCGGCCGCGGTAGCCTGGGGCGCCTGGTTCTGCGGCAGGTATTCGCTGATTATGTGCGCCAGACGCGAGACCGTCAGCGTCTGCAGCCACACCCGCCCCGGCCCGGTCAGTACCGCCAGGAATATGCCGTCGCCGCCGAAGATCATGTTTTTGATTCCCGGCACCATGGTGATGGTGAAACCTACGCTGGACTGAAAAGCCCCAACATGGCCCGGATGCACTCGCAGCACCTCTCCCGGAGCCAAGTCCCTCACCACCAGTTCACCAGAGAGTTCCAGCCACGCCATACCGTAGCCGCCCAGCTTCTGCAGCAGAAATCCGTCTCCGCCAAAGACGCCTGCGCCCAGGGATTGCTGAAAGCCCACTCCCAGAGTCACCTGCGGCGTTGCGCACAGAAAGCCGTGCCGATGCACCAGATATTCTCCGCCCTGGCCGAGTTCCACCGGAACAATCTGGCCAGGCACCCTGGTCGCAAACGCCACTTCTCCCGGGTACTGGATGGCCCGGTACTCGGTCATGAAGATGCTTCCCCCACCTGCAACCCGCTTGATGACTCCGAACAGCCCTCCGCCTCCGCCCGCCTGGGTGTGCGTGGCCATCTGAATCGAAGCTGTCATCCATGACAGCTCGCCGCTTTCTGAAAACACACTCTCATTGGGATCGAGCTGGATTTCAAGAACGGGCATGGTGGTGCCCTGAATCCGCGTCTGCATTGAGGCGCCTCCTCAGCACCCAGTGTACAAGGCCGGAGACGCATTCCGTGCTTCCCGCCGGCATGATCGTTTTCCGCCACTCCAGCCCGATGCAGCCGAAGTGGGCGCTATCATTGCCCGTCCTTCATTCCCGCGCTGCCGGACTAAGCCTCCCCGCCTGGCTTGGAGCAGACCCAGCCAGGCGCTGGAAGCAGCCTGAAGGACCCTGGAGAATTGCGAGCTTTATTTGCTCGCAATGGTGACGTTATGGTTCTCGGCTATCTGCTGCAATACCTGCAGGTGTTGCGAGAGTACCGGCTCGTCCATGCGCGCGGCCTGCTTGATCGTCGGGCTCTGGGCGGCGTTTTCTTCTTCCTTGAATGACTTCACATCGTGTTTCTGGTCTTTCACCATGTCCTGGATGTACGCCTTGTCGAAAGCCGGTCCGGATAGCGTTTTGAGTTGCGCAATTTCCTTGTTTTGCTTCTTGCTCGGCTTCTCTACCGCTTTTACCCCGAGCATATTGGCAACGGGCCGCAACTGGTTGGCGAGCTGAGTATGAATCTGGACCATATTCAGCCCGTACTTCTTCACATCGCTGCTGGAAGAATTCGTGGTGGCGAGTTTGCTCATTTGGGCTTCTGCGGAACTGTCCTTGAGCGTGGTCGTGATGAAGGCCTCGTCGGCATAAGACCGTGACATCGACCCCGACGCACCTTCAGGGCCTGCGGCCGGTGAATAACCCGGTGCACCGGCGGTGCCGGGCTCCTGCCCGGGTTCCTGCGGCTGTCCCGGCTGCGGTTGATTCTGCTGCGGCGTTCCACTCATTCCGGGCTGGCCTTGCTGCGCCATGACCATTGCTCCAGCCAACAGCGCAGCACCCGAAATTGCCAATAATCTCTTGCCGGCATGCCTTTTCATATAGATTTCCTCCTTTTTCGCCAAAGAGAAATTGATCTTCCCGCAAAAAAGAGAGAACGAAAGGAAGTAGAAATATGCGGGCTTTCACCCGTGTAAATAATCGAACGAAATGGGAATGCAAAGGGCATTAGCGCCTATACGATGCCGCAACAGACGCAGCGAGTTGTCCTTTTGAAGCAGGTCAACAGACAGTTTCAAATGGCGGAAACAATTACGCATCCACGTTGTCCATTCCGCGCAATCGATCTCTCGGGCCGCTTATCTTTCCGAATCCGGCGCTTGAGACGCGCCGGGCGCCGCGGGTAGCGTGTAAATCACCTCGCCGGGCTTGGCATAGTGCAGTTCTTCCCGCGCCTCGTGCTCGATAGCGTCAGGATCGGACTGCAGGTGCTGAATGTGGTCGCGAAGCTGCCCATTCTCCTTCTGCAGCCTTTCGATCTCCTGCTGGTACTGGCGCTCCTCGGCGCGCTTCTTCTGCCAGGCGGAGAGCCCGTCCTTGCCGTTAATTACATGCCACGTCAGCAGCAGCGCCAGAAGCACTGCAAGCAGGGTACCCGCCGGCCTCCAAATTCGTTTCGCCCAGCCTTCCGCGCGGCTGCGCACGGCCGGCTGCGGCCGGGCCGCGGCTTCCGATTCCTGTTGTCCAGATTCCGGCGTCATCGTGCTTCTTTCCTGCGACTACGACAGCACAAATTTCTCCGCTGCCGCCCGCAGAGCTTCCATTCCCTCTTCACTGCGCGCCTCGGTGTATGCCCTCACCACCGGCTCTGTTCCCGATAAACGGTAGCAGACCCACGAGCCGTCTTCCAGAATCAGCTTCAGCCCGTCGGTGCGCACCACCTGCTTGACCCGTCGTCCATCCAGCTCCGCCGGATCGCTCTTCAACTTTTCAGTGAACGCGGCTTTCACCTCCGGGGTCAAGCGGAAGTTCTCTCGAACCGGATAATAGGAACCAACCTTGACAAATAGTTCCTTCAACTGCGCGCCCAGGCTCTTGCCGCGTGTCGCCACCATCTCCGCCACCAGCAGCCCCGCCAGGATGCCGTCCTTCTCCGGAACGTGCCCCCGGATAGTTAGCCCGGCTGACTCTTCGCCGCCAATCGCGATCTTATCGCCGTTGATCAGCTCGCCGATGTACTTGAAACCCACCGGCGTCTCGTAGAGCTGTACCTTGTGGTAATCAGCCAGCGCGTTGACCAGGTTCGTCGTCGCCACGCTCTTGGCCACGCCATTTCGCCAGCCTCGAGTCTCCACCAGGTAATCGAAGAGGAGCGCGATAACGTAATTCGGTTGTATGAACGTGCCGTCGCCGTCCACAATGCCGAAGCGGTCCGCATCCCCATCCGTGGCAATGCCCAGCGCCGCCTCCGTCTCGCACATCTTCTTTTTTGCATCGCCAAGCAGATGATCGTCCGGTTCGGGCGCGTGCCCGCCGAAAAGCACGTCCCGGTAATCGTGCACCGTTTCCACGGCCACGCCCGTCTCGCGCAGCAATTCCGAACTGTATCCGCGACCCGCGCCCCAAAACGGGTCGTAGACAATCCGGATCCCCGATCTGGCAATCGCCCGCAAATCGATCAGCTCTGCCAGCCGTTTCAAAAATGCCGGCTTCACGTCCGCGGATTCAAACCCTCCCGCCGGCGGCTCTGTCTTCGTAACTGGTATGCCGGCAGCATCGATCTGCCCGATGGCCGCCTCAATCTGCTTTGTCACCTCCGGAAGCGCCGGCGCGCCATCCGGTGTGGAGAACTTGATGCCGTTGTACTCCGGCGGATTGTGCGACGCCGTAAAGTTGATGGCGCCGGAAGTCTTCAACATACGCACGGCATAGGCAATGGCCGGCGTCGGCGCGGCTTCGGGGATCACGATGGGAGTCACACCCGCCGCGGCCAGCACGCGCGCCGTCTCATCCACAAAGCTCTCGCCCAGAAACCGCGGATCGCGCCCCACCAGCACCCGGTGCGGCCCTCCCTGCGTCTTCACATAGGCGGCAATGCCCGCCACTGCTCGCCGGATGTTGGCCACCGTAAATTCATCGGCCACAATGGCCCGCCAACCTGAAGTCCCAAACTTGATCGCTGTGCTCATCGTCTCTCCGTCGTATAAATTTCAACACCAGGCCGCAAGGTCCATACTGCAACACCCGCCGGCGATCGGCAAGGGCGGCACTGGTCTCCAGCCGCTAGCCGGTGCAGCGCCATCCTTCAGCCGAAAACACCCCTCCGGCGTCACGGCAAACCAACCCACGCTCTTATTTGCAGATTTGCTGAGCGAAAACCAGATAGGACCGTCTGTGTCGATAGAAGTCTTGCGGTACGATGCCGGGGTTCGAAGCCGGCGGTTCCCATTCAACAGCCCGGAGGGGAGCTATGCAAACTGCCTGGGGTACTGTACTGCGGCAGGCGACACCTACCGCCTTCGTCTCTTTGCTATTGCTGCCGGTGTTGTCGTTCGCCGCGCAGAACACGGCTGTTCGCGCGCCGGCTATCTCAGAAAACCAAGTGGTTCGAACCATCTACCTGCACAACATAGCAAGCCAGAACGATCTGAACGATATTCAGACCGCCTTGCGCAGCATGCTTCGCAACGCCGCCTTCTACGGTGTCGCCTCGCAGAACGCCATAGAATTCCGCGGAACTCCTGAGGATTTTCAGGCCGCGCAGAAGATCGTTACCGACCTTGATAAGCCGCGGAAGACCTACCGCCTGACTTACACCATCACCAGTTCAGGATACGGAAAGCCCTCGCAATCGCAGACATTCACGCTGCTGGCGCGCCTGGGAGAAACTGCAGATATGGATCTAAGCAGCCGGGTGCCTTATGTGACTGGAAGCCCCAACGGCGAAATGCCTAAAGGCAGTGTCAATTATCAGTGGCAATATGCCAACATCGGACTCCAAATTCGCGCCACTTTGCAAGGCTCCTCCGGCAACCTGGTTCTTCAAGACAAAATCGAGCAATCGGGGACGATTCAACCGAAGTCCGGATCAGATGCACCCGCGCCAACGCTGAATCACGCCGTCCTCAGCAACGCCACTGCGATTGCGGAAGGCAAAGCTGCCGTGCTCGGTTCGATCGACGTTCCGGGCACCTCCGTGCACGAGCGGATTGAAGTGGGCGTCACGCCTGCGCCTTGAGGCCGGGCTGCGTCCGGCCGTGGTCATCAATGTCGGTTCCGGGTCCGATTTGCGCCTTCTAGCTCTATTCGGACGGGCAATCCTGGCTCAAAAGTCGGTCAAGACTTTGCGCGGGCAATTGACTCGCCACGCACCCCGTGCGAGCATGGGGCGGGTAAATACCACATCTCTTCCCACCTTCCGGTGGAACCGCTAACGAGACCCGCCATGCTCAAATCCAGTCTTTCCGCCCGTATCGTGCTCACCACCACCGCTGACGCCGAGGAGGCCGGCCGCATGGGCCGCACCCTCGTTGAAGAGCATCTTGCCGCCTGCGCCACGCTGCTGCCCGGCGTTCACTCGATCTATCGCTGGCAGGACGAAATTGAGTCGTCCACCGAATGCATGCTCCTGCTCAAGACCTCCCAGGATAGGCTGGCAGCCCTTGAATCCCGTCTCCTCAGTCTGCACAGTTATAAAACGCCGGAGTTTCTGGTGCTGCCCGTCGAGGCCGGCAGCCAGAACTATCTTGACTGGCTGCAGACCTGCCTGCGCAGCTCATGACCGGCCTGACCGGGGAACAACATGGTACGCTGAGCGCAGCATGCCCACGCCAACGCCTCTGATCCGCTGCGCCTGGAGCGGCGACCATCCGCTCATGACCGAATACCACGACAAGGAATGGGGAGTGCCGGTGCACGATGACCGCATCCTCTTCGAATTTCTTATCCTCGAAGGCGCGCAGGCCGGACTCTCGTGGCAGACGGTGCTGAACAAGCGCGAAAACTACCGCAAGGCTTTCAGCAGATTCGACGCCAGGAAAATCGCACGCTATACCGCGGAAAATGCCGCACGGTTGATGGCTGACCCCGGCATCATTCGCAACCGCCTCAAGGTCGACGCCGCGATTGGAAACGCCCAGTCGTTTCTCAAAGCGCAGAAGGAATTCGGCTCGTTTGACGCCTACATCTGGCAGTTCGTCGGCGACAAGCCGATCGACCACAGGCTTGCATCCATGAAAGACGTGCCGGCCCGTACGCCGGAGTCAGACGCCATGAGCAAAGATCTGCTGAAACGCGGCTTCAAGTTTGTCGGATCAACCATCTGCTACGCATTCATGCAGGCCGTGGGCATGGTCAACGACCACCATGTGAATTGCTTCCGCTACAAGGAAGTCTCGCGCTTGGCCGGCTAACCCGTCGAAGCAGATCGGCGCGGCATCGCGCTTATGCCTTCGGCTGCGCAGCTAATTCCCCGCTGGCGTGTCTCCTCCGCGCGAATTCCGAGCGATGCCGGCTGTAAGAGAAGTAAATCACCAGCCCGATCACCAGCCAGCCCACGAACCGGAACCAGGTCAGAATGGGCAGTCCCGCCATGAGCAGAAAGCAGCAGACCACGCTGAGCGCCGGAATTACCGGGCCGCCGGGCACCACAAATCCGCGGTGCCGCTCCGGCTCGCGGTAGCGCAGAATAATTACTCCCAGCGACACCAGCACAAATGCAAAGAGCGTGCCGATATTCGACAGATCGGCCAGCGTGCCGATGTCGAACAACCCCGACGGAATGGCCACCACAATTCCCGCTATCCACGTTGAAAATGCCGGGGTGCGAAAGACCGGATGCACTCGGCTGAAGACACGCGGCAGCAGCCCATCCCTCGACATGGAAAACCACACGCGCGACTGGCCGATCTGGTAAACCAGGATCGACGAAATCATTCCCAGCAGCGCGCCAAACAGCACCACCAGCCGCACCCAGTGCAGTTCACCATGCCCGCCATGCTCCAGGGACAGTTTCTTGAGCGCATTCACCACCGGCGCGGCATCGCCCATCATCGATTGCCACGGCACCAATCCGGTGAGGCAAACGGCGACGGCTACGTAAAGCACTGTGCACACCACCAGCGTGCTGATAATTCCGATGGGCAGATCGCGCTGCGGATTGCGGCACTCCTCGGCAGCAGTAGATACCGAGTCGAATCCGATGTAGGTGAAAAACATGATCGAGCCGCCGGTCAGCACGCCCGACCATCCATTGGGAAAGTAGGGATGGTAATACTTCGAATGAATAAAGCTGACTGCGGCAAATACGAAGATCAGGATTGCGGTTAGCTTCAACGCCACCATGGCGTTATTGGCGCTGGCCGACTCCCGAATGCCGCGCACCAGGACCACAGTGAGAACAAGCACAATGAGAAAGGCGGGAATATTGAAGCCGAAGTGCCAGCCAGGCTGGTAAATCCAGTGGCCGGAAAAATCCTGCAGTCCTTCCGGCAGATAGGCAGGCGAGATCCACGTCGCCGCCGGGTGCAGGCCGAACCAGTCCAGCAGATCGACAACGTGCGCCGCAAACCCCACGCTCACGGCCATGTTCGAGCCGGCATATTCCAGGATCAGGTCCCAGCCGATGATCCAAGCGATCAGCTCGCCCATGGTCGCATAGGTGTAAGTATAGGCAGATCCCGCAATCGGAATCATCGAAGCCATTTCCGCGTAGCAGAGGCCGGTGAATGCGCACACCATTGCCACCAGCACCAGCGAAATGGCGATCGCCGGTCCCGCTCCAGGACGGCCCGACATGGCCGTGTGGCGAATCAGGTAGTCGACCAGCGGCGTGTTGATGAAGCTCGTGGAATCGAAATGCTCGCCTGAAATCGCCGTGCCGATGACGGTGAAAATCCCCGACCCGATCACCGCTCCAATACCCAGCGACGTGAGCGACCACGGTCCGAGGCTCCGCTTCAGCGAGTGCGCCGGCTCGTCCGCATCGCGGATCAGCTTGTCGATGGATTTTCGGGCAAGCAGTTGGCTGGACAGGGATATTCTCCTCGTCCCCGGCGGCAAATCCTGGGTGCGGGGGACTTTCCCACAGCATACAGGCAGAGGAGCAGGCCGAAACAGAATTCAGCCGGAAGCAGGCAGATTCGGCGTGGTCTCAAGGCTCCGGCTCGAATCGAAATGAAACGAGCCGGAAACCAGTAATATGCAGCCGGCTCTTAGCGCTTCGACTGGCCGCGCGCCAACTTCTTCACCTTTCTCTTTTGGGAACCGCGCGGAGTGGTGCGCTTGGCTTTGGGAGCCGCCTTCTTGCGCGCCGCGCGCTTCAGCTTCTTGCGTTCCAG
>JASHOY010000212.1 GCA_030038435.1 Acidobacteriaceae bacterium | reverse complement strand
CATGAATTCAGAGAAGACAATCATGCTGAGCATATTGGCGCCAGTGGCAGTCAATCGGCGAAATCCCATGCGACACGCCTGTTGACTACCGGTCTTGCCTGAGCTTCTCACCTCTTGACAATCGAGTGCAGAGATCCGTATACCTCTTGATTATCGAGTGGAGGGAGCTGTGGGCGAAGGTAACGGTGAACTGGTTCAGGGAACTCTGGAAATGCTGGTGCTCAAGACACTGGCTCTGGAAGCGATGCATGGGTACGGAGTCGCGCTGCGCATCGAGCAGATCAGCAGCGGTGTGTTTCGGGTAAATCCGGGATCGCTGCTCCCGGCGCTGAGTCGCTTAGAGCGCTCAGGGCGGATTCGGGGAGAGTGGCGCGCGTCGGAAAGCAACCGCCGGGCGAAATATTACGCACTGACTGCCGCGGGTCGTAAAGCACTTGAACAGGAACGCCGTCAGTGGGGCCGCCAGGTCGCTGCGATCAGCCGGATCCTTGAAGCCTGAAAGAGGGGGAAGCGATGGTGCGGAACCTGATTGCCGGTATGCGGGCGCTGTTGCATCCTGCTGAGCGCAACGCCCGAATCGAAGAAGAGCTGAAGGGCTTTTTCGAGGCGTCCGTGGAAGACAAGATACGGAGCGGCATGAGCCTTGAAAGCGCACGACGAGCGGCCCAGGTCGAGATTGGCAGTCGCGAGATGGTACGGCACAAGACATGGTCGGCTGGCTGGGAAGCGAATGTTGATTCATTCCTCCGTGACTTGCGCTTCGCAGCTCGTCAGCTGAAAAAGACGCCGGGATTTGCAGCGACGGCGGTGCTCACGCTGGCGCTCGGGATCGGGGTCAATACGGCAATCTTCAGCACGATGAACGCCGTACTGTTGCGGACGCTGCCAGTGCGCGATCCACAGCAGCTGTTTTATCTGACACACGTGAACATGCCGAATGGCGTGGGCAATACGGGGAATCCGAACTATACCTATGGGATCAACGTGTACAACCAGCTGCGCACGGACAGGAATGCGCTTTCCGATCTGATTGCCTATGTGCCGCTGGCGATCGATAAGACCGCGGTGCGGTTTGGGAACACTCCGGAAGAAGTGGAAGCCGATGAGGTGAGCGGAAATTTCTTTTCCGGGCTGGGTGTACGGATGGCCGCGGGGCGGGGGTTTACCGAGGCCGACGAGAGGAACCACGCGCCAATCGCAGTGTTGAGCTATGGGTATTGGACACGGCGATTCCAGCGAAATCCGAACGTGATCGGGGAGACGTTGTACGTGAACGGCGTGCCGATGACGGTTGTGGGAGTGGCGGGCCCCCATTTTTACGGGGTCGAGCCTGGCGGGTTGTCGACGTCTGTGTGGGTACCGCTGCAGACGCGATCGGAGCTGAATGCCTGGGGAATGCCTCCTACCGACAACATGTCACTTTACGGCAGTCCCAACTGGTGGTCATTGATGCTGATAGCACGCTTGCGACCGGAGGTGACGCAGGTGCGAGCGCTGACGGCGATAGATCCGTTGTTTCGGCGGGCGGCATTGGAGACGGTGGGGAAAGACGTGAAGGGACGGCAGCCACCGCTGAAGCTGACGATGGTGGCGGCCCGCGGGCTGGGGCTCGGGGACAAGGTTTATCAGGAGCCGTTGCACGTGCTGATGGGCATGGTAGCGCTGGTGTTGCTGATAGCCTGCGTGAATATCGCCATGCTGATGGCGGCGCGCAATGCGGTGCGGGAGCGGGAATTTGCGATGCGGCTGGCGCTCGGAGCGGGGCGGTGGCCGCTGTTCCGGCAACTGCTGGCGGAGAGCACGCTGCTGGTAGGTACGGGGGCCCTTCTGGGGTGGTTCTTTGCCGTCGAAGCCACAAAGCTGTTGGGGACCTGGGCGCTGCTGCAGGTGAGCCTGGAACCGGACGGGAAGGTGCTGCTGTTTACGTTGGCGGTGTCGGTGACGGCAGCAGTGGTGTTCGGTTTGGCTCCGTTGCGGGCTGCGGCGACCGCGCCCGTGACGTTGGCGCTGAAATCGGGTGGAACGCAAACGACCGAGAACCGGAGCCGGGCCCTGATGGGCAAAGCGTTAATCGCGGGACAGATGGCGCTGTGTGTGGCGCTGCTGTTTGCGGCGGTGCTGCTGGTGCGGACGCTTCGAAATTATCAGGACGTGAAGCTGGGGTTCCAGGCAGATCGGGTGCTGGCGTTCGAAGCGCCTCCGGTAGGAGTGACAGAGAACGCGGAGAAGCTGGCCTTCTACCGGGAGCTGACGGAGCAGGTGAGCCGGCTACCGGGAGTAGAGAGCGTGACGCTGGCCGGGAATCGGCCCGGTTCGGAGTGGAGCGATAACAACAGCCTGGTCCTGGATGGACGTGAGATTCCGTGGGATAACGGAAATAACATGTTGCGCAGCAATGAAGTCGGGCCGGGATTCTTCCGGACGCTGGGGATCCGAGTCCTTGAGGGTCGCGGAATCACGGCGGCGGACACCATGGGGACGACGCGGGTAGCGGTGGTGAACGAGACTCTCGCGAAGCGATATCTGAAGGGCGAGTCGCCGATCGGGCACACGCTTGGCGATCCGAAGCACCCGATCCTGATCGTGGGGATGGTGAAGGACAGCAAGTATACCTCCGCAGACGAAGAGGCGATGCCGATGGCCTGGTTTTCCTATGAGCAGGGTCCTTCGATTGAGAACATGGATGTGGAGGTACGCGTCGCGGGCAATCCCCTCTTGCTGCTGCCGGAGGTTCGGCGCATTGTCAGCGGGATCGATCCGAATACGCCCGTGAACGATCCAGTGGTGCTGTCCGCGGAGTTTGCGGAGGGCTACGCGATGCCGGCGTTGACCGCGCGGCTGGCGGGATTCTTCGGGGGGCTGGCGGCGCTGCTGGTAGCGGTGGGGCTATACGGGACGTTGGCTTATCGCGTGAACCGGCGCGGGATGGAGATTGGACTGCGGATGGCGCTGGGTGCGCAGCGCGGTCAGCTGTTATGGATGATTCTGCGCGAAAGTTTGTTGCTGGTCTCCGTGGGCCTGGCGGCGGGTTTGCCGCTGGCGTGGTTCGGATCGAAGTGGCTGGGGTCCATGCTCTACAAGCTCCATACGCACGATCCGCTGAGTTTTGCCTGCTCCGCGGGAGGCGTATTGGCGATTTCGTTGCTGGCAGCGGGGCTGCCGGCGCGCCGAGCGGCAAGCGTGGATCCAATGCGGGCGCTGAGGGTGGAATAGAAGAATGTCGGCTCATCTTCAAGGATTCGGTGGCGATTTGGTCGCGGGGAAACTCGACGAGGCTCGGCCGGACTCTCGAATCCTGAGGGGGAAGAAATGCTGCGGAGCCTGATTGCCGGTATCCGGGCGCTCGTGCACCCTGCCGAACGCAATGCCCAGATCGAAGAGGAACTCAGCGGCTTTTTCGAGTCCTCCGTGGAAGACAAGATACGCCGCGGAATGAGCCCGCAAGAGGCGCAGCGCGCGGCCCGCTCTGAGATCGGCAGTCGCGAAATGGTACGGCACAAGACATGGTCGGCCGGCTGGGAATCCTGGGCAGATTCCCTGGTGCTGGATTTGCGCTTCGCAGCACGTCAGCTAAGGAAGTCGCCTGGGTTCGCGGCGGCCGTCATAACAACGCTGACGCTCGCCATTGGAGTGAACGCGGTAGTCTTCAGCTTCCTAGACGGCTTCCTGCTGCGCAAGCTACCGTATCCAGAATCCGACCGGATTGCCGTTCTGATGGAGCACGAACTGGACAGGAGCAATGCAGCACCATCTGGCGATGAAGATCGGATGGACTACCTGGCATGGCGCGCAACAAAAAATGCTGTACGTCTGCGATCCTGGCGGCGACGGGCAATCCGTTCGGCACGACGGCTGGCGTGAACCTGCAGACCGGCGCCGCTGAGGGTGGCGCGGTGCAGTACGTCCGCGATACCACTGTGTCCGCGCATTACTTTCAGGTACTCGGGATTGAGCCGAGGCTGGGTCGCGGGTTTACGGAGAACGAAGATCGGCCTGGCGGCGGCAGGGCGGTGGTCCTCAGTTACAATCTCTGGCAGACGACATTTCATAGGGACAAAGCGATCCTTGGAAGGGCGATTTTGCTGAAAGGCGCTCCGTATACGGTGGTGGGCGTGCTGCCGCGCGGAGCAGAGATGCCGCATCCCGCCGACGTGTGGACGCCGCTGATGCCTGGAGACCCGAACGGGCTGTGCGGGGGAACGAATTGCTGGATCCTAATGCGCCTCAAGCGGGGCGCTACCTGGAACCAGCTGCGGACGGAACTGGCACACACGCCTCTCGGCGATGAAATCGATCCGCAGAAGGAGGATGCCTGGTACTATCCGACCCCGCTGCACGCCTACGCCGGCAATTCGATGGAGGAGCAGACGCAGGCGCTCATGGCGGCGGTGGGATTCATTCTTCTGATTGCGTGCGCGAATTTGGCGGGCTTGATGCTGGCGCGGATTCATCGGCGCGGCCCGGAGATGGCGGCACGCCTTGCCTTGGGGGCGACGCGCGGGCGAATTCTGCGGCAATTGTGGATCGAAAATCTGGTGCTGGCAACGATAGGCGGATCCGCAGGTACTGGCCTGGCACTGGCGATGTTTCCAGTACTGAAGGTCTGGTTACCGTCACAGATGATCCCGGTTGGCGGACTGCGGCTGAATGGGCCTGTACTGGCGTTTTCACTGGGCGCATCTGTGCTGACCAGTCTGTTGTTCGGCGCGTTGCCGGCACTGGAAACACGAAACGTAGACCTGCGGAGTTCAATCGCGGCGGGAACGCGGACCGTGGCCCGCGGATCGGGCCGGGTGCGACAGTGGCTGATCGGCGCGGAGGTAACCCTGACGATCATCCTGTTGGCCGGAGCCGGGCTGATGGTGCGGACAATCGCTCATCTGGACTCGCTCCCGCCGGGCTTTGATCCGCACAACGTAATGACGGCAAGGGCTTCGCTGGACGAAGTGCGGTACCACGATGCGGCAGCTTTTCAGCGGCTGCTTCGCGAGAGCGTAGCAGCCATGGAGCGAATACCAGGTGTGGAAAGCGCGGCCGTGGGGCTCAGCGTGCCGTACGGAAGTTTCGAAAACACCGGCATCAAGATAGTAGACGGCAAAGAAGCGGGAATCGAGTACATATGCAGCACTGCGTATACGACACCTGATTATTTCACCGCGCTGCGAATTCCTCTGATTGCGGGCAGGGAGCTTACGAACGCGGACACGGCGAAGTCGCAGGCGGTGGCTATTGTGAATACAGCATTCGGGTTGCGGTACTTCGGAAATCCACGACCGCTGGGAATGCACTTCATAAGTGGCCGTGTGTACACCATCGTGGGCGTGGTTGCGAACACACTGGATCAGTCCTGGGTGGCGCGGGATGCGCCGATCGGGGTCGAACCGATTTTTTACGTGTCATACGCGCAAGTTCCGGGAGACGATCTGGCGATGACGAACCTGTTTGCGCAGCCATCCTGGATCGTCCGCACACACGGGCCGGTAGCGGGACTGACGGAACAGATGCAGCGAGCGCTGGAAGCGGTAGATCCGAACCTCCCCCTTTCGGGGTTTTATTCGATGGAGGATGTGCTCGACCAGCAGTTGCAGACACAGCGGATCGAGATGGTCCTACTGGGCGTGCTCGCGGTCCTCGCGCTCCTGCTCGCAGCGGTGGGAATCTATGCGCTCATCTCGAATCTGGTGGTGCAGCGTACACGCGAAATCGGCATTCGCATCGCGCTCGGCTCTACCCTGGGTGAGGCCATGCAACACGTGGCATCGACTGGCATGTTGGCGGCCAGTGGCGGAGTCATGGCCGGTCTGGCTGGCTGCTTTATTGTTTTGCGCGTGATGAAAAGCGAGAT
This sequence comes from Acidobacteriaceae bacterium, assembly GCA_030038435.1. Lineage (GTDB taxonomy): Bacteria > Acidobacteriota > Terriglobia > Terriglobales > Acidobacteriaceae > Telmatobacter. The sequence goes on along the minus strand of JASHOY010000212.1, from coordinate 87 downwards.
CTACGGAGTGAGCATTTACGATCCGGTGACGCTCACTGTGGTTCCTTTGTTGCTGCTGGCAGTTGCCGGACTGGCGAGTCTGCTGCC
>JASHOY010000211.1 GCA_030038435.1 Acidobacteriaceae bacterium | reverse complement strand
GGTAGGGCTTCATCTCGGCCAGCATCTCTTTGCTGAGCACGGCCGCATGGGCAGCGGCTTCGTAGACGTTGTCCTTGAAGATGTCCCAGCCGGTGAAAACGACGTCATTCAGATCGGCGAGGGGAACAAAGTCCCTGATCAAGGGAGATTTGCTGTCGGTGCGCTTGCCGAGGCGGATGGTGCCCATTTGAGTGAGTGAGCCGATGGGCTTGGCCAGGCCGCGGCGGACGGCTTCAACGCCTGCAATCATGGTGGTGGCCACCGCGCCCAGACCGACGACCATCACGCCCAGTTTGCCCCTGGCTGGCGCAACCTTGCCGGTTGCCGTGGACTTGCCTGCGCTTTTTTTCTTTTTCGTTGCCATGTATGAATCCCTTCCATTTTGGGTTGCAATGAGTGAATTGTTACTCGGCGAACAGCGCTGAATACTGCCCGCGGCGAGCCGGAAATCGAAACTGCGCGGCGAAGCATCGAAGCCGCACGCATACGATCGCGCACCTTCAGGAGGGCTCTTCCTTGCGCGCGCGGACTATGTGGCTCCAGACAAACCAGGCGACCCCCGCGGCCAGGGCCGCGACCACCACGAGGTGGAAACGATGGAACCATTCGTGCATTCGCGGGTCGGTATCCCACGCCGCCCCCAGCTTCATGCCAGCCCAGGCAAGGCAGAAGTACCAGATAAGGGAACCGATCGTGGTATAGATGTGAAAACGAAGCCGCGACATTTTGGCAATGCCCGCAGGGAAAGCGACGTAGGTCTGGACGATGGGCAGCATGCGGCCGATGAGAATCGTGATGGAGCCGAAGCGATCAAAAAAGGAGCTCATCCGGTCCAGATCACGATGACTAATGAGCACCCATTTGCCGTAGCGCTCAACCAACGGCCTGCCGCCTTTGGCCCCGATCCAATAGGCAATGGCCGAGCCGATATTGCAGCCCACGGCTCCGGCGGCGGCAACCAGAAACAGATTGAAGCGCCCCAGGTAAGCCAGGTAGCCCGAGAACGGCAAAATGACCTCAGAGGGGATGGGAACGCCGCAGGAATTGAGCGTAATGAGCGCAATGATCCCTTTGTAGCCTCCGGCGCCGATGATGTATTTGACGAACTCTCCCAGGAGCGCGATGAATTTTTCGATCATGCCTTAGCGAGTATAGCCTGCGGCTGCGGGGATACCTGTGGGGACTGCGGGCTTTGCGGGACAGGGCTCGAAAGTTTCGCGGATTTAAAGGAATTTAGCAGAAAGTTCCGCTCCTTTAAGTGACTTTTTATATCATAGCGACTATATTTTAAATGTTAAGCTTCGCGGCGCGCCTGAAGCCGCGCCCTTTCAAGACCGGGCCGAACCGGCCCATTACGACAAACGGGATGGAGAATTCGATGGCCAGAAAGTACTCCATGCGATGTTCCATTGCGTCTACGCTCGATGTGATTGGCGACCGCTGGACCATTCTCATTCTGCGGGACCTGTTCCTGCACCAGACGCGGCGCTTTCAGGACTTTGAAGCCAGCCTTCCTGGCCTGACGCCAGGCGTGCTCTCGGCGCGCATCAAGGAACTCACGGCGCACGGCATCCTTACCCGGCGCCTGTATGCCGATCATCCCCCGCGGCCGGAGTACATGCTGACGCGCAAGGGGCGCGCGCTGAACCCGATTCTGATGGCTATGAAGGCCTGGGGCGAGCAGTACGCAACCTCGGCCATGGGCGCGGCGAGCCTGGAGAGCGACCTGCGCAACTGATGGCGATACAGCGGCTCGGATTCTGCTGTTAGGATGAAGCCATCCACAATGAGGTGCCCCATTGTCCGGCTTCCCTGCTGTTCCGCTTACGCTTGAAGGCTCGTTTGTGCTGCATCAGTTCTTCCGCTTCGACTGGAAGGCGTGGCGCTGCCGCGCGCAGGGCGAACGCGAGAAGATCGGCACCGAGGGCGCTTCTGCGCTTCGGAAAATGGAACGTGTGCCGGCGGACGCGCCGGTGCGGACGGCGCTGTTTTCAGAGCTGGGGCATAAGGGCGATTTGATCCTTGTGCACTTTCGCGAGTCGCTGGAGGCGCTGAACCAGGTGGAGCTGGAGCTGGCGCAGACGGAGCTTTTTGGGTATCTGACGCAGGTGCACTCCTACGTTTCGGTGGTGGAGCTGGGGCTGTACGAGTCCACGCGGAAGACCTACGAGGCCGCGGCGGCGAAGGGATACGAGCCGCACTCGCCGGAGTGGAACGCCGAGATCGAAGCGGCTCTGGACCGCGGGGCGGACGCGATGGCGCCGCGGCTGTTTCCAGCGATTCCGGACACGAAGTATCTGTGCTTTTATCCGATGGACCGCAAGCGGGGCGAGCAGGTGAACTGGTACACGGTTCCGTTTGCCGAGCGGCAGCGGATGATGCACGAGCACGGGATGATCGGGCGGCGGTACGCGGGCGAGGTGAGACAGATTATTTCGGGATCGATCGGGATGGACGATTGGGAGTGGGGCGTGGACCTGTTCGCGGACGACGCGGTGGTGTTTAAGAAGCTGATCTACGAGATGCGGTTCGACGAAGTGAGCGCGGTGTATGCGCTGTTCGGGCAGTTTTTTATTGGGGTGCGGATTGAACTAGCACGTCTAGCCAACTGGCTTGGGGGTGTACTCTAGCTTCTTCTATAGGAGGGCGCTAATGGAACTCGCGGCGGACGAACTCGAACGGCGCAGATGGATAGCGAAGGAACTTTCGGCAAAGCGCGAGCCGAAGGACCTTCCCACATGGTGGGGCGGTATTGCCGGTTACCAAGGCAAGGAAGAGAGCGAGCAAAAGCGCGTTGCAGACTCCTTTCTCCTCGCTTGTCTCCTCGATTATCGAAGAAAAGACGACAGTTGGATTGCCGTCTCCAAATTCTTCGAGCGCAGCCCTGAGTTCCAGGAAGATCTCTGGGGCAGAATCTGCGAAACGCCACGGGAGGTATGGCGTTCCGAAGATACCTTCAGGAGAAACGAATTACACTGGATGAGGCGGGCCCACAACCGCCTTTGGGCCATCGCTGTAGAGATTGTCTATTGGTTCGATGGCGACGCAAGACTCATCTGGAGCGACGGTAATGCGTTCAACACGTTGACCCGGCTGTACTGGATCGGCGCGGGTGAACAGATCTCCAGAATGATCGTCGGAGCACTTAAGGATTGCAAGATCGTCTCCGGGAAGGGCGATCCAAAAGCCGATGTTCGCGTCTGCCGCGTCATCGGACGTAGCGTTCTAGGCGAAGGAATCGATCCGATGAACGCCTCATCTGCGATCCAAATCTGCAGGGAAATACATCCGAGCGCCCCATGGGAATTGGACGGGCCACTTTACCTTCTCGGCGAGCAAATATGCAAAGATCACGCGCCTGATTGCCAGAACTGCTACTTGCGCGAAAAGTGCGCGTACGCTGCCGTGGAAACTAGCCATAGCAACGACAAGTAAGGAACTCTCACTTTAGAATATCGTCGGAGACAGTCTTATGGCTTCCCTCACCGTCGCCGCCAAAGGCCAGATCACCCTCGATCAGGAGATGCTTCAACACCTCAACATAGCTCCCGGTGAGAAAGTATCTGTCGAAAAACTGCCGGGCGGACGTCTTCTGATCGCGCGTTCGCGTCCGAGAGGCTCAATCAAAGCCTTCCGCGGAAGCCTGGCGCGGAAAGACGGGATCAAGTTTACGATCGAACAGATCAAAGAGATTACGGAAATGTGCTGGGCTGGCGAGTTCGACAAGATCGACGAAGTTGTGGCAGGATGGAAGCCCTGAAATATGCCCGCTGTGAAACGAGCCTCCACTAAAGCTGCAAAGAAGTCCGTCCGCGGTCCGCTCGCGCCGGAGCGTGTGAACGCGATTCTGAAGGCGCTGGACGAGGCTTATCCGAACGCCGAGTGCGCGCTGAACCACCGCTCGCCGTGGGAGCTGCTGGTGGCGACGATTCTTTCGGCGCAGTGCACGGATGTGCGCGTGAACATGGTCACGCCGGAGCTGTTCCGGCGCTTCCCTGCCCCGACGGCTATGGCCAAAGCTACTCTGCCGGAGCTCGAAGAGCTGATCCGCACCACCGGTTTCTATCACAACAAAGCCAAATCCATTCAGGGCGCGGCCAAAAAGATCACCGAGGACTTTGGAGGCAAAGTGCCGCAAACGCTGGCCGAGCTGATTACGGTGCCGGGCGCGGCGCGCAAGACGGCGAACGTGGTGCTGGGTGTGAGCTTCGGCAAGGCAGAGGGGGTGGTGGTGGATACGCACGTCTTCCGCATCGCGCGGCGGCTGGAACTGGCCAAGGGCGAGACGGCGCAGGAGGTGGAGCAGGAGCTGATGCGCGTGCTGCCGCGGGATAAGTGGATCGCCTTTTCGCACCAGGTGATTCACCACGGCCGTCAGGTGTGCTTTGCGCGCAACCCGAAATGCGAGCGGTGCAACCTGGAGACGCTGTGCCGGTCGAAGGATAAGACGTGGGAGTCGTGAGACAGCGAGCCGGCAAGTCAGCGAGTCAGCAGGTCAGCGACCGCTGCGATCAGGCCGGGAATGTCGGAGGGGCTGGCTTCGGCGGCGGGCTCCCAGCCTAACTCGCGGAGGGTCTGGCTGGTGACGGGGCCGATAGAGACGGCGCGAACGCCGGCGAATGGAAAGGCGATTCCGGCGCGGCTGGCGGCTTGGGCGAGGTTCGTGGCGCTTGAGGAACTGGTGAAAGTCACGGCATCGATGCGGCCGGCAATGGCGCGGCGCAGGAGTTCGGGTGCGGACTCTGGGAGGACGTTACGGTAGGCGTCGACGACATCGACTTGCGCGCCGGCCTGGCGCAGCGCGTCGGGGATGACGTCGCGTGCAGTCTCGGCGCGGGCGAGCAGAATACGCTTGCCGGGCGCTTGATCCGCGAGGCTTTCGACCAACGATTCGGCGACGTAACTCCCGGGAATGAGCGAAACCGTGAAGCCGGCGCCGCGAGCCGCGTCGGCCGTGGCCTCGCCGATGGTTGCAACCTGCGGTTGAACATCGCTCTCGAATGAGATGCCGAGAGCAGCGGAGCGCTCGACCACCGCACACACCGTATTGGCGCTGGTGAAGATCAGCCAATCGTAGGCATTGAAGCCGCGCAAGGCGGCGTCCAGAGCGGCAAAGCTTACGGGCGGTTGAATTTCAAGGACAGGAACCTCGACAGGCTCCGCGCCGAGGGCGCGAAGCCTGTCGCTGAGCTTGCCGGCCTGGTGCGCGGCGCGGGTGACGAGGATCCGGCGGCCGGCAAGCGGCAGCTCGTTCACTTTGCGTCTCCGGCTGGGGCTGCAA
>JASHOY010000210.1 GCA_030038435.1 Acidobacteriaceae bacterium | reverse complement strand
GGCGCGTGGAGCCGCAACAATCCCTATTCGGCATCGGTCCAGGTGAATCGGCTTCTCACCGGCGAGGGATCGGAGAAAGAGACGCGTCACATCGAGCTGGACCTGGGCTCGTCCGGCATCGAGTATCTGCCCGGCGACTCGGTGGGCATCCTGCCGCACAATCCCGGTCCGGCCGTGAATCGCGTGCTGGAGCGTCTCCGGTTCTCAGGCGATGAGCCGGTGAACGATTTCTACGGCTCGCCCACCAACGTGCGTGGCGCGCTCACCTCCTGGCTGATGATCGGCAAGCTTTCCGGCTCCACGCTGCGGGCGTGGGCCGCGCAGTCGCAGTGCGACATCCTGTCGGAAATTCTTCAGCCCGGCGCCAAGGAGAAGGTCGACAACTTTCTCTGGGGCAGGGAATTCATTGACCTTCTGGAACATTGCCCCACGCGGCTGGAAGACCCGCAGCAGCTTTTCAAGATTCTGCCGCGGCTGGCTCCGCGCCTCTACTCCATCTCGTCCAGCCAGGCGCTTCACGTGGACACGGTTCATCTCTCCATTCGCGTAGTCCGCTACGAAAGCTACGGACGCGATCGGCTGGGAGTCTGCTCCGGCCAGATCGGCGAGCGCACCCCGCCTGGCGGCAAGCTGCCCATCTTCATCCATTCCAACCAGAATTTCCGCCTGCCCGCCGATCCCGATGCCCGCGTCATCATGATCGGGCCGGGAACGGGCCTCGCGCCCTTCCGCGCGTACCTGGAGCACAAGCAGGCCGGCCGCGGCCGCTGGCCCATGTGGCTGTTTTTCGGCGACCAGCGCGAATCTCAGGACTTTCTCTATCGCGAGGAGATACTGGCGTGGCAAAGGAACGGCGTTCTGGATCGTCTCGACACTGCCTTCTCCCGCGACCAGGCACACAAGATCTACGTGCAGGATCGGATCCGCGAGCACGCCGCCGAACTGTGGCGCTGGCTCGACGATGGCGCCTATTTCTACGTCTGCGGCGACTCCAAGCGCATGGCTCCCGACGTGGAAGCCGCCATGTTGCAGGCAATTGCCGATCACAGCGGCAAGGGACCCGATTTCGCCAATGAATTCCTGGCGGGAATGAAGAAACAGAAGCGCTATTTGCGCGACATCTACTAGCGCTTCCCCACGTTCTGCGGATCCGCGTAGTACCCGGCCAGCGTCTGCGCTTTGACGCCGGGCACGTTCACGCGCACGTCGATGGCGTGGTATTCGTTGGCGCCGTCCGCGGCCGGCGCGTCGTAGGTCAGCTCGTAGTAGGAACCGGCGTCGCGCAGCGCGTCGTTAATCTCGCCGGCGATGTCGTGCCCGTTGATCAGCACGCGTCCGCCGGAGTGAGTGGCCACCACACCCAGGCTCAGGTTCGCGTACTCGGCCCGCGACGGTCTGGTGACCGGCTTGAGGTAGCTCTGGTAGAGGAACGGGTTTCGCTCGCCCAGTTGATAAGGGTTGAGCTCGTAAATCGCGCAGCCGCTGTCGCGGATGGAGTCTGTGAGCTTGACCAGTGCATTGAAGACCTGTTGCGCTTCCTGCCCGGAAACCTGCTGTCCCTCCGTATTCAAAGTGGGCCAGCCAGAGCCGATGTAGAGCACCAGCTTGCGTCCGGGCCGAGCCTCCTCCACGGTGAGGATCTGGCTGAACTGCTCCAACGACATCTCCAGCATCTCTTCCATCGCGGCCCATCCGCCCGTGCGGTTGATCGGCCGCATTCCCGTGCTGAATTGTTCAAACGCGGCCTGAATTGCGCCTCCGTCGGTGCTGGAGCCGTTCATCATGCGCAGCCCGCGCTCGTCCAGCACCGCAATCGAGGTGGGATGCGCCAGCTTGCCCGCGTCCTGTTTCAGATACTCGCCCACCTGCTCGCGCTCCCAGGCCACGGTGTTCATGCCGATGTTGATCATGTCCACCACGATCAGGATTTCGACCGCGCCGGGATCGGCCTCGATGTCAACGGCCTTGAAGCCGGCCAGTTTCTGCGCCTGGCCGTTGTCCATCACCGTAAAGGCCTGCTCCGAGAGTCCGCGCACCCCCTGCCCCGGCTTGTCTTTCACCAGCACATTCAGGTGGATGGTCTGCGGCTGGCTCGCAGCCGCGGGAGTGACGAGAGAGGGCTGGCCGCTTGCGAAACCGCAGAATGAAACAAGGCAGAAAAACACAATTACTTGATCAAGCGGATTCATGGAAGTCTCTTGAGCACCAGTTTAGTTCTTTGGTTTCGCCCCCACGTTTTCGGGAGCGGCGTAGTAGCCCTTGAGCGTCTGCGCCTTGGCGCCGGGCTGGTTCACGCGCACACTAATGTCGTGATACTCGTTCGGCCCGTCGGCCGGCGGCGCGTCATAGCTCAGTTCGTAGTAGGAACCGGCGTCCCTGACCGCGTCGCTGATTTCTCCGGCCACATCGTGTCCTTTGATCACCACGCGTCCGCCGGAGTGGACGGCAAACACTCCCAGCGCCAGAAACGGGTACTCCGCCTGGTTCACCTTGCTCACGGGTTTGAGGAAGCTTTGGTAGTAGTAAAGGGTCCGGGAACCGACGCCGAACGGGTTCAACTGGTACACCGAGGTGCGGGCGTCCAGGATGGCGTCGGTCAGGCTTACATCCACGTTGAACACCCACTGCGCGGCGCGCAAATCCTCCTGGGATCCCAGGCGCGGCATCATAGGCCATCCGGGGCTGATGACCAGAACCAGCTTGCGGCCCGGACGCGCGCTCTCCACCGCCAGAATCTGGGTGAATTGGTTCAACGACATCTCCATGATTGTGTTCTGGGCTGCCCACCCGCCGTTGCGTTGGATGGCGCGCAGGTTGGTTGCCAGCTTCTCAAAGCCGGTCTCAAGAACACTGCCGTCCGTCGTCGATCCGCTCATCATGCGCAGGCCATCCTCCGTCATCAAAGCGATGGAGGTGGGGTGCCCGAGCTTGCCGGCGTCCTGCTTCAGGAACTCGCCGATCTGCTCGCGCGTCCAGGCCAGGGAATTGAACCCCATGTTGATCATGTCCACCACGATGAGCACTTGGACCGCGCCGGGATGTTCGTCGGCGGCCACCGGCGTAAAGCCGGCGAGCTTTTGCGGCTGGCCCTTGTCGAAGAGCGCAAAATCCTCGGCGGCTAGGCCATGGACTGGTTCCCCGTCCTTGTCCCTCACCAGCACATCCAGCTTGATGGATTGGGGCGGCGCGGGCGCGTTCGTCGCGACCGGCGCGGAGGGAAACGGTTGCGCCCTCAATGCGGCGCAAAAGGTAAACACACAGACCGCAAGGGCAATAGGAAGAAACCGCTTCATGGCTCTCCTCTGGCGAACTCGAAAATGCGTTTTTACTTGGACGGCAACTGCGGAGCCTTGGTCACGTTGAGACTACGATTTAATGCCGGGATGGCGCAATTCTCGGGATTCCGAAGGCGCCGGGGATCGGGCGGGCGATGCGGACGTGCTGGCCGTCACAGCAGGCGGTATCGTATTCTCCTTCTGTTCGCTTTTTGTGCTGATTTGTGTTGTCTTACCCTGCTACAATCCCAACGAACTGCATTCCCGAAATGGCGCTGAAAAGAGCGCTCGATCGCGCTTCTGTCCATTGAGTCCGCCCGTCGCGGAATGCGTAGAAGGAGATCCGCTTTCATGGCAATTGCTGAAGACCGCGCCAAAGCCGTAGAACTTGCCCTCTCACAGATCGAAAAACAGTTTGGAAAGGGGTCCATTGTCCGGCTCGGCTCGCGCGAGGCCCTGTTGCCGATCGCCGTCATCTCCACCGGCAGCATCAGCTTTGACGCGGCTTTGGGCGTGGGCGGCATTCCCCGCGGCCGCGTCAGCGAGGTCTTCGGCCCCGAGTCGTCGGGCAAAACCACTATCTGCCTGCAAGTTGTCGCCGAGGCGCAGCGGCTGGGTGGCCTGGCGGCGTTTGTGGACGCCGAGCACGCCCTCGACCCCGGTTATGCCAAAAAGCTGGGCGTGGACGTGGACAATCTGCTGGTGTCGCAGCCGGACTCCGGCGAGCAGGCGCTGGAGATTACCGAGGCGCTGGTGCGCTCGGGCGCCATCGAC
>JASHOY010000209.1 GCA_030038435.1 Acidobacteriaceae bacterium | reverse complement strand
CGGACCGATGGTGGAGGAGTTCGAGGAGTCGTTCGCAAAGTTCAGCGACGTGAATCATGCGATCGCCGTGAGCAGCGGCACCGACGCGCTGCGTTTTGCCTTGATGGGTTCCGGAGTTCAGCCGGGAGACGCGGTGGTGACGGTTCCGAACACATTCATAGCCACCGCGGAGGCCATCTCGCAAGCCGGCGCGCTGCCGGAGTTCGTGGATGTGGACGAGCGCACGTCGAACATGTCGGTGGAGATGCTGCAGCGTTATCTCGAAAGCGGATGCAGACGCGACGCCTCAGGAAAGCCGATCAGCCTGCGCAGCGGACGGCCGGTGACCGCGGTGGTTCCCGTGCACCTCTACGGCCAGATGGCCGATATGGATTCCATCCTGAGCCTCGCCGACCAATATGGGCTTGCGGTGATCGAGGATGCCTGCCAGGCGCACGGCGCGGAGTATTTTTCAGGGAAGCTGAATCGCTGGATGAAGGCGGGATCGATGGGCCGCGCGGCCGCGTTCAGCTTCTATCCGGGAAAGAATCTTGGAGCGTGCGGGGAAGGCGGAGCGGTTACCACCAACGACGCGGCGCTGGCCGGGACTGTGAAGAAACTCCGCGATCACGGGCAGGCGAAAAAGTATTACCACGACAGGGAAGGTTACAACGGGCGGATGCACGCGATTCAGGCCGGACTTTTGCAGGTGAAGCTTCCGCATCTGGCAGCCTGGAACGAGCAGCGCCGCGACCGCGCGGCCGAATACGGCCGTCTGCTGGGAGACAGCGAGGCTGTCATTCTTCCCAGCGAGCCATCCTGGTCGCGCGGGGTGTATCACCTTTACGTGATTCGCACCGGCGACCGCGACGGCATGATGGATCGCCTGAAAGCGGCGGGCATCGGCGCCGGAATCCATTACCCGATTCCGCTGCATCTGCAGAAGGCCTATGTCTCACTGAACTACCGCAAAGGAGACTTCCCCGTTGCCGAGCGTCTTGCCGCGGAGATCGTCTCTCTGCCTATGTTTCCGCAACTTGGAGCCAGGCAGCAGACCAGGGTCGCCGAAGAAGTGCTGTCCTTTATTTCCAAAGCTTCGCAACCCGTGGGGGCGAAGTAAGTCGCGGCGCGTGGAGAAAGCGCGTGAAAGCCGGATTGGACTCAGTTAGCGCCGCAGAAATTGTTGTTATGCGGAGCCGTAACGGCTATAGCCGTTGTATCGCGCGGCGCGCTGCGGGTTTTCCTGCGCGGCCGGTTTGAGCCTGCCGCATAACAGGGCGAACGTTCGTGAGGTGATCGAGTGCCGAAGCTTCCCACTTACGTGCTGGTGACTCCCGCCCGTAACGAGGCGCGATCTATAGAACTGACTATCCAGTCGGTGGTGGCGCAGACGGTGCGTCCGCTCAAGTGGGTTATCGTCAGCGACGGCTCGACGGACGCAACCGACGAAATTGTGAGCAGATATGCGGCGAAGCACGAGTGGATCGAGTTACTGCGGATGCCGGAGCGCAGGGAGCGGCACTTTGCCGGCAAAGTGTACGCGTTCAACGCAGGCAGGGAGAAGTTAGAAGGATTGCCCTACGAGGTGATCGCTAACCTGGACGCGGATATTACTTTCGAGAGCGATTATTTCTCATTTCTGCTGGACAAGCTGGCCGGGGATACGGAGCTCGGAATCATCGGAACTCCTTATGTGGAGACCACGAACGAGACTTACGACTACCGGTTTGTGAGCATCGAGCATGTATCCGGAGCGTGCCAGGTATTCCGGCGCGAGTGCTATGAAGCGATCGGGGGCTACGCTCCCGTGAAGGTAGGGACGATTGACTGCATCGCCGTGATCACCGCGCGGATGAAGGGATGGAAGACGCGGACATTCACCGAGAAGGTGTGCATGCACCACCGCAAGGTGGGAACAGCGCAGTGCGGTCCCATGAAGGCGCGATTTACGGCGGGAGTTATGGATTACACGATGGGGAATCATCCCGTCTGGCAGTTATTCCGGGTCGGATATCAAATGGGGCAAAAACCGTTTGCGATTCGCGGGCTGGCGATGGGCGCCGGTTACCTGTGGGGCTATCTCCGGCATGAAAGCCGGCCGGTGTCTCCGGAGCTGGTCAGGTTCCACAGGCGGGAACAGATGCAGCGGCTGCGCGCGAAGTTCGCCGAGAAAGTGCTGCCGAACAGAAATTCGGCATTGCCGCGCGGGGCGTGATCATGATGGAGCAGCAGAGCACGGTGATCGTGAACGCGGACGACTGGGGCGAAGACGCCGCGACGACCAGCCGCGCGCTGGACTGCGTTTTAGACGGCGTGGTTTCCTCGGTAAGCGCGATGGTGTTCATGGAAGATTCCGAGCGCGCCGCGGATCTTGCGCGGCGCCACAGCGTGGATGCCGGACTTCATCTGAACCTGACGCTGCCTTTTTCGGCGCCGCAAAGTCCAGCGCGGTTACTGGAACATCAAAGCAGGGTTTCCCGGTTTCTGAGGTTGCAGCGTTTTGCGCCCGTCCTCTATCATCCAGGACTTGCGAATTCGTTTGCATATGTTGTGAAGGCCCAGTACGAGGAATATGAGCGGCTCTACGGCTCATTCCCAAAACGTGTGGACGGCCACCATCATATGCATCTTTGCGCGAACGTAGCAGCCGGGGGGCTATTGCCCGAGGGAGCGATCGTCCGCAGAAATTTTATCTTCGCAGCCGGGGAAAAGAGTTATCTCAACCGCGCTTATCGCCGCTGGCAGGACCGGCGGCTCGCCAGGCGTCATCCCATGGCGGATTTGTTTTTTGACTTATCGCCGCTCGAGCCGCCGCAGCGGCTGGAACGAATCGTTGCCCTCGGCGCACGCGCCAATGTGGAAGTGGAAGCGCATCCGATCAGAGACGACGAATACAGGTTTCTGCGGGAGCGGGGATTTTGCCGCTTCGGCAACGAGGCGAAGATAGCGCGGGGGTATGTTCTTCAAAAGTTCACTGAGTGCGGACACGCAGAAAGAACGGCGCAAATAAACCGCTCCGGAGCAAGCGCCGCGAAGATTGCGGAGAGATCGATTTTATGAGCCCTATTGCGCAGCCAGCCGCAACACACATCTGCGTGTGCGTGTGCACGTACAAGCGGCCAGCGGCCCTGAAGCGGCTTCTGGCCGAACTGGGCCGGCAGGAGACCGCCGGGCTGTTTACGTACTCGGTGGTCGTGGTGGACAACGATCAGGCGCGATCGGCCGGGGCTGCGGTCCAGGAGATGCGCGAGGCGATCGGGGTTCCGCTGAAGTACGACGTGGAAGCCAGGCGCAGTATTGCGCTGGCGCGCAACCGGGCCGTGGCCAATGCGGAGGGAGAGTATCTGGCCCTGATCGACGACGATGAGTTTCCGGCTTCAAACTGGCTTCTGACGCTGTTGAATACGTGCAATGAGCGCCAGGTGGATGGCGTGCTTGGGCCGGTGGTGCGCCACTTCGACGAGACGCCGCCGGCGTGGCTGCGCAGGAGCCGGTTATACGACCGCAGGGTGAATCCAACCGGGACGCCGGTCTATTGGAAGGAAGCGCGGACGGGCAACGTGCTGGCGCGCGCTCGGATTTTTGCCGGGGACCCGGCTCCTTTTCGGCCCGAATTCAGAGCCGGAGAGGACCAGGACTTTTTCAGGAGAAAGATCGAAGAGGGATTTGCGTTTATCTGGTCGGCGGACGCAATGGTGTTCGAGACAATTCCGCCGGCGCGCTGGAAGCGGGGATACGTGCTGAGAAAAGCCGCGCTTCAGGGGGCGACCGCGGCCCTGCAGCCGAACTGCGGCGCGGTCAGCATCGCAAAGTCAACGATTGCGGTGCCGCTTTACGCGATCGCATTACCGTTCGCCCTGCTGTTTGGCCAGCACCGATTTATGACGCTGCTGGTGAAGATATGCGATCACTCCGGGAAACTTCTGATGCTGATGGGCATCAATCCGGTGCGAGAGGAATATGTTTCCGATTAATTCCAACCAAGGCAAGAAAAAGGCAGGAGTAACCAATGCATGATCTGATTGCAGTTGGAAATGACACGGCGGCGTCGAGCGGGACAATTGAGATCAGCGTCCGGGGTAAGTGGGTGGGCGCGCCCATGCTCAGGGTGAACGCGCAGGAGTTAGTAACTCAGGGCACGTGGCTGAAGATCGCCTCCATGCACGACGAAGACTGGGCCGAGACGGCAATTGCGGACCCGGATGCCTGCATAGCCAGGTTGAAGGAGCGCACGGCGGCGCCGCGCGCCGACATCTTCTCGTATTGCCAGAAGGTGCCTGATACCGTGGCGCATTACAACTATCCAATGGAGATGCGCAGTATAGCTGTGGCGCACGTGGCGAGGTTCCGGGATTGGTGGGACGGGATTTCCAGAGAGACGCGCAGAAACATCAAGCTGGCCGAAAAGCGCGGCGTCCACACCAGGATCAGAAGTCTGGGAACCGATGTTATCGAGGGAATCCGCGAGATACAGAATGAAACGCCAATCCGGCAGGGACGGCGCTACCGGCATTACGGAAAATCCTTCGAGGAGGTGCAGCGCGATTACAGCTCGTTCGCGGACCGCAGCGATCTTATCTGCGCTTACTTTGAAGATGAGTTAATCGGATTTATCAAACTGGTGTACCGCGGTGACGTCGCCTCAATCCTGCAGTTGAACACCAAAATGGCGCACTATGACAAGCGGACGGCGAATGGCCTGCTGGCCAAGGCAGTGGAGATCTGCGAGGAGCGAAAGATCGCGTACCTGACTTACGGTTTGTACAATTACGGCAACAAAGGCAACTCTTCGCTTCGCCAGTTCAAGGAGCGGCATGGGTTCCAGGAGATGCTGACGCCCAACTATTACGTGCCGCTTACGCTGTGGGGCGGTTTTTGCGTAAGAACCAAATTGTACCGGGGCCTGAAGGGCATGCTTCCGCCGCGCCTGATCGATGCCGCGCTCAAGGCCCGGGAAAAGTGGTACAAAGCGAGGACTGCCAGTTCAGCCGCGGCGTAGATTCGTTGCGGGCTGCGCCACCGGCAGGTGGGCCTCAGTGAATGGGGAAATTCGCAGAGGTTTGCGCTGCCATGTTGAAATCGTGAACAGAACTTGCAGCAGAGCCAAGAGAGAATGCCTGGGATAGCCGGTCTGATTACTCGAATGCCGCGCGAGCACGCGGCTGCGGAGATACAGCGCATGGTGGAGACCATGCGCCATCAGGCATCGTATGTGACGGGGACCTGGAGCGACGAATCGCTGGGTCTCTACGCAGGTTGGGTTGCACACGGCGGATCGTTCGCCGATCGCATGCCTTTACAGAGCGAACAGGGCAATCTTGCGCTGGTGTTTTCAGGCGAAGAGTATTCGGACGCTGAGCGCACGAAGGGGCTGAATGCGCATGGGCACACTTTCGATGGCGATGGCGCATCCTATCTTGTTCATCTTGCGGAGGAGGAACAGGACTTTCCGAAGAGTTTGAACGGCAGGTTCCACGGCGTTCTGGCGGACCGG
>JASHOY010000208.1 GCA_030038435.1 Acidobacteriaceae bacterium | reverse complement strand
CAGCCAAATCCGCTTCAATTCCAGCTTTACCAGGCGTGAGTCTCGCTGCCGCCTCGAATTGCCGCACCGCTTCCCGCGGCCGTCCTAATTCCACCAGAACATCGCCCAAAGCTTCATGCCCCTCGGCAATATTTGGCGCGAGCTGCACCACCCTGGCAAATTGTACCCTTGCCACTTCAAGGTCGCCTTTCTGCTGCGCAGCATATCCGGTATGAAATGCGGCATTCGCCATTTCTACGGCTTGAGCGTCCGCCGGTGCATGCGCCTGCCCTGCCGACACCCGAGCCAAAATCAGAGCCACCCAAAGAGCGAGGGCGCTCACCATTCTATGGCGACGAGGCATGGATTACTTCTCCGGGGCTGCTCTCAGCCCGCTCTTCTGCAGATCCACAACCATCTTGTATTCACGATTGGCCTCAGTTACCTCGCCAGCGGTGGTATAAGCCTTGGCCATCAGATAGTGAGTCATGTAATTCCCTGGGTCCATTTGCGCAGCATGGGCAAGGTACTGAAGCGACTGGATGGGGTCCTTGAGCTTGAGAAAGAGCTCGCCGAGCAGGATATATGGACCCGTCGAGTCCGGTTCGAGAACAACAGCGCGGTTCAAAGCTTGCTGCGCTTTGGTGTATTGGCTGGTGCGAAGATAGGCATCGCCCAGCCGATCGTAAAGCCCGGGGTCCAGCGGGTTTACCTTGCGCTCAGCCTCAAGTTCGCGAATGGCGCCAGGCAAGTCGCCTTTGGCTAGCGCGATCTCTCCCAAGAGCTCATGGGCCAGCGGCAACCGGGGATTCAGCTCAAGAGCCTTCGTCGCCTCGGCTTCCGCCTCGTCGCGAAGCTCGCGGCGAAAAAACATCCGGCCAGCCAGAAGATAAGCCTCGGCAGAGTCCGGGGGAAATCCATATTGCGCGGAGAAGGCATGCCGGGAGTCGTCGAATCGCCGCACCTCCGCATAGCACAGAGCCAGGACGTAGTCCGGATCGATGTTTGCCTCTTGCACCGACGCGCGCGCTTTCTCCAGGTACACAATCGCCTCGGGTGCGTGGCCTATGCGGAACAGGCTCACGCCGCGCATCTCGATCGATTCACGATCGTTCGGATCTTGGGCTTCAGCTTTCGCAAACGCCGCGATGGCGTCTTGAAAGTCGTCTCTCTCATAAAAAATAATTCCGCGCAGACGCTCCACGCCTGCCGCTTCCGGCGATTCAGTCGCCAGTTGATTGAGTTCCGTCAATGCCTGGTCAAGGCGGCCCTGGGCTGCGAAGTCCCGGGCCGTAGCCAGGGATGGCGCCGTTGCGGCATCACTCGCCTGCGCACTTGCGGGCTGCATTTGCCCATACGATGCAGGCATAAGCATGGCAATGAGGATTGCAGGAATGAATCGATGCAGCATTCAGCGGCTCCGGGTTTTAGTCTAAGGCCAATCACATAATGGGTGTCTATAAATCTACGATATCGGCAGCCCCGGTTATGGGAACCGTGGTTATCCAGGCCCAAGTGTCAGGTTGTAACCTGCCGCCCGCCAAAAGCCTCCATTTCGCATCGGCAGAGAAATGGAATGAAATAAAGGGGGGAGCCAAAACTCCCCACTTCGTTTATTGCAGTCTTTGCGTCGATCAGAACTGCAGGCGCATCGAAAAGTCCAATTGCCGGGGACCAAAGTCAAAGCTTTGCCCGTAACCCTGGGCTCCTGACGTAATCGTGCCGCCAGATTCAATGTTACCGTTCGGGTTGCCTGCCGCTATGTGGTTAAAGACATTGAAAGCATCCATTCGGAATAGACCGCTCACACTCTCGTGGATGGTAAATGTTTTGCTGAGGGCCATATCGTCGCCGAAGTACCTTGGTCCGCGGAAGGTATTTTGACCGGCATTGCCGAAGTTATCCAAGCCGGGGTTGTAGAAGACGCCGTCTCCCAGAGAGTGCGGAGTCTGGCCGGGAGCGTTGAACATGTAGCGAACGCCAACTCCTCCGGTCGTCGGCGTAAATTTGCTCAGACTGGTGTGTAAATGCTCTCCTTGCACGATGCTCGGATCGCTGGGCCCATTGGGAACATTGGAGCCGGATTCGTTGTAACTGAGCGAGTATGGCAAACCGCCCGCCCAGTTCAAAACATCGCTCATTTGCCAGCCGCCGATCAGCAGATCGGTGGCGTAATTGACCCCCGAAGCGAACTGCTTGCCCTTGCCGAAGGGGAGATCATAGCTGCCGTACGCCAGGAACTGCTGGTTGCGAACGTTACTGTCCCGCGCGTGCGGGACAGAATGGCTCCATGTCCAATAATCCGACTGGTCGTCAAAGGCACTGGCCCATTGGTAGTTGGCGTTGAGACTGAGACCCTTGTAAGACCGCTGATTGAGCGTGACCTGCAAGGCGTCAAACTCGGTGTTCTGGTTGTCGCCGTTGTACTGGATACTCGACGTCCAGCCACACATGCCGGGTTGGAGCAGGGGATCGTCATTCACCTGCGCGATAGTGGTATACGGCATTCCCGTGGCAGGATTGATGGGAAAACCAGCCGCATAGTTTGGATCGCGACAGGAAGCCAGTGAACCCCCGTAATAGCGTGTCAGGTATTTGGAGGTCGAGGTCTGATTGTTGACGATCTGTCCCGCGGGCACGGAGTTATTAAATGTAAGAGTCTGGCCTGTCACGCTGTATTGCGCAGGCAAAGAGATGGTCGACTCGTTGGGATTGGTGTTATTGCCGTCGCCGTCGGCCAGGGTGTGGGTTCCCTTGTTGCCCACGTAGGAAGCCGTAAGGCTGAGCGTCGGAGTAAGTGAGCGCTCTACGGCTAGGTTCCACGCGTCAAGAGTGGGGAAGTTCAATGGGTTGGGGCGGGCCTTGGATTCGATACTCCATCCGGGATTGGGCAACAAGCCAGTGGATGGAACCGTCGGGGCGACATAGGCAGTTGGCCCTTGATTCAATGTGAAGATTGGGGTGATGGTATTGGTCGGAGCTATCACCTGATTGGCCAGGACTGGGATATTCTGCGTAACTGTGTGGCCGAAGATCGAGCCGAAGACACCCATATCGAAGCTGCGACCGTAACCGGCTCGAATCACGGTCTTGCTGCCCAGTGCGTATTCAGCACCTAGCCGTGGAGAGAACTGTTTCATCATCCTGAAGCTTGAATCCATGTCCGACTTGATAGCGCCGATGCCGGCCACGTACAAATAGCCGTTGGACAGGTTCATGAGCGCGCCGTTCCCCGCGCTGTTGACGGTTTCGGGGAAGAACATATCTAGGCGGCCGCCTATGTTCAGCGTGAGGTTGTGCGTGGCGCGCCACTTGTCCTCCAGATAAAAGAAGGTTCGCTTTTGGAATTCCTTGGCGTTGAAAGAAGTGGAAACGTAGCGATTGAAGTTGCTCACCTCGCCAAGCATGAAGCTGGCCCAACCCAATCCGCCTGGAGTTGTATTGAAGGTATCTTCGGTTGGGCCGGTATGGAAGTACAACAAGCCGTCGCGATCGTTATCAGAGGGCACGCGCAAATTGCGGCCATAGCGCAGATCCGCGCCTAGCTTGATGGAGTGATTCTTAATAATTTTGGTCCAGTTGTTGACGACCTGAAACACATCCTCACGTTCGATCAGCGGGCAGTTGCAGCGGTTCACGTTCAGGCCGTCGCCGATAACAAGTTGGCTACCGCCCTGGGTGCTTCCTGCGCCGCCCGGCACGTTATCGATGAAAAATCCCGGTGAACCGGAAAGGATGGTCGAACCGAGGTTGATACCGGGGATGCCAAGCTGCTGGGCAAATTCCGTGCCCTGATCATGCTTGCTGTCAATCACGTTATAACGGAGATAGCCCAGCCGTATATCAGTCAGCAGCGTGGAACTGATGGCCACATCAGCGCCCGCCACATCGCTGTCGTTGGCGCCCGTGGAATTGCCGCCGTAGTTGTTGATGCCGAATCCCGGGCCGCCCGCCGCTCCGAACATCACCGCTCCTGACAGGGTGTCGGTGAACCGGGAAAAGCGCTCGAACAGATGGGTCTTGTCGTTCAGCGTGAAGTCGACGCGCTCGGTCCACTGGTCGCTGTTAAAGAGGCCGGTGCCCGATGCATGCACGTTCGAGTCCAGGTCGCCGAGAGGGAGATCGGGATTGTACACAATGTTGTACTGCTTCACGAAGGGTTCGAGAATTTTCAGCAACGCGAGCGCAGGAGCAGAGTTGGCGCCCAGTTCGGAGCGGGGAATGATGTTGTTCGGGTATGGTTTGGGAGCAATTGCCGGGTTGGCATTGGCGAGATTGTCATAAATGGTCCATGCCATCGGGTCCTTTAAGGACGTGCCCTCAGCCAGGTAATCACTGAGGTCGCAGCCATTGCTTCCGTCTGACGCATTTTCGTTCCCCAGGCAACTCTCCGTGGCGAGCATATCGGGCAGGGTATCGAATGCGGAAGTGCCGACTTTCTGGCGCTGCCCTTCATAGTTGGCGAAGAAGAACATCTTGTCTTTGATGAATGGTCCGCCCAGCGACCCGCCAAAACGGTTCTTCAGCCCCGGAGGAATGCTTCCGGGAGCCTGATTGTAAGGATTGCGCGCCAGATTGGCATTGCCGGTGCGATAGTCGTAAGCGTCGCCATGGAACTGGTTGGTGCCGGAGCGGGTCTGCGCGGTAATGACTGCTGAAACCGCCTTGCCTTCTTCGGCGTCGTAGTCATCGGTGGTGATCTGCGCATCGGTAACTGAATCCGTGGTGGGATTCACGACGATGATTCCCAGGATGGGGTCTTCGTTGTCGGC
>JASHOY010000029.1 GCA_030038435.1 Acidobacteriaceae bacterium | reverse complement strand
ATGGTTTGCTCCACAATCCGATTGCCCATTTTTCTCCGTTTCACCCCGTGTCACCAAAATCCGTGTCACCACCATGTCACCAAAACGTGGTCGCAGGTAGCCTTGTCTGGCATTCATTGTCAGTGGGTCGGTGTAGCATGTCAAGGTAAATAAAGGAATTGTGGATAAGGGCTTCTCTTTGTGTCACCACTCAGCGCCGACGGCTAAGGCTACGAATCAGTAGGTCGGGAGTTCGAATCTCTCCGGGCGCGCCATTCATTCAGCAAGCGACAAGCCTTCCGGCGTCCCACACCCTGCCTTATTCGATCCCAAGAGTTTTCTGCAGCCGTTCGACGAATTCGCATTCTGCGGGATTCAGCTTTTCGCGGGCCATGGCGGCATTCACAAATTGTGCCTTGTCGATTTCCGGAAACGACTGCGTCTGGCCCGATTTTGGCGGCCACTCGATCGAAAACGCATTGCTTACGATGCTCGCAGGATCGCATTCGCCTGCAAATGCCCAGGCTCTTACGCGCTTGCCGCTCTTGTGTGTCACATAGCCAAGATCAATAAAGGGTCCGGCCGGCGCGATCGATGTTTCTTCCTGAAATTCGCGTTTGGCCGCACTCAGTTCGTCTTCGCCGGGCTCAATTTCTCCCTTGGGAACGGACCACCATCCTGCATCCTTTTTTGCCCAGTACGGGCCGCCCGGGTGCACGATGAGAATCTGCAACTCGCCCGCCTGAAAGCGGTACATGAGCAGACCGGCACTGCGCGGCTTGGGCATGGCGGCTTCCCTTCTCCGGCGCATCAGCAAAAGATGGCTGCTGCCGGACCCTGCGGCGATACGGGCCCGGTTGGTTGTCCAATCCTCTTACTCAGTCCTGTGTGCCGCCGCGTGTCCGCCACGGAAGAATCGATCGAGCACAAAGTCGCTGGTGATGGTTTCGCCGGTCAGCACCATGGCCAGCAATTCGCCACCCAGCACTTCCGGCGCGATCACCACGTCGGCCTGCACCAGCTTGATGCGCTCCATGTGCTTGCTGTCGTTGATGGCAACGACAGTCCTGGCGCGCCCTTTCAGTTCCTTGACCGCGAGCACGATGAACGCATTATCGGAGTCGTCAGCACGCATGGCCAGAACCGCCTGTGCCTGATCGGCGCCGGCGCGTCGCAGTGTTTCCAGACTGTTGGCATCGCCGACAATGAGATCCTCGGGGGCAATATCGCCAGACGTGGGAGATTGCGGCATCACCAGCAAGACAGGCTGATTGCGTTTCTTGAATTCACGATAAGTGTTATAGGCCAGGGGCGTGGCGCCGACCACAATGAAATGGTTGGTGCGCTTCATGCGTTTCTCCTTAGGCGCGCTTAGTCGGGCAATCAAGGGGCCGGCAATGGCGGTAACCGAAGTGGCGAATACCGCAAGGCCAAGAAGTATTACCGATATAGCGAAGAATCGCGCGTCGACGCTTTTGGGGGTGATGTCGCCGTAGCCGACTGTGCTCATGGTGACTACGGAGTAATAGAGCGCCGTAACCAGGTCTTTAATGGGCGGCGAAAACTGGTTGCCGAGATAAAGGCTGCCAAAGACGGCATAAATGAGCAGCATCAAGGCGGTGCTGATCGCAAACAGCGTACCGGCGGCAAGGCTGCTGCGATCGAACCAGGCGTAGGAAAGCAGCAGCGCGGCAAGCAGAACTCCATCATAAGAGATAAGGCCGGCCGCGCCCTGATGGTGGATGATAGCGAAGCTGAGCACCAGAGACGAGGTGAGTACGATGGTGACGATCCAGGCGAATCGCGAGCGGAACAACAGACCGACCGACATCACCAGCAGAGCTACGCCGATCAGCACTTCGGGCATTCTGGCCGGGGGAAAATCGAGGATGTGACGCGGGAAATCTGTCAGCAGAATCTGGCGGTAGGACCGGAAAACGCGGCGGAGCGGTAGGAATCCCGTCCACGCTACCGCCAGCGCCAGTGGAGCATGAGGAAACCAGTAGCGCGCGCGAAGCACTTGCGCCACGCGCCGGGCGGCGACGACAAACCGCGCAAAGCGGCTCGGAAACCAGAACCAGTATTGAGATTGCCCCTCAGCCATCGATTGCTGCCTGTCAATACATCAGGCTACAGCAAAACCAGAGTCGATGTATCCCGATGTCGCTTTACGTCGATTCGACCGACATGGAGCGGGACCACGGCCGACTCTAAACATGGCACGCAACTCTGGTTTCTCTGACACCAGCGAGGACGCAGGCGTGAATTCGATCGCGCTCTGTCAGCTACGAGCCGGCGCACGCAGGCCCAGCTCACGCATGGCGATTTGCAAATCGACCCACGCTTCCTTTTTCTGGCGCGGGTCGCGCAGCAGATAGGCAGGGTGATAGGTCACGATGAGGCTAACACCGCGCACGGCATGAATACTGCCGCGGAGCGCCGCCAGCGGCTGGCGCTGCCCCAGTAGATACGTAGCCGCGGTGGCGCCCAGTGCGACCAGGACCTGCGGACGCACCACATCGATCTGCCGAAAGAGAAACTGCGCACAGGTATTGGCTTCTTCCGGCTCAGGCGTACGGTTATTGGGCGGACGGCATTTGACCACGTTGGCAATGTAAACCTGCTCACGCTTGAGTCCCATGGCCACGATCATGTTGTTGAGCAATTGACCGGCACGGCCAACGAACGGCAACCCCTGCGCGTCCTCGTCGGCTCCCGGTCCTTCGCCAACGAACATGAGACGCGCGTTGGGATCGCCCTGGCCAAAGACGATCGTGTGCCGGCCTTTGTGCAGTCCGCATCGCGTGCAGTCGCCGATTTCTTCTCGAATCACCTGGAGCGCGGCAGCGCGATCGGCTGGCGCAATAGTGGAAGTGGATGCAGGAGTTTGTGGCAGTCCTTTGCGTGCAGGAATAGCGGTTTCCTCTCCCATCATGTTTGGACGCTGTTCGGCTTGCCCGCCGCTATGCTGCGCCGGCGCAGAATGCGTGGCCATTGCAGGCGCTGGCCCCAATTGAGCTGCAAGTGCGGGATCAACTCTGCGGCGGTAAAGATCGGTCAATCCGAGATCGCGATAAAAACGGAGGCGATCAGCGAGGGCTTGGCGAATTTCGGAATTCTGCGCGGACGCCATCTGCATCACTCCACGATGAGTTGGCGGCGCGCGCCTGAAGGCACAGATTCTTTCTGCGCCCCGTCGTGAATGGCTCCTCCCTCTTCATGATCATCGAGTTCGACAACCACGGGCCGAGGACGGCGCAGCGCGAGAATCTCGTCGAGAATACGATCGGCGAGTTGACGCTTAGGCATTTCCGGCAATTCGATCGCCGTGTCGCGGGTCAGGAAGGTGGCTGCATTGGTATCAGCCTCGATACCCACGCCGCTTCCGGAGACGTCGTTGACAACGATTGCGTCTGCGCCTTTGCGCAATAACTTTGCGCGGCCGTTTTCCATGCGGTTCTCGGTTTCAGCGGCAAATCCGATAATGAGCTGGCCAGGCCGCCGGCAGCTCACAACTTCTGCGAGAATGTCTTCGGTGGGCGCAAGTTCGAGCGTCAGCGGGCCGGATCTCTTGAGCTTCTGCGCAGAGACAGCGACGGGCCGGTAATCGGCGACTGCAGCGGCCTTGATTATGATGGATGCCTCGTTCATGCGCGCAACAACGGCATCGCGCATCTCACCGGCGGAGATCACTTTCACCACTTCGCATTGAGAAGGCGGATGCAGCCCGCTTGGCCCGCTGACCAGGATGACCTTTGCCCCGCGGCTCTGCGCTGCAGTGGCCAATGCGTAGCCCATTTTGCCGCTGGAACGATTGCCAAGAAAGCGGACGGGATCGACGGCCTCGCGCGTGCCGCCGGCAGTCACCAGAACCACTTCACCGGCAAGATCGTGTCCGCGGCCAATCGCGCCGAAAACAGCATCCGCAATCGTCGCGGTTTCGGCCATCCGTCCGGCACCGACCATCCCGCAGGCCAGCTCGCCCGTCTCAGGCTCGATAACCTGCACGCCCCGCTGGCGGAGAATCTCGAGATTGGCCTGGGTGGCCGCATGATTCCACATGTTCACATTCATGGCCGGCGCGACCAGCACTGGCGATGTGGTGGCCAGGTACATGGTGGTCAGAAAATCATCGGCGATTCCGTGCGCGAATTTGGCCAGGATGTTGGCGGTTGCAGGCGATACCACCAGCGCGTCAGCCCATTGCGCCTCGGCGATATGGTCGATGCCGTTAGGCCCAGCCACCGCTTCAGTGACTTCCGGATCCTGCCAGAGGCTGGTGATGACTTTGTAGCCCGTTAGCGCAGCGAAGGTGAGCGGCTGAACAAACCGGCATGCCCCCGCGGTCATTACGACATGAACTTCAAGGCCCAGTCGCTGCAAAGCTCGAACGAGTTCTGCCGCCTTGTAAGCAGCAATGCCACCCGAGACCCCAACCGACACTCTCATAAGCAGATTGTAGAACAGTAGAAAGATAGCCGCAGCCACTGGATGAGACTACCCAGGGCCCGGTTTTAACCATCCGCTGCGAAGTGCTGAGATCAGGCTTTTTTCTCTGCTATCGGAAAAGCAAAGATTCAGCTCAGAAGAATCGGCACCGCCGGACCTTCTACCAGCGGCTTCTGGACTTCGCCATCCGTTTTTACATAAGAAATCTTGCCCGCATCGATTTCTTCTTGGGCAATGCGGCATGCCTTACTGGATTGAGTGGGGACGAGCGCCTGGGAGCCGTTCTGTATCTGGCGTGCGCGGCGCGCCGCAACCAGGACCTTGCGATAATTGGAATCAAAGCTGGTTTCAATCGTCATGGGGTTCCTCCTCATTGCTTCCCGGGCTCTCCTCATTTTGATCTTCGTCGGAGAGCTCGTCAAACCTCAGTTCCTGTTGTCCGGAAGCGCTTACGATTCCAAATGCTTCCAGAACCGGTTTGAGCCGCTCCTGCGAATTGGTTTGCAGGCAGGCAGCCGCCACTTCCAACACCCTTCGGGAACGATAGGCGATGGCTTCACCATTGCGATAGAAGCGTTCCGCCAACACAATGGCTTCCAATTGCGCTACCGCGCGGTCGAGGATGTCATTAACCAGAATATAGCCGTACTCGCGATATTTCTCAATTTCTTTGCTGGCTTCGCGAAGCCGGCGATAAAGCTCCTCCTCGTTATCCATACCTTCTGCGCGAAAGCGATTGCGCAGGCGCGTACGCAAGACTCGCGGGTTCGGCGGCATGACAAATACACTCACTGCCTCAGGCATTTTGACTCTCACCTGCTCGGCGCCCTGCACATCGATGTCGAGGATCAGGTCGTGTCCGGCGGCCCGAGCATCTTCCAGAGAATGTCGCGCGGTGCCGTAAAGACGGCCGAAAACCTCGGCATGTTCCAGGAAGATGCCGTCAGCGATCATTCGTTCGAAGGTCTCCCGCGTAGTGAAGTTGTATTCGCGCCCATTCTGTTCAGAGCCGCGCGGCGCCCGCGTCGTCCACGAAATGGCGAAGTCGACGGCGCCGACCTGCTTGCGCAGTTCGCTCACCAGCGTGCTTTTTCCCGAGCCTGAAGGTGCGGAAATGATAAAAAGTATACCTGCCAAATTCTTCCCTTTTAAGCCTTCAGCTTTCCGCCGTCAGCTCGAAATTCCAGTTGATTTGCTTCCTGCATCCAGCTTATAACTCGCCGCTCATCTGTCCTCGTTGGCGCCTCTGATTCGGCCAGATGATGCGCTTTCCTGCGAACAAGCCTGAAGGCTGAGCGCCAAAGGCTGAAAGCTTTTTTACTCCACATTCTGAATCTGCTCGCGGGCTTTCTCGATTTCCGCTTTCATTGCCAGGCCCAGTTCGGTGATGCGCGTTCCTTTCCCGCCCAGGCCGCTGGTCTTGGAGAGCATGGTATTGGCCTCGCGATTCATCTCCTGCAGAAGAAAATCGAGTTTCTTGCCCACTTCTCCGCCGGCCGCCAGCAGGTCACGAAAATGGCCAATATGCGTGCTCATGCGACTGATCTCTTCAGAGATGTCGCTGCGATCGACGAGGACGGCAACTTCCTCGAGCAGGCGCTGGTGATTGAATTCGGGACCTGTCGCTGCGAGCAGTCGCTGCGTGAGCCGTTCCTGGTATCGTTGCTCGATTTCGGGTCGCACTCCGGCCACACCATCAGTGGCTTCGCCAAGACGATCCAGGGTGGCGTGCAACACAGCTACGAGCGCTTCACCTTCGCGGGCGCGCATGATCTTCAGCTGCTCCAGCAACGGCGGCACCTCGACGCGTACGCTTTCCGCAAGCGCAGTCAGCTCCTCATCTCCACGATTGTCCGCCTGCAATGCGCCAGGAAGGCGAAGCGCGGCATTCAAGTCGGGTTCGCCGGCGAGTGAATACTCACGGCTCGCCGTGCTGAAGGCATCAAGATAGGCGCCGACCAATTCGCGGTTATAGCCGGCGCGCTGCTGCGCCGAGCGGTCGAGAGAGAGCGCAAGCTCGACGTGGCCGCGTACCAGGTTTTCCTTCAGCAGCTTGCGCAGCTCCATTTCCAGTGCATCGAGACCGGGGGGCAGCCGCAGTTGCAGATCGAGAAAGCGGTGGTTGACGCTCTTAATGGTGAGCGTATAGCTGAGCTGCTCCTTATCCCCCAAAGAAACGCGCCGCTGTGCTCTGGCAAACCCGGTCATGGAGTAGATTGGCATTGGCCGCTAATCCTTCGGCCCGATTACAAGCGCGGGCTCTTGCGAGGGTACGCCGGGGTCGGGAATATCCATGAATTGTAGTTGATAGAGTCGGCGATACGTCGGTGAAATGTTGAGCAGTTCTTCGTGAGTGGCCACCGCGGTGATCCGGCCTCCCTCCAGAACCGCAATGCGGTGGGCACGGCGAATCGTGGATAGGCGATGGGCGATGACGATGGCCGTGCGGCCCTGCATCAGATTGGCCAGTGCCGCTTGCACCAATGCCTCGCTCTCGGCGTCCAGCGCAGAGGTGGCCTCATCGAGAACCAGGATCGGCGCGTCTTTAACAATGGCGCGGGCAATCGCGATTCTCTGTCGCTCGCCTCCGGAGAGGCGGAAGCCTTTTTCGCCAATCACGGTTTCGTAGCCCTGGGGCATCGTTTGGATAAAGTCATGGGCAAGCGCGCTGCGCGCCGCGCGTTCCACCAGAGCGGTCCTCGAATCGGGCTGGCCGTATGCAATGTTATTGCGTACCGTGTCGTTGAAGAGGATGGTCTCCTGCGCGACCTGCGCGATCTGCCCGCGCAGCGACGACAGTGTCAGGTCGCGAAGATCCTGGCCGTCAAGGAGAATCCTGCCTGACGTGACGTCAAAGAAGCGCGGAATGAGATTGACTAGGGTGGACTTGCCGGCACCGCTGGGCCCCACCAGGGCCAGCACTTCGCCAGCGCGCAATTCCAGGTCGACGTTATGTAGAATCTGGTGCTCGCCTTCTTCGGTGCTGTAGGAAAATCCCACGTCCTCAAAGTGGATGGACTTGCGGAATCCCTTGCATGTGATGGCGTGCGCCCGCTCTTTCACGTCGTCTTCTGCATCGAAAAACGCGAAAATCGACCCCGAAGCTCCCATGGCCTGCTGAAAGCTGTTGTAGAAAAAAGCGAAGCGGCGGACTGGATCGTAAAGCTTGAAGAGCAGAATGATGAACGCCGCAAACATGCCCATGGTCATCTCATGGTGCTGAATCTGATTGCGGCCGATGAGAAGCATCAGAGCGATCCCAATTGCGCCGATCGCATCCATGAGCGGCGAGCTTATGGACTGAATGCGGACGCTGCGCAGATTCGCCCGTAACAGGCGTTGCGCAGCTTTTTTGAAGCGCACTACTTCCCACAGTTCAGTGTTGAAGGCCTTTACAATGCGGTTGCCGGTGACGGTCTCATGAAGGATGTTCTGGATCTCGGCAAGCTTGTCCTGCCCTGTCCGAGTGCGGGTGCGCACTTCCCTGCCGATCTTCCGCGCCGAAGTGGTCACGACAGGGATGAACAAAAGCAACGCCCAGCTCAGTTCGCCGCCCAGCCGGATCACCAGCGCGATGCCGAAGAGGAAGACGAAAAACTGCCGCAGGAATTGGCTGCTGACGGAACTGAAGGCGACCTGAACGCGATCGATGTCGTTGATCAGAGTGGAAAGAATAGTGCCCGTCGGATGCTTGTGGAAGAAGCTTGCGGAGCGGCGCAGGGTGACTTCGTAAAGATGGTTGCGCAGATCAGTGATGGTGCCGAAACCGGCGTAATTGACAAGATAGCTGCCGGCGTAATCGCAGAGGCCTTTAATAATGGTGGCAGAGATCAAGGCGAACGCCACCACGTCCCAGGTGTTGTGTATGAAGTGCGGTACCACGTCGCGCAGGTCAAAGGTGAAATGGAAACGCGCCGGATCGCCAAGAATGATGGGGCTGTCGCGCGTTGCAGGACTGAGAACGTGATCGAAGATGGGCTGCAAAAGAAGAACCCTGAAGGCATCGAGTGCGCCAACCGCAGCCAACAGCAGGACGCTCAGCAGCCACGGCACCATATAGGGAAGGCCATAGCGCAGAAGGCGAAATAAGTTCTTCATGCGAAAGAGCCTGCCTTTATAGACCATCTCCGTTCGAGCTGGAGCCTCGTGCTAATGCCCATCCCCGTATTGTATCCGCGCCATGGTGTTCACCGTCTGGGCATCGACCTGACGTCTCATGCCCCATGGCGACGGGCAACTTCTTCATAGATTTCGCTATATTGCCGAGCCGGTCGCTCCCATCCGAAATGCTGCGCCATCGCATTCCGCATCAGGCGGGTCCAGGACTCCTGGTCGCGGAAGGCGGCCAGAGCACGGTCTACTGCGGCGGCCAGAGCGCCGCTGGCGTAGGCCTGAAATTTGAAGCCGGTTCCCGAGGCGGATGCTGAATCCCATTCTTCAACAGTATCGTCGAGGCCGCCAGTGGCGCGCACTATGGGAATGGTGCCGTATTTCATCGCGTAAATCTGACTAAGGCCGCAAGGTTCATAGCGAGAGGGCATGAGAAATATGTCTGCACCGGCTTCCACTTTGTGGGCCAGGGCGTCGTCATAGGAAATCTTCACCGCGACATTGGCGGGATGGCGGAGGACCAGGTCGCGGAGAAAATTCTCGTAGTAAGGGTCGCCGTTGCCGAGCAAGATCATCGCCAGTTCCCGGCCGGCGAGAGCATCGGCGCATTGCGCCAAAAGATCGAACCCTTTCTGATTGGCGAATCGAGAAACCATGCCGATCACGGGCGTGGCATCGTCCACAGACTCCAGCCCAAAGGCGTGGAGCAGGTCTCTGCGGCATTCGTGCTTGCCGGCCAGATCGGCAGCGGAAAAGTGCGCGGCGAGGTGGCGATCGGT
>JASHOY010000207.1 GCA_030038435.1 Acidobacteriaceae bacterium | reverse complement strand
TGCTGGCGGACAACGAACTGCACCCCGCGCTGCCCGAGCATGCGTTTCAAGTGACGCAGCAACAGACCGCGCAGTATGTGGCGGGCGAGCTCAAGAGCCCCGAATACCGCACCTCGCGGGCGCTGGACCTGGGG
Source organism: Acidobacteriaceae bacterium (assembly GCA_030038435.1). Lineage (GTDB taxonomy): Bacteria > Acidobacteriota > Terriglobia > Terriglobales > Acidobacteriaceae > Telmatobacter. The sequence goes on along the minus strand of JASHOY010000207.1, from coordinate 5,870 downwards.
CTGCTTCCCAGCGGCGATCCGGTGCTGCGGCAAACCACGCCGGAGACGGTGTCGAAGGTGACGCTCGCCGACGTGAAGCAGTACTACGCCAACACCGTCCGGCCCGACCTGACCACCATCGTGGTGATCGGCGATGTGACGCCCGACGAGGCCAAGTCGGTGATCGAAAAGTGGTTCGGCGACTGGAAGGCAACGGGGCCCAAACCCAACACCACGCTGCCGCCGGTGCCGCTCAACAAGGCTTCCGCGATCAACGTTCCCGACCCCGAGGCGACGCAGGATTCGGTGACCCTGGCCGAGCAACTCGCGATCAACCGCTTCAGCCCCGATTACTATCCGCTGCAGCTTGGCAACCACGTGCTGGGCGGCGGCTTCTACGCCACGCGCCTCTATCACGACCTGCGCCAGGTCACCGGCTACGTCTACTACGTCGGCGTCGATCTTGGCGCTTCAAAGAAGCGCGCCAGCTACTCGGTGAGCTACGGCTGCGATCCGCAGAATGTCTCCAAGGCGCGGGCGCTGATCATCCGCGATCTTGACCAGATGCGCACCCAGGACGTTTCACCCGGCGAACTGGATCAGGCCAAGGCGCTGCTGCTGCGACAGATTCCGCTGAGCGAGTCGAGCGAAGGCGCATTGGCCGGCGGCCTGCTGGCGCGCGCCTTGATGGGCCTGCCGCTGGACGAACCGGTGATCGCCGCCCAAACCTACATGCGTCTTACGGCCGAGGATGTAAAGAATGCCTTTGCCAGGGACGTGAAGACCGGCAACCTGGTGCAGGTGGTGCGCGGGCCGGCGCCCGAGTAAACAGATCGAGTGCCCTGTCTCCGACAGTTCCCATCAGGATTGGCGCTGTCACTCTCGAGCAGCCCCACTCGCCGGCGGCGGGCTGCGGATGATATGACACTCCAAAATCACGCGGATTCCACCGCGTCTCCGGGCGGTGTCATTCAGAGTGCACGGGGCCCCAAACGTCTTTCATTCTTTCGGTCTTTCGGTCTTTCGGTCCTTCAGCCCTTCAGTCCTTCAGTTTAGGGGTGGTAAGCGAAGAATCTGCCCTGAAAATTGCCGCCAGAGCAGCCCCGGCTTCCCAGCCGCCAGAGTAGCGCCGGCTTCCCAGCCGGCTGTATCGTGGGCATCCTTGCCCACGTTCAGGTTGCGCCGCCTGTCAAGCCCATCGAGCTTCTGAAATCGTCTAAGTGTATGAAAACACATCTAAAATTCTGGCAATAAAACGCTTGACACACATGTCAATCGTTTTGTCTATCAGTCTCATTGTATTGCTGGCACCCGTAAAATCCCTTTGGGAGAACCGGCTCATTCCCTATATAGCGCCAGCAAAAATGAGCCCAGTGGCGTTTGTTGAGGATGATGTCTGTATATTCAATGTTTGCATATACATAGAAGGTAACCCTTGGCGAATTCGCAACATCCATAATCTCCTGGGTCATAGGAGACTTCAACAGGTTGAATTGATTGGAAAGGCTTTCGTTTGGGACCACGACGGTGACGCTCGGGGGCGTATCCATGGCATAAGGTGGCGCAGTGGGGAGCTTATCAAAGAAGTTGCCCTGGACTTCGGACAGCGTTACTTTAGCTGGTCTTTTGCCGCTATTAATAAACACGACTGTCGCCGCCGGAGTCTTACCGACCTCAAAGTTCGTTACGGATATGCTAGCTCCAAACCAAGGCCGGTCCGCCGCCAAAACATTTTCGTTTGCTTTTCCCGTCGCATCAGCCACCCGGCCCGTTTCATCTGCGCCGTGTCCAAGGGCGTCGGCTTGAATCTGCAACTTCCCGACAGCATTTCCAACTCCGCCATTTATACCAGCGGCAGCGGCGATTATCTTGTCCACTTGCTTGGAAGTAGATTTGTTGTTGCTTCGCGCCATACTGAACTGAAGAATCACGAAGACAAGGATCGCGGCGGCAATGATCAGTTCAATATGCCTGTCCGCTCCTACGCGGCGGAACTGCCGAAAGTACGCCGTCCATTTTCTTCGTCTACGTTTTGGTACGTACCATCCCTCGTACTGGCGTGGGCTCTTTTTATTTTTGGGACGTATGGAATGCTCTGGATGATGGGAGGAATCGGATTGCGATGGAGGGAGTATTTGGCCATCGGCATCTGCGTTATCGGCTGTTTTTTTACTGCCATCTGGTTCATCCCTGTAGCGGCTTCCATGGGACAATAGGGAAGGGATGAAATACGAATATCACGAAGGACCGAAGGCTGTAGAAAATTTTGAGAATCTGGCGCGGGCCGTTTTTCAGGCTCCGAAGGTGACGGTCCCGAAGAAACAGCCCAAGGTTGAGCCTACACGCCGCAAAACGCACGGCAGCGGCAAGGGCTAGAATGGTTCCTCTGGCCCCGGCCCTGCCTCCGGGTGGCATAGCGTGTGTGTTCCCTTGCCAGTCAGTTGAGCGTAGGTAAGGCGTCTCCCCCCTACCTGAGACATCAGCAGTGCAAAGCGGTCAGTATCGTTAAGCGGATTGTCTTTTGTGGCCCGGTTGTTATACCGGAAAGCCTGTTCATCTGCATAACGGTCCAGATGGAATGGCTCAACCGCAACATAGGTTCCGTTCAACGTGCGCTTGAACAGGCTCCAGAAGTTCTCAATACCATTCGTGTGAACCTGCCCCCGAACGTACTCTTGGAGGTGATTGACGGTCTCATGAACAAACTCTTTCTCGGCCAAATCGAAGTGGCCGATGGCGTCATCGGCATAGGCCGTGGAGCGCTTCGAGACGTTCGCCAGAATTTCATTCTGGAGGGTATCCCGTTTCACGTTCGGGATCACTTTGGTGCGAACCTGCCGCAATTCGCGGTCCAGCATTCCCATCACGACGGCTTTGGTGGAAGACCCTCCAACCGGCTGTCCGCGATACTTGCTACGGACATGCTTGCGGTGCGTGTTCTTGATCTTCCCGCCTACAAATGTTTCGTCGGCCTCAACAGGACCGCCTTCATTCCCGCCGAACTGGAAATCAGGAGAACTTTTCATCGCTTCTCGAATGCGGTGCAACATGAACCATGCCGAGTTTTGCCTAATGCCGAGTGTCTTGGCAAGCTCGTAACTGGAGATGCCGTTTTTGCAGTTCGCCAGCATCCAAAATGCCGTCATCCACTTGTCAAGGCCAATGGGCGAGTCTTCCATGATCGTTCCTACCTTGACGGTGAATTGCTTCTTGCAGACGTAGCAGAACCAGATGCGGCGCGTCCTCACGAAAGAATTCTTCGCCTGTCCGCAGCGCGGGCAAGTCACATTGCCACCGGGCCAGCGGAAGTTAACAGCGGCTTCGAAGGCCCGTTGAGGATCGGCAAAGTAGGCGATAGCGGCTTGAAGTGTCTTCGGCGCGTCCATGTAAAAATAGTACATCAGACGCACATGTGTGTCAAGCGTTTTATTGCCAAAATTCCCCACGGGAGTTTTGCCGAATAACCTCTGCGTTTGGCTACGCTTGACTCATGCAGAGAAAAGGCCAAAGCCGGGAGCCGATCAGCCGCAATGCATCTCCTCGCCGCGCGCCCGCCCTCGTCTCCTCGCTATCCTGTCGCCTGAATATGCGAATGCAACACCGCCATCGCGCCTCCGGAAGCTTAACCGGAAGCCCCATCCGCATCGTCAACGCCCAGGGCTCCGGCGGCCCGGATAACATACAAACATCCCATTTTCATACACTTGTGAAAAAATATCCCCATAAGACACTTGTTTTCATACACTTATGTGAAGGGTGCTTTGCAAATATCCTGTTTTCATACACTTGTATTTTCACCCCCCCCATACCCCCTGCGCGCGCCGGCTCCAAAATCGCCACCATCCGCGCGCCCGTCTCCCGGCAACCGGAAGCTTGCCCACAACCGCCCGGCCGGATTCTCAAATTCCCCTCGCCCGCCACGCGTGGAAGGTTGGAGACGGCACCAATCCGGCCAGCCTCGACTCCATCCGCTCTACGCGGTCGAATATTTTTTGCACAGCTCGCGGACCTTGGCTACGAGTCTGGGCACGCCAATCTCCGCGGGGACGCCGCCATGCACGTCGCCCTCGTATTCCACCGACATGTAGCCCTTGTGGCCGGCGTCGGCGTAGAGCTTCCAGACGCGGTCCATGTCGATGGGCGTGCCGTCGTCGAAGCGGTCGCGGATATGCGAAACGCTGGCGTAGGGAATGCATGCGGCAATCTGCGCGTAGGCATCCTGCGTGGGCGTGGGAATGAAGTGGGTGATGTCGAGGTTGATGCGCGCGTAGGGCGAATCCACGCGGTGCATGATTTCGAGGCAGACGTCGGCGCTTTGCGAGACCCCGGAGTGGTCTTCCAGGCCGAGGACAATTCCCTTCTTGCCGGAGTAGTCGCTGGCGGCTTTGAGGGTGTCGACCACCCAGCCGGTGGCCTCTTTCAGATTGGCGCCCTGGGGCAGCTTGCCCGCGAAGACGCGCAGGTGGGATGCGCCGAGCTGATCGGTGACATCGACCCATTTTCTGATCTCGCCGAGGACCTGGGCGCGTTTGGCGGCGTCGGCCTGCACCATGCTCGATCCGCAGGCGGAACCGGAAAAAGGCATGGCGTTCTTGTACGCGAACCAGCGCAGGTGTGCCAGATAGGCGGGATCGGTGGACTTGAAGTAGTAGGCGGTCATATCCACGCCGTCGAGCCGCAGTTCCACGGCTTTCTGGATGAACTGCTCGTAGGTCATCTGGCCCTTGGTGAGCAGCGAGCGGTAAGAATAGGCGCAGCAGCCGGCGAAGAGGCGTGGCATTTGGGCCGGATCGGCGGAAGCGGACGGTGAGCCGGCCTGCGGAGCGGCGTTAAGCTGCGTGCTCAAAGCAGCGCCGGCTACGGCTGTGGCCGCGGCGGTTTTCAGGAACTGACGGCGGGCGATGTTGCGTGGCATTTTTCCTCCCGCAACATGGTAAATGCGCGAGCTCGTCAGCCGCGCATGCGCGGGTTGATCCAGCGATAAACCAGGTCGGTGAAGAGATTCACCAGCACGTAAGTGAGGCCGATGGCCAGCAGGCAGCCCTGCACCAGCGCGTAGTCGCGGTTGGAGATGGCGGTGACCACAAGGCGGCCGATGCCGGGCCAGCTGAAGATGGTTTCGGTGACGATGGCGCCGGCCAGCAGCGCTCCGAACTGCAGGCCGACGATGGTGACGATGGGCACCAGGGCGTTGGGCAGGGCGTGGCGGCAGACCACGGCCATTTCGCTCAGGCCCTTGGCGCGCGCGGTGCGGATGTAGTCCTGGCCCAGCTCTTCCAGCATGGCGGTGCGCACCATGCGGGTGAGAATGGCGGCCAGCGAGGTGCCCATGGTGACCGCGGGCAGCACAAGATAGCGCCAGTCAATGGCCGCACTGCCGCTGGGGTTGGCGCCGGAGACAGGAAGCCACCCGAGCAGGATGGAGAAAACCAGGATGAGGATGGGGCCGAGAGCGATGGCGGGAACGGAAAGGCCGAAGAGCGAGACCACGGAAAGCGCCTGGTCGGCGAAGCGGCCGCGGCGCACGGCGGCGAAAATGCCGGCGGGCAGCGAGAGCGCAAGCGCCAGGGCGAGAGCCGCGCAGGTCAAGGCGATGGTGAACGGGTATCGCGAAGCGATCAGCCGGGCGACCGTTTCATGCAATCGGATGGAGACGCCGAGGTTGCCATGAAGCACGCCGGCCCAGTAAAGGACGTACTGCTTCCAGAGCGGCTGATCGAGGCCGTAGAGGTGGCGAAGGCTGGCGATGTCCGCCGGAGTTGCACCCTGGCCCAGCATCTGCAGAATGGGATCGCCCGGCACCAGGTGGATAAGCAGAAAGACCAGCGAGACCACCAGCCAGACCACGGGAACGGTGAGAAGAAAGCGGTTGAGGATCTGCTTCATGCATT
>JASHOY010000206.1 GCA_030038435.1 Acidobacteriaceae bacterium | reverse complement strand
TATTCCGTGTTTGTCAGTCTCGTACCTGAGACCATGCGAGCCCCGTCCCGATAGCGAAGCAGAGCCTTTCGTAAACCCTCTCCGAATGCCGCGACCCAGCTCTTCCAGTCATCCCGCCTGCGCGCCGGCAGCAGTTCGGGAGCCGCATCGGCGAGCAGCACGGTGGCCATCTCGTCCAGAAGCTCTTCTTTGCTTTTGAAGTGCCAGTAAATCGCGCCGGCGCGGACTTTCAGGTTCGCTCCCAGGCGCCGCAGGCTAAGCTCCTCCAGGCCAACCTCGTTGAGGAGATTCAGGGCGCCGCGGGTCAGGATTTCCCGGTTCACTTTCATGAATCCAGCATAGCAGTCCTTGCGTCTCATTACTTGAACGATGTACAAGGGACTTGTACGATGTTCAAGTATATTCTTCAGTCCGGATGAGCCAAACATCCTGGAGGCAGATACGGATGGAAGCGGCCATTGTGAATGCGCCAAAGAGCGGTCCCATGTATGGGGACTTTGATGAACCCGTTGCCCGGGATGGATTCGCCATCATCGGCGTGAAAGCCTCTGCCCTCAGCCAGCTTGCCAAATCGCGCGCCTCCGGATCCCACTACAGTTCAGGCTGCGCCTTCCCGGCCGTCGCTGGAACCGATGGCGTCGGTCTCACCGCAGACGGGCAGCGGGTCTACTTCGCGCTTCCCGAAGCTCCTTTTGGAGCTTTTGCGGAACGATCGCTGGTCAACACACAACACTGCATTCCAGTGCCAACTGAAGTGGATGATGTAACCGCCGCGGCGATCGCCAATCCCGGAATGTCCGCATGGGCAGCATTGGCTGAACGCGCGCATATTCAATCGGGGGAGACCGTGCTCGTGAACGGTGCGGCGGGAACTGCGGGCCGCTTAGCTGTCCAACTGGCGAAATATCTGGGCGCCGGAAAAGTGATTGCGACGGCCCGAAGCGAAGCTGAACTGCAGGAGGTGAAGGAACTCGGTGCCGATATTCTCGTCCCGTTCGCTCTGGACGAACCTGATCCTTTGGGAAGTAAGCGGTTTGAAGGCGCACTGATACAGGAGTTCCGCGATGGCATCGACGTCGTCATTGACTATCTGTGGGGCGAGAGCGCAAGGAACATTATTGCCGCGATTGCAAAGGGTGTAGACGATCCTTCGCCGGTTCGCTTCGTGCATGTCGGTGGCGCAAGTGGCGAGGAGAGCATCAATTTACCGGGAGTGGGTCTACGGTCTTCCTCCATTTTGCTCATGGGAAGCGGCGCAAGAAGCGTGCCGATGCCCGTTCTCCTGAACGCCGTGAGGAGTACCTTTAATGCCATTGGCCCCGCAGGTCTGCGGATTGCGACGCGGCCCGTCCCTCTCCGAGAGGTGGAAGAATACTGGAGTGCTCCGGGAAAGCCCCGCGTGGTTTTCACCATAGACTGATCCCTCGACGAACGGCGGTTATGCTCAGGCGTTCGGAACCGCTGGCGTCCCGAACCAGCGTTGAACGGATCGTTCCGCTGCTTTTGGATCCAGTTCCGCGTCCGCCGCCCAGGCTACGAACCCGTCGGGACGAACGAGAAGTGCAGACAAGCCTTTGTCATCTTTTGGCAGTGTCCTGACGTAGCGCAACCTGTCTTCGAGCCCATCGCAAATCGTCGTCAGAAAATCACTCGATGCGAAATCGAGCAGCAGCCCGCGCCCGTCGTGGAGCAGATTGCCCAGGCGGCTGCCGTCCTCGAGTTCGAAATCCGGAGCGCTGCGGCCAATCAGCGGGTGGCCACCTCCCAGGTCATATTGCATGGAAACGCCGGAGATCTTTTCGACGAAATAATTGGTGCCGTCTTTCGTGGCGATCAGGTCCCGCATGACTGTAGCCATCGCTCGGGCGTGCGGATCTGGCCGAATCACGGCAACCTGGGCGCGCGTCCAGTTGAGAACCCACGCGCCAATCGGATGGCGCTCGGCGGTGTAGGTGTCGAAGAGATCCTCGGGCGCCCAGCCCTTAATGACGGCTGCGAGCTTCCAGCCCAGGTTCATTGCATCGCCCAAACCGGCATTCATTCCCTGGCCTCCAAAGGGCGAGTGGACGTGCGCGGCATCGCCCGCAAGAAGGATGCGTCCCTTTCGGTAGGTGGTCGCCTGCCGGGACCGGTCGGTGTAGCTTGTGGCGATCTCTACGGATTTGAGTTTTACGTTCGTTCCCGATACCCGTTGGAGCATCGACTCCAGGTCTTCACGGGTGATCTCCGAGGCACGATCAAAACGTCCACCATCGAAATCCACGACGCCGACGCGGCCCGGAGCAGGACCGTGTGTATACAGGCCCCTCGGCGTCAAATTGAATCCCGGAGCAAGACCGTCGAGGTCCTCGAATTCGACGACGGCCATGTAGCCGGTCAGTTCCGGATCGGTTCCCTCGAAGTCGAAGCCGGCGAGTTTACGCACGGCGCTGCGCCCGCCATCGCATCCGATGAGCCAGCTTGCTTCGAAGTCCCCCCGTGTGGTCCGTACGGAGACCCGATCCGCAGTCTCCGCAAAATCGAGCACTTCGTGGCCCAGGCGTACATCGACACCCAATTCCCTCGCCCTGTCAGCCAGTACGGACTCGAGGGCTGTGAGGCTTACCATGCCGCCGCCGACCGATGGGCCGGGGATAATCCACGGCTGGTTCGAGAAATCGACCTTGCTCGCGTCAAGCATAATGCCGGCGAAGTGGCCGGCAAAGCGTGGTGCTGAAGAGGGAGGAACGGGCACTTTGCCGTCTCCGGTGAACTGCATTCCGGGACGATCCCCACCCATCCAACCGATGGAAGCAGCTTTTACATCGCTCAAAAGTCCGCGACGATAAAAGGCTTCCGTAGAGGGGAAGTTCAGTCCGCGCGCTCCCATCCAGCCGCTCTTGAGAGGAGTCTCCGGGTGTTCGTTCTTTTCGAGCAACAGCACACATGCGCCCGCAAGGCGGAGTTCGCATGCCAGAAAGAGTCCGACCGGGCCTGCGCCCGCAATAATGGCGTCGTAATTCATATTTCAATTCTCAACTTAGAGTGTACGAGCATGGCTCCCGCCAGGTTCCGGGATTACTCGGACAGGTGAGCTCGGATCCCCGGAGGGCATTTGTGTATGCGATGATTTGTCATCGGTCCGCGAATGAGCAGGACAATGCCGACAAACCCGACTATGGCGTGGATGCACCGGGCGTCATGAGGACTTTCTTCCTCGCAGGCTTTGCATCCCTACTATTCGCCGTTCTTGCGCCACATACTGTCCGCATTGGATCCGTAATCATCGACGCGCGCAGTTTCTTCTGGCCTGCCGGTTTTCTCATTGGAGAAGGTCTGCTTTTCCTGCTCTACGTGAAGTACGGAAAGTTTCGCCATCGGGATTTCATGCTGCGGATGCACGCCTGGCGCGGCGATGAGCGTGTGCTCGACGTGGGCTGCGGGTGCGGATTGCTGCTCGCCGGCGTGGCAAAACGAATTGCCCAACGCAACGGCAGCGGACTATCACCGGGATCGACATCTGGTCGAACACGGATATGGCCTCGAACTCGGTGACTGCTACCGAGCACAACCTCGAATTAGAAGGTATTTCCCGGTTCTGCACCCTGGTAAGTGAGCCGGCTCAGGAGATGCCCTTCGCCGACGCCAGTTTCGATCTCGTCGTATCCAACCTCTGTCTGCACAATATCTACGACCGCCCGACCCGGCGTCGGGCCATCGAGCAGATTGCGCGGGTGCTCAAACCCGGGGGAACCGCCCTCCTCTCCGACTACAAACTCACCGGCGAATATGCGAGGCAACTGCGGGAACTCGGGTTTGCGGTCGAAAGGCGCCGCGGAAGCTTCATCACGACGTTTCCACCGCTTACCGTTGTCGTCGCGCGCAAGCCCTCGTAACGCTTTCTCCTGCATCGATCAACAGAAATCAAAGACGCGGTCTTCCATGTATAATAGAACGGTCATTCGGTTTATTATCGAATTGGAGAGCAGTTTATGAAAGCGCATCGCCCAAGCCGAACAGCCGAACACAACGCTTTATTTCGCGCGATCGAGTCTTCGCGGCCGTCGGAGCTGCGTGTTGTGAACGACCCGATGGCTTCGAAGTTTCTGGGCGTGCCATTTCGGTTGGTGGCTCTTCTCGCGCGCAATCGCGCCTGCAGGGCTCTCTTTTGCCGCTACATCGATTACCGGTGGCCGGGATCGCGTACTTCGCTCATCGCGCGAACTCGATGGATCGACGATTACCTGACGCGTGCACTGAACTCCGGGGTACGCCAGGTCGTGCTTCTTGGCGCCGGATTTGATTCCCGGCCTTATCGACTAGCCGGTACCGGCAGGGTGCAGTTTTTCGAAGTCGATCACCCGAATACGTCTGCCGTCAAAAAGGCTCATGTCACTCGATCGCTCGGCATGCTGCCCGCGCATGTAAGATTCGTTTCAGTGGATTTCCGGCATATGTCGGTTCGACAGGTTCTGGAGGAGGCAGGTTTCGATCCGTCGGTTCCAAGCCTGGTTCTCTGGGAAGGGGTCTCCAACTATCTGACCGAGGACTCCGTCAGAGAGACGTTGTCCTTTGTTGCTGGACTTTCTGCTGGAACTCAACTGGTCTTCACTTATGTAGACGACGCGGTCATCCGGAATCCAGCGGCGTCGATCGGGGGCCATGAGGTGCAGCAGACGTTTGCCAGGCTACAGGAGCCGTGGACTTTCGGCATCCCGCCCGACCGTGCAACCGCGTTCTTTGAGGAATGTGGTCTCTCTCTGGACAGCGACCTGTCTGCCGCCGAATATCGCAAACCGTATTACGGCAGCGGAGCTCCGATCCGGGGCTACGAGTTCTACCACGTCGTCACCGCGCACGTACCCGGAGAGGCGGAAGGGCAACGTTCGAATGATTCAGTGGAGGTTCACTATGCCTAAAGTCAGCCCGGAGTATCTTGAAAGCCGGCGGGCGGAGATCCTGGACGCGGCCATCGTGTGCTTCGCCCGGGATGGCTTCCATCACACGACGATGAAGGACATCGTCCGTGAATCCGGACTGAGCCCGGGGGCCATCTACAACTACTTCCAGAGCAAAGAAGAGATCATCGAGTCGATCGCCGCCCGCCGCCACGAAAAAGAACGGCAGCTGGTGCTCGAAGCAATCAGCAAGGGACCGATAGCCACCGCCCTGGACCGGGTGCGAGATGCATTCCTCGATGATCTCGATAGTTCCAGAGAGCGGCTGCGCCGGCGTGTCAGTGTGCAGCTCTGGGCCGAGGCTCAACGCAGTTCTGAGGTTCGGAAGATTGTCCGTCGCAGTTTCGAGGAACCTCGGAAGCTGTTGTCTGAAATGCTGATCGAGGCGCAAAAGCGGGGTGCGATCGCGCAAGGGGCGAATGCAGAAGCGCTCGCCTCCTTTGTGGTCGCTGCGTTTCACGGGCTGGTGCTGCAGCGGGAGTGGGACAGCCGTTTTTCAATCGAGCCCCACAAGCAGTTGCTGGACCTTCTTCTGAGAGCCGTCGCCGGAGAATCCGAGGGGGCTATGGCCAGGTAAGCGGGCTGGATTCCGGCACACAGACTGGCAGCAGCAAAAACGCTCGGTCATCGGGGTGCGGATGTCTCCGTCATCAAACGACCATGCCGCTCTAGGAAAATCAGAGTATGCTGACGCGACGCGATTTCCTAAAGCTGGCCGCCATGCTGTCCGGGAAGTCGGCCATATCCGGATTCATCCCCGAATCGATTCAACCGGCGTATACGATTCAGCCTGAGCTAGGCTCCAGGTTTCTCGATGCCGAGCACATCGTGATGCTGATGCGGGAGAGCCGCTCCTTTGACCACGCGTTCGGCGCGCTGAGCGGCGTGCGGGCCTCAACGAAAAGAATTCTTGGCAGCGGCAAAGACTGGCTCCAATCCCAATTGGGCGCAGCGCCGGTTGGACTGCGCCAGCAGGTTGAAATCTTCTCGAGAACTGCCATGATCAGCGACGACGATCTGGAGTTTCAGCGACGCCCGTGGGGGGATAAAACAATCCCATTTTCGGCTCTGCGGGGAATCTGAACCGTTATCGTGGTCATTTGGTCATCTGGCCGTCGGAATGTAGTATCAATGCAGGCTTCATAAAATTAAACTGCGAACTGGCGAGAGAAAGCCTGCCAACGCCATTCGCTACGAGTGCACCTGCCATTCCGTCTGGGGGAGTATGGTGAGTCTGGCTCGAATCATAGACTGCTTCTCTGCCCCCATGGCCTTCGCGGCTCTGCCTTGAAATTCATATAGGAATGGTGTCAACGATGCGTACTCCTCCTACGCTATGGCAGACGTGTGCTTCTTTTCTGCTTTCGATGCTGATCGCCGGTTGCGGCGCCAAAATGAGCTCGAATCTCCCTGCAAATTCCACTGCAACCAGCCTCACGAGCCCCGTCATCACTTGGAATCAACCTGCCAGCGTACCTGAAGGAACGGTCCTGGGTTCGACGCAACTCAATGCGTCGGCCAGTGTACCCGGCAGCTTCACCTATACCCCCGCCGCCGGCACTACCCTCCAGGTGGGCACACAAAC
>JASHOY010000205.1 GCA_030038435.1 Acidobacteriaceae bacterium | reverse complement strand
GCTCCCAAGGCGGGAAGATGCTTTTTCGGGGGGACCTTCAGGGGGAGCCGAAACCCACAGGGCGCATGGGCCAGGCTGACAGAGTTTTTCTGAAAATATGCTTGGCCCATGCGAAGCAGAATCTTTCCGCCGCAGGGCGCAGCCTGCTTTCTCTCGCGGTGCCTGAGAGAACACGGAGCACACAGGGGATCGATCTTTGCTTTGCAGGCTTCAGAACAAACGGGCCGGTCATTCACCTGTTCCGCAAAAGGGAGGTCTTCAGCGAAATGCACAAAGAATGATTCACTCCGGCAGACTAAGAGCGGAAAAACAAATAACTTATCGCCGATCAGAGGGGGTATACGGAATCTGTATACCCCACCCCTGAAAATGTATAGCCACCCTGCGAAAAACCTTCGTATCGTCCGGTTCACAGGCGGAAAAGAATTGTGCCTTGAGGCGTTGCGTGGGAACCAGGGATGTCAAAAACGGGAGCGGAGTTACGCTGGAAAAGCTTCCCGGCTCGACGCGATCTTCGAGTGCTGGAAAGCGTCTCGATCCGGCGCTGAAATCGTGGCTGGATAACGTCATCATTCCTGCGCTGGTGCGGGAATATATGGCTGAGATTAAGAAGCGGAATCGACTTGCGACAACGGGGCCATCAGAGGTAACGTCCGACAAGGACGGTATTCAGTCATGATTCTGCGTTGTGCCGCTTACGCCCGCTATTCCAGCGATCTTCAGAGTCCCCGCTCGATCGAGGACCAGCTTCGGATTTGCCGCGAGTATGCCCAGGCTCGTGGGTTCCTGTTTCTCGAAGAGCATATCTACAGCGATGAAGCGTTGAGCGGCGTCGGTGCCGACCGACCTGGCCTGGGGCGCCTGCTGGACGCCGCGCTCTCTCCGGGCCGCCCCTTTGACATCATTCTGCTCGACGACAGCAGCCGTCTTGCCCGGAACACCAAAGATGCATTGAGCATCTTCGAGCGATTGAACTTTGCGGGCATCCGTCTCATCGCCGTCAGTCAGGGCATCGATTCCGAAAACGAGCAGGCGCATGTTCTGGTAACGGTCCACGGCATGGTGGACAGCCTGTACGTGAAGGAACTAGCCAAGAAAACCCATCGCGGACTCGAAGGTCTGATGCTGCGCGGGCAGCACACTGGCGGACGCTGCTTCGGCTACGACTCGGTTCCTGTATCTGGCACGACGGGAAAGCAACTGGTCATCAACGAGAGCGAGGCCGCGGTCGTTCGTCGCATCTTTGAGATGTCCGCCGAAGGTCAATCGCTCAAGGCGATTGCGAAGACCCTGAACAGCGAGCATATTCCACCGCCGAGGCCACGCACGGGCAAGCGGTATGCGACGTGGTGTCCGACCTGCATCCGGGCGATGCTCCGCCGTGATCTCTACGCGGGGAAGGTTATCTGGAACAGCTCACGCTTTGTGAAGGTGCCGGGGACCAATAAGCGCGTGCGTCGTGCGAGGCCGGAGAGCGAGTGGCGTACTGTCGCGCACCCCGAATTACAGATCGTGAGCGATGAACTGTGGCAACGTGTGCGCGACCAGCAGGAGCATGTCAGGAAAACCTATGGTATACGCGAGGGCGGCGGCGTTTTGATTCCTCGTTCTGTCACCAGTCCCTATCTCCTGAGCGGCCTGTTGAAGTGTGGCCTATGCGGGGCCAATCTCATCATCGTTACCGGATACACCTCCTACGGTCACTACCCGAGGTACGGCTGCTCGCAGCACTTCAATCGCGGGACCTGCTCCAATTCCGTCACCGTGCGCAAGGACTGGATCGAAGAGCAGTTGCTGGATGAGTTACAGAATAAGGTCTTGCAGCCTGATGCCATCGGCTACGTTCTGGACGAGTTTGGAAACCATGTTAGGAACGCCTTCGCCACTTTCTCCAACCAATTGGCTCAGATGCGGGAGCGCAAACAGAAGCTCGAAGGGGAATTACGGCGGCTGGCGGCTACGGCAGCGGAAACAGGGCCTTCGGCGTTTCTGGTCGAGGCGATCCACGAGCGCGAACAGCAGTTGCGCGAGATCACCGATCAACTACTGGCTCAGGGCGATGATTCGGTGGAAGGTCATCTGGCGGACATCCGCAACTTCATCACCGAAAGAATGGAGAACCTCCGTGCGTTGCTAGCTGGCGATCAGGGGCCGGCCCGGAAGGAGCTGCTCAAGCATGTTTCGGAGATTCGTATGGTGCCGCAGGCCGGGAACGGGAAGTCCCACTATGTCGCCGAGGGAAGCCTGCATCTGCTTGGAAACGAAAGGGATGGCTCAGAAGCCATCCCTACGCAAATTCGTGTGGTTGCGGGGGCGGGATTTGAACCCGCGACCTTTGGGTTATGAGCCCAACGAGCTACCGGGCTGCTCCACCCCGCATCTTCATCATAGCAAGCAGAAAAACATGAGGTCAAATTGACAGTGTGGCGCCGACTTGCGCTCACTACTCAGGTAAAACCGCATTCATTCTCATCCCACTCCGCGCTGATAAACTTACTCATAAGTTATGTTTGAAAACCTTTCAGAAAAGCTCCAGCGCGCCTTCAAAAACCTCCGTGGACAAGGCACCGTCACCGAAGAAAATATCCAGGAAGCGCTGCGAGAAATCCGGATCGCCCTGCTTGAGGCCGACGTTAACCTGAACGTCGTCAAGGACCTCATCGAGCACATCCGCGTCAAAGCCCTCGGCCAG
>JASHOY010000204.1 GCA_030038435.1 Acidobacteriaceae bacterium | reverse complement strand
CGACCGGAGACGGCCGACGGCGCGGGAGGATCGGCCGTGAAATAGCTACATGTTGCGCAGGGAAAAAACTCGAACCATGACTGCGCTTGTCTCGCTCACGCGGCCAGCGCCACCGTCTGCCTGCACCACCTTCGGCTTCTCCCTGGCTCCGGCCTAACCCGGCCAAAATGGCTCCGTTTTAAACCGGCGCTGACACTTTGAGGATTTTTGCCAGGAAACTCGGACTTTTGTGGGTTTCCTGCGGCATTCTCGGCAAACTTAAGAGTGGCTTTCCTTTTATTTCGCAGGACACGGCCCAACAGTCCGAAAACAGTGACGAGAATATGGCTTTGCCAGGTCTGCCGGCGATCTGATTGGAAGTTTTGATCCGAATTGCCGTGGAGAGCAGTTCGGAGAAGCGAAGTCCGGCCGGGCGCTGACCTTCCGGAAGCCCGGATGGGTTCAAAGACACTGGTGCTGCTGATGTTGCCGGCTGAATGGGCAACTTTCTCCAGAAGATTTGCGTCTGTAGTTTCGTTGACTCCACCCCCCGATTCAGTTATTCTGTAAGCCTTGCGCGGTGTTGCGCCTGGGGTCTGTGTGGAGTTGACCGGGCCCGGAGAAGCAGCTTCTGGCTACTAGCTTCTAGCTCTTAGCTTTTGGTTGGCGCAGACTGCGGAGGATGGACCGGGAAACCGGTCCGGAGAGGCCGAGACAGGCCTCGCAATCCCTCACCCGAACAAGGTTTGTTTGGAAGTGGGTAGAAATTGATAGCCCGTGCATCTGGCGCGGGCAAGGCGAATTGCGCAAGTGAAAAATGGGCCGCGGCCGGCGTATTTTTGAACGGGCCGGGCAGGTTTAAAGAGGCGGGAGAGAGATGGGCACTTTTGTTCCGAGCGGCAAAGACATTGACCGCAAATGGTATGTGATGGACGCCGACGGCCAGACGCTGGGACGGCTGGCCACCAAGGCAGCCAGCGTGCTGAGCGGCAAGCTGAATCCCCGGTATACGCCGTATCTGGATATGGGCGATCACGTGATTGTGATCAACGCGGAGAAGGTTCGCCTGACCGGGTTGAAGGACCAGAAGAAGGTCTACCGGCGCTATACGGGCTATCTGGGCGGGCTGCGCGAAGAGTCGTTTACGCGCCTGATCAACCGGCGGCCGGAGAAGGTTTTGGAAGAAGCAATCAAGGGCATGCTGCCCAAGACCAAGCTGGGCCGGTCGATGGGCACCAAGCTGAAGGTCTATCGCGGAGACAAGCATCCCCACCAGGCGCAGCAGCCAATGGCGATGTAAAAGGACAGGGACTAAGGACTGAGGCACTAGGGACCCAGGAACTGAGAGTTTAGGAGAACAATGGCGGATCTGGTTCAGTACTATGGCACGGGGCGGCGCAAGTCGGCGATTGCGCGCTGCTTTTTGCGGCCCGGCACCGGCGAGTGGAAGGTCAACGACAAGAAGTTCGACGAGCATTTCGTCACCGAGCAGCAGCGGGCGTCAGCCAAGCGGTCGCTGGCCGTGGCGGAAATGGCATCGGACTTTGATGTCACAGCGAACGTGAGCGGAGGCGGCGTGGCTGCGCAGGCAGACGCCGTGAAAATGGGCGTGGCACGAGCTCTGATCGAGTTCAATCCGGAACTGCGGAAGACGCTGAAGGCCGAAGGCCTCTTAACGCGCGATGCGCGCGTCAAGGAGCGCAAGAAGTACGGCCAGAAGGGCGCACGCAAGCGGTTCCAGTTCTCCAAGCGCTAACGCGCTTCGAGGGATCAGGGATCAGTAATTGGCTGCCCTGCTGACTTCGGGAGAACGGCCGGATTCCAGGAAAGAGTCGGAAGCGGGTTCGTGATCGGCATTCGGGATTGGGGTGGGTTTCCCTGATTCTGAACTCTGGTTTCTGAGCCTTGGTAGTTAAATTCCCGCAACAGCGGGTTCAATCCGGGCCAGACGAAGGTTAGCCCGGATGCAATCCACGAAGGAGGCCCTTTGGCCACTATCACCATGAAGGAGTTGCTCGAAGCGGGTGTTCACTTCGGGCATCAGACCAAGCGCTGGAACCCGAAGATGAAAGAATACATCTTTGGCGAGCGCAACGGGATTTACATCATCGACCTTCAGAAAACGCTGAAGCTCTTCAAGGACGCCTCGAAGTTTGTCACCGATCTGTGTTCGCAGGGCAAAACGATCCTGTTCGTTGGCACCAAGCGCCAGGCGCAGGACGCGGTGGCCGAAGAGGCCGGACGCGCGGGCATGCCCTATGTGAACCAGCGCTGGCTGGGCGGGCTGCTCACCAACTGGGTGACGGTGCAGAAGTCGGTGAAGCGGCTGCAGGAACTGGATGAGATGGCCGTGGATGGCCGTTACGATTTGCTGACCAAGAAGGAAGTCATCCGGCTGGAGCGCGAGCGCAAGCACCTTCAGGCGAATCTGGCCGGCATCAAGACCATGAAACGGCTGCCCGATGCGCTGTTCGTGGTGGACTCGAACAACGAGGCCATTGCGGTGAAGGAAGCGCGCAAGCTCGGCATCCCGGTGGTGGCCGTGGTGGATACCAACTGCGATCCGACGGTTGTGGATTACGTGATTCCCGGCAACGACGACGCGCTGCGGGCGATCCGCCTGTTTACCTCGAAGATTGCCGATTCGGCGGCCGAGGGTGTGAACCTGGTTGGCGACAAGGCGTTTGCGGAAGAACAAGAGCCGGCCCCGGTTGCGCACGAAGGCGGTGAAGAAGCGCCTGAGGAGTCGAGTTCGATCGACGAACTGGATCTGGCTGCGGCCTTGGGCGGCGGCATTCGCAAGGCGCCGGCTGCGGTTGCGGCGCTGCTGGAAGAGACGGAAGCCGCTGAAAGCGGACGTTAATCTTACTGCGCGCAAGATGTGCGTATCCTGAGGAGCGTGGGGTCGCCGAGGATCGCCACGCTTTTCTTGTGCCGGTGAAATCCCGACGCGTAACTTTAAGGGAAGTTGGAATAGAGAGATGACTACAGTGAGTGAGAAGATTGACGCCAAATTGGTAAAGGAGCTCCGCGAGAAGTCGGGAGCGCCCATGGGCGACTGTCTGAAGGCGTTGCAGGAATCAAAAGGCGACCTCGAGGAAGCTTTCGTGGTGCTGCGCAAACGGGGCATGGCCTCGGCGCAGAAGAAGGCGTCGCGCACTACCAATGAGGGCTTGGTTGGGACCTACATTCACGCCGGGGGAAAGATTGGCGTCCTAGTGGAGCTGAATTGCGAAAGCGACTTTGTGGCGCGGACACCGGACTTCCAGGAGCTGCTGAAGGACATCGCCATGCACATTGCGGCCAGCGATCCACGGTATGTAAAGCCGGAGGACGTGACTGGGGCCGACCTGGAACGCGAGAAGGAGATTTATCGCGCGCAGGCGGCGACCA
The DNA here is from genome assembly GCA_030038435.1 of Acidobacteriaceae bacterium. Taxonomy (GTDB): domain Bacteria; phylum Acidobacteriota; class Terriglobia; order Terriglobales; family Acidobacteriaceae; genus Telmatobacter. The sequence continues at coordinate 28,417 of JASHOY010000204.1, read as the reverse complement.
CGGGCAAGCCGGCACCGGTGATCGAGCGCATTGTGGAAGGCAAGATGGCCAAGTTCTATGAGGAGGTTTGCCTGCTAGAGCAGCCGTTCATCAAGGACCAGGCAGTGAGCATCAAAGAGCTGATTGCCCAGAAAGTAGCTAAGCTGGGCGAGAATATCACGGTACGGCGATTCGCGCGCTTCAAGGTGGGTGCTCCGGAGTGGACCGTGGCGCAGACCAAGGCCGTGGAGCAGGCGGCGGATTAAGCTTTGTTCGCGGTAGCCCATTTTCTGCAAAGCCCGGGGTGCGAACTCCGGGCTTTGCCACATCCTGCAAGGCGAAAGCGGTTTCTCCGCGCCTGTGCAATACTCGGAGCAGCATGTATAAGCGCATTGTTCTCAAGCTGTCAGGCGAGGCGCTGGCCGGGCCACGCGGGTTTGGTATTGACGCTGACAAGGTAGCGGAAATTACCGGCGAAGTCGCCGGTGTTCACGCACTGGGTGTGGAAGTTGCCATTGTTGTTGGTGGGGGGAACTTCTTTCGCGGCGTAGAAGAACAGGCTCGAGAGATGGACAGGGTGAGCGCCGATAACATGGGCATGCTCTCCACCGTTATTAACGCCATTGCGCTGCAGGATGCGCTGGAAAAACACGGCATTCAGTGCCGGGTGATGACGGCGGTGCTCATGAACCAGATTGCCGAGCCCTATATCCGCCGACGCGCCACGCGGCACCTGGAAAAAGGCCGGGTCGTGGTCTTCGCCGCGGGAACTGGGAATCCCTTTTTTTCCACCGACACCGCGGCAAGCTTGCGCGCCATGGAGATCAAGGCAGATGTGCTGCTCAAGGCGACCAAGGTGGATGGCGTTTACAACGCCGACCCGGTGCTTGTAAAAGACGCGGTGAAATACGAAGAGATTACCTATATGGATATTGTGAAACAAGGTCTGAAGGTGATGGATCTCACCGCAGTAACCTTATGTAAAGACAATAATATGCCTATGATCATCTTCAACATGAACCAGCCGGGGAATATCCGGCGGGTGGTGCTCGGTGAAAAGGTCGGGTCACTGGTAACGGCGTGAGCGCAGGGGCTGAGGGCCTCGGCAATATGGGGCTTAGGTCCTGGCGAAAAAGATTGCCTTCGCTGTCACTTTTGCAAAAGCGGAGAAAGGCATCAGTTGGCGCCGCGTTTCCTTCGTCCCTGTCCCCTTGTCTCTGTTTTTGCTTTTCCGCCATGGTCACTGTACTGAAGTAAATGGCAGCATACGTCCAACCAGGTGTGGAGATCAGCAGGCCAGTACGACTGGATGCTTTGACTGGCTTGCGGTGTTTCGCAGCCATCAACATCGTCCTGTTCCATTTCTCCAATCCCCAGTGGTTTGGGCCGCTGGCGCCGGTAGTCAACGCCGGCTACGCTTCTGTGAGTTATTTCATCCTGCTCTCGGGGTTTGTGCTGGCCTATAACTACTCGGATAAAGCGCGCGCCGGCCAGCTCAGCAAAGTACGCTTCTGGAAGTCGCGGTTCACGCGCATTTATCCCATCTATTTCTTGAGCCTGCTGCTCAGTTGGGACATGTTGAGCTCCGAGTACAAGGCGCACACGCATGGCATGTTCCTGGCGGGACTGGTGCTGGCGCCGCTGCTGCTGCAGGGGTGGGTGCCGTCGATCTCGACTTTCCTGAATACGCCGGCGTGGACCATGTCGGCCGAGGCGTTTTTCTATTTTCTCTTTCCGTGGATGGCGAAGTGGAAAAAGCCGGAGCGCATGACGCCACACATTGCCAAAATGGCGGGTGTGTGGGTGCTGGGGCTGATTCCGGGAAGCCTCTATCTCTACTTCAACCCCGACGGCCTGGCGCACGTGGACCGTTGGAGCTACGGGCCCTGGCTGCAGGCGCTTAAATTTACCCCGCTGCCGCACCTGGCCAGCTTCGTCTTTGGAGTGATGCTGGCGAGCCTCGATCAGATGATCGAGCGCGCGCATCCCATGCGTCTTTTCCTGGGCATTTTTGGGTTCGGCGCGATCTTCTGGCTGCTCACTCTGGGGCGGGAGATTCCCTTTGCGCTGGCGCACGATGGCATGCTGATGCCGCTCTTCGGCTGCATCGTGCTGGGGCTGGCAGGCGAGAATCTGCTCTCCCGCGTGATCGGCAACAAGGTGCTGGTCTTCGTCGGCGAGGGCAGCTACTGCCTTTACCTGCTGCACTTCAACTTCTGGAACATGCTGCACGATTCGCACATCCTCAACAGGCTGGGGCTGGCGGTCTATGATCCGTGGATCAGCTACCTCATTCTGATCGCGCTTTCACTGGTGGCGCTCCACTTTGTGGAGAAGCCGGCGCGCAAGCAGTTGCGGGCGCTGATAGGGGGTTAAGGCCAAAATCCGGTAGGGTGGATGAACCTGTCGAAAATGGAGAGCCCTGGCCGGAAAACACTGTCCGCGCCTGAAACCGCTCCATTTCTGGTCAGCTTTTATGGACCGGAAGGTCCGGATCCCTCCGCTTTGGGTTTGCGAACTCATCGAGAGCGGCGTGAAGCGCGTCGATGGCGAGATGGCTGGCATGGGAAGAGGCGTGCGGCAGGCCGCCGACCAAAGCGATCAACTGTTCACGCTTGATGGCGCGGGCATCGGCGATGGTTTGGCCTTGCACCAGCTCAGTGAGCGCGGAGGCGCAGGCGATGGAAGGAACGCAGCCTTTGGCGAGGAAACGCAGCTCTGCAATATGGCCGTCGCTGATCTTCAGCGTCAGTTTGAGCACATCGCCACAGGCGGGATTCTGCAGTTGCACGGAAGCGTCCGGCTCGGAGATTGATCCGCTGTTGCGGGGGTGCTCGAAGTGGTCGAGGACTTGAGGAGAATACATCGCTCAAAAGCCTTATGCGTCGGCCGGGGCGCTGGCCGGAGGTGCTGCGGCAGCGGCCTGCATATTGCGCAGTTGCAGAATCTCCGTAATCAGAAACAGGTCGGTGAGCAGCGCGCGCAGGTGGATGCAGGCATTCAGATTGTCGATGAGCTGCGAACTGATCACCGGCTGCACCAAAACCAGTTCGATGGCGGCGATGGAGCTTTGCGCGTCGCGCTCGAGGACCGCAAAAAATGCCTCATACTTTTCGCGCACAGCAAGCGCCTCCGCGTGGATGGCCGCGAAGCAGGAAGTATGGATGCCTTTTATGGCTTCAAGAGCGCGCGTGAGGTGGTAGCGAAGCTGCTTGCCGGCGTCACTGCCCTCATCGGTGGAAAGACCGCGCGCGGCATAGGAAAGCGTGAACTCATAGCATTCTTCAATATTTTCGCAGCGCTCTTCGATATCAGTCGGCATCGCTGGCGGCCAGTCCCCGTTTCTCTTTGGATTGCGCCGACTGCTTGACCGCCCAGCGCTTGGGATCGTGCTCTTCGAGATAGAAGTCGCGGCTCATCCAGCCTAAGATCATGGACTTGGTGATAGGCCATTTTTCCGGCCGCAAGCCCATGTAAACGTGGACCATGATGAGGGCGATGAGGCCGATGCCCGCGAGGCCATGAAGCAGGTACATGAGGCCCCATGTCATATCGCTGAAGAGATATGGATTGCGAGTGAAGATGGGCGTCTGGATGCGCTTGAGCATGAAGACGCCGGTGCCAATGACCGAGAGACCGGCGACGACAATGCACAGGTGATAGAACTTGTTTTCGAGCGGGTATTTGGCAAAGCGCTCCGGCGGCGGTGCGGGTTTGCCGAAGAAGCGGCGCAATCGGAACATGGAATCGCGGACATCGGTCTTATCCGGCCAGATCGACCAGGGATCCATGAAGAAGGAATGAACGATGTGGAAGCAGATCGAAATAGTCAGCACCACGCCCGCGATCCAGTGATAAAGCACCCAGTTGAAATGCACGCCCAGCTTGGGCAGAAACGCCGTGAACAGCAGCGTGAACATGGACGCGGCCATCACCCAGTGAAAGAGGCGCGCAGTTAGCGAGTGGCGCGGAATGCGCTCAGGCAGCGGGCCTGCGGGCACCGCCTCGTTCTTCGAGAAAGTTTTTTCCGGCGCCACCAGGGCGACATAGATGCCATGCACGATCATGAAGCAGACGCCGGCGATCAGCGCCACCCAGATCAAATACCACGCTACGTGTTCGGGGACAGTCTGGCCCCAGGGACTTGTGGCCCACTTTATGAAGCCCATGTTGCCTCCTGCGTGCCCAGGTGGCTCACCCGGGGGGCAAGCCCGTCTTGAGCTTGTTGGGATGAGGTGCCGCTGATGGCGCGCTTCACCAGATTGCGCATGAGCGGAATCTTGTATGCGTTGAACTGCAGCGGCACCGCGCCTTGCACGGCCAGCTCGCCGGCCATCTTGCCGGTATCCTCATTGGCGGGCTTGCCGGTGACCGCGGCCTCAACGGTTTTGAGGCGCAGCGGTGTGGGAGCGGCGGCGTTGACGGCGATGCGGATGCCCTGGATGGTGTTGCCGCTGAGTTTCATGGCCGAGGCGATGTTCATCAGCGGAAAATCCCACACATTGCGGTCGCGGATTTTTTCGAAGTAAAAGTTCGCACCCGACCAGGTTGCCGGAATGCGGATGGCGGTAAGCAGATCGCCGGGCTGCAGGATGTTGAGCTTGGTGATGTCCACGTTGGGGCCGAGGAAGTAGTCCTCGGCATCGACGGTGCGCTCGCCTTTGGAATTGCGGATAACGAATTTCGCATCCAGGGCGATGAGGGCGGGCGCGGAGTCAGAGGGATTGACGGCCACGCAGCGATCGGCGCCGAAGATGGCGTGCTCGCGGTTGCGCCCCACCGGCGTGTCGGCGAAGCATTCGTTGCCGCCGGCGCGGTAGCAGGGCCATCCGCCGCGGTAGTACCAGCAGCGCGCGTCCTGCGAGACGTTGCCGCCCAGCGTGCCCTGATTGCGAATCTGCGGCGAGGCGACGTGCTCCACGGCATCGGAGAGCAGGCTGAAGTTTTTCTTGATGGTGGCGTCGCTGCCGATTTCGGTGAGCGTGGTCATGGCGCCGATTTCGACGCCGCCATCGCTGGCCGGGCGGATGCCTTTCAACTCGTCGATTCCGCTCAGGTCCACCAGCAGCCGCGGCTTCTTGATGCGATCTTTAAGCCAGTCGAAGCTGTCCATGCCGCCGGCCATCACCCAGGCGTCATCGCCGTAGCGGGCGAGCACTTGCTGGGCGTCAGTAGCCGAGGCCGGCTGAAGCAGATCAAAAGCGGGCATGATGTCTCGAAATACCGCCATAGCTATCTCCAAATCACATCGCGATCAGATGTGGGCCACAAAAGCATTCTGCATCGGGCGCCCTGCTTCATAGGACGTCAGGATGGTGTCGCAGTTTACGGGGACGCGCTGGTAGATGTTGTCGCCAAGCGCGTCAGAAAGAGCATTGAGAATCGCCGAGCAACCCCCACCGACAGGCGGTTCGCCGCAACCGCGTGCGCCGATGGGTGTCTCCGGATCAGGAATGTTCAGGGCGTTCCACTTCATGTCCACCGGCACGTCGAGGATGGTGGGCGGCTTGTTGGTGTAGAAGCGTTCGGCCACAGTGATGCCGTATTGCGGGTCGATCACCCACTTCTGCCCGATGGCGTGGGCGATGCCCAGCGTGGAACGGCCAAGCACCTGTCCGCCCAGCGCTGCCGGGTGCAGCACCGTGCCCACGTCGGCATAGCCGAGATAGTCGGTAATGTAGTATTTGCCGGTCTCGAGGTCGGTTTCAACTTCAGCAAAGCAGGCCAGGAAGGAGAAGGAATTGCCGTCGTGCGGGTAGTCGTCCTTGGCGGAGACGACCAATCCTTCGCCGGCGTGCGCGGCAACGGACTGTTTGGTGTAGGGGTGCACCGCGGGATTGGCCTCGTGGCCGTCATAGATGCCGCCCAGCTTGATGGCCGCCTGCGCCGCCTGGGCGAAGCTCATGACGATGCCATTGCCCGAAACCCTCTGGTTGGCAACGCTGTAGTCTGCGGGCTGGCCGCCGTGAGTCTTCGCAGCCACTTCTTTCAGGCGCTGAACGCATTCGAGGCCTACGGCGTGGCCGGCGCGGGTCATGGCATGAACCGTCTGGCTGCCGCCGGATGCGCAGGAAAACGGGAAGCGCTTGGAGGTGTCGCCCCAGACGATATCCACCGCGTCCCACGGCACATTGAGAGCTTCGGCGGCGGCGCGATGGACATCGATGAAGGCCTCAGTGCCTAGATTGCCGATGCCCGAGTAGATCTGCACGCGCCCCTCGGGGTTGATGACTATGAGCCCGTCGAATCCGGTGCTGCCGCCGTGGTAACAGCTCAGTGCCACTCCCACGCCGCGCACTTTGGTGCCGGACTGTTTGGGTTGTCCTGCGCGCTGGCTCCAGTTGAACTGCTTGGCGCCCTCGTCGAGCGCCTGCTTGAGAAAGCAGCTTGTGACGTAGTCGCGTTTGCCGTCGCGAGGATTGGGCGGCCCGAATTCCGCCTTGCCCTCAGGGCAGTTGACGCGGCGCAAGGCAACCTGGTCGAGGCCGAGCTGGCGGGCAGCCTTGGAAAGGATGGGCTCCATGATGGCGATGGCCTGCATGCCTCCGGGAGCGCTCTGCGCGCTGCGCGGCGGCGTGTTGGTGGCCACCGTGACGTTGCGCCAGCGCATGGCGGGCGGCTGGTAGAGCAGCGATGCGATCTGCCCGCATGCGCCGCCGTCGCCATTGGAGCCGTAAGAGCCGGCGTCGGAGACCAGGAACATGTCGACCGCGGTAATGCGGCCGTCTTTGGCGAATCCGACTTTAGTGCGGGCCCGGATGCCGGGACGCGCTCGTCCGATGTAGTGTTCATCTTCGCGGCTGATCCGCATCAGCACCGGGGCGTTCAGCTTTTTCGAGAGCAGCGCGGGAATGACCAGCGTGAGCGCGCCGGTGATTTTGCTGCCGAAGCCGCCGCCCGTGTATTCGCTGATGAAAACAACTTTGTCTTCGTCCATGTGCATCCAGCGGGCAATGGCGGGAACGGTCTGCATGGTGCTCTGCGTGCCGGTGTAGAGGTAGAGCTTGCCATTCTGCCAGAAGGCCATGGTGCTGCGCGGCTCCAGACATTGGTGGCTCACATCTTCGGTGGAAAAGGTCTCGTCGAGAACGATGGCGGCGTTTTTGAAACCGGCATCCACATCGCCATAAGACCATTTGTCGGGCGCGTCGCCCATGGGCATTTTGCCTTGCTTTTCCGCCGCAAAATCATCGTCGGTCCACTTGAGGGTGGTCAGCTTTTCTTCGCGGCCATCGCGCACCCACACGTTGCCTTCTTCGCGCGCGTTGGCGCTGCCCGGGCGCAGGCTGTCGAGGGGATCGGTGTTGAAGGGCAGCGGCTCCATCTCGATTTCGATGGCTTCAATGGCGTTCGCCGCGGTCAGCTCATCGACCGCGGCCACGGCGAGAATGGGCTCGCCCTGGTACATGGGCTCATCGGCCAGCGCCAGCTCGCTCAAACGATCGGCCTTGATCATGACGCCGTTGTCGTTCATGTAATTGGCGTGGCCGGGAACCTCATCAGGCGTGAGAATGCCCATTACGCCGGGCATTTTCAAGGCTTTTTCGGCGTTGATGCGCTTGACGCGCGCATGGGGCATAGGGCTGAGGGCGAGGCGGCAGAAGAGCATGCCTTCGGCGCGAAAATCTTCGGCGTATTTGGCCTGGCCGGTGACTTTGGCGACCAGGTCATTGGTGGAGTAATCGTGGCCGATAAGCTTGTAGCCGGTGCCGAAGGGGATCGGCTTCAAATCTTCGGGCTTGGCTTGCAAAACGGGCGCGTTAGCCATGATCAGGCTCTCCTCTCCGGCCCCGCAGCGGGAGTCCCGGTTCTCATGTACTCTGCGCCGCGCATGAGCGCATCGAGAATTTTGCTGTAGTCCTGGCAGCGGCACAGATTGCCGGAAACGCCATGGGCCAGCTCAGCGCGGGTGGGGTTGGGATTCTTCTTGAGGTATCCCACCGCAGCCATGGTGAAACCCGTCATGCAGAAGGCGCACTGGAATCCCTGTTCGTCGACGATGCCCTGCTGCACGGGATGCAGCTTCCCGTTCGGCGAGGCCAAACCTTCGATGGTGACGATCTTGCGCCCGCGTACGGTGTGCGTGAGCACCGAGCAGCTATAGTGAGGGACGTCATCGAGGAGCACCGTGCAGGAGCCGCACTCGGCGCGGTCGCAGGCTACCTTGGTGCCGGTAAGTCCGAGCTTGTAGCGTAGCGTCTGGGAGAGCGTTTCCTGCTTCATCACGTCCACGCGCCGCAGCTTGCCATTTACATTGAGTGTGAGCAGGCGCTCGCCGGAGCTCTCCGGCGGCAGCGGGGCATGGTGGGGCGACAGGAACCGGTAGCTTGCCGCGCCCACCACGGCGCCACCGGCAATCACGCCCAGGATGAACTTGCGCCTGGTAATACCATTGGATGGGACGCCATCTATCTTCTGATCTTCAGGTTCCGACATGACCGATTCTCCGGATTGTGAAGAGGGTTGCGGGAAACTTCTTCGCGGCGGCGGGGAAGACGAGTTGCACTTCGCAGAGGTCGCGATGCTTTGCCGCTATAGTAACGCCGGGATCCAGCTTTTGGGAAGCTTCGCGGCGGCGGAAATGCAATTTTTAATAGGTCGAATGAATACGGATTCTTTGCACTTCGAATTTATACAACTCCAAGCCAAAATCGTAGCTCTCATCGAATTGCGCCCCGACACAAAATGTTTCGATCTGTTCAAAAAGTCTCTGCAAACACCGCACCCGGGTCTCCGCTGTTGAACGGATCTGATTCTCGCGATCCGGGAACCGGGGAGAGGCCCCGCGTAGGAGTGGCTCGATGGTCATACGAGAGTGGACAGTCATTATCCGCGCCTACGGCCGCGTGGCGCAGCCAGGCCGGACAACACCGGCGCAGGATCGCCATGGTCATAAGCGCGGTCATAAGCCGAAGATCCGCCTCGCCACGCCCCAGAATGAAGCGACTGTAACTTGATGTATAGCCCACATAAAAATATCATTTGTTTCAACAATGACATCTCCCAGGGTGTTTAGCTTAGATATGCACCCAAGGTTTTCGCCTGGATTCTTCAGGGCCCATCCAAATTCTTTCCTGGACGCCGAAAGGCGCTCACCCGCCTGGAAAAAGGCGGAGATGGGCCTATTTTGCTACTTGAAGGAATCCTTTTCTATGAAGTGCCTCGCCGTGTTGACTGCAGGATTGCTGCTTGCCGCTCCGCTGGCGGCGGCACAGATCTCCACCTGGCAATCGGACCCGTCGCACAGCGAAGTCGATTTCACCATTCGTCACCTCAGTGTTTCCGATGTGCATGGCCATTTTGGCGATGTGGATGCGGTAATTCACTATGACCCGGCCCATGTATCCAAAACCACCGTGCAGGCCACCATCGGTGTCGACACGGTCACCACCGGCGAAGACGGACGTGACGACGAGATCAAGAGCGATGACTTTTTCGGCGTGGACGAGTATCCCAAGGCCACCTTTGTCAGCACCGAGGTATCGAAGAACGGCGACGGAATGTGGGTGAAAGGCAATCTCAGCCTGCACGGCATCACCAAACCGGTGGTGCTGGATGTGCGCGGTCCGGGCAAGACGGCGGCGGGAGCTGACGGCAAACCAGGCTTCGTATTCCTGGCGACCACCACTCTCGACCGCCTGACATTCAATATTGGTTCCACATTCCCCGCGGCAATTGTCGGCGACCAGGTGCAGCTGGTGATTCATCTAACAGCGGTCAGAGAATGATAGACTCGCAGCGACCGGCGCCGCATGGACTTCACGGTTATTCGAGCGCCGCACATGCGGGGAAGGACACCTTTGACCGGCCTCAAAACTGAAATCGAGCAAAGTGTGCCCTTTGCGAGCGCCGAAGAAGAGGCGCTGCTCAACCTGGTGCGCACCGCAGACCGCCTCAGCCGCGCGGTGCAGCGCATCATCCGCCCCTGGGGCGTGACTGCAACCCAGTACAACGTATTGAGAATTCTGCGTGGAGCCGGGCCGGAGGGAGTCACTTGCTCTGAAATCGGAGACCGAATGGTCACCGCAGATCCCGACATCACCCGCCTTCTCCGCCGGCTGAAGGCGCTCAAGCTCATTCGCCAGCAACACGACCGGCACGACCGGCGCGTGGTGCGGACGCGGATTTCCGAGGCCGGACTGCAATTGCTGGACGAAATGGACCCGGAAGTCAAGCGCGCCCCCGGCGAGTTGCTCGGTCACATGCGCACCGAAGAGATCGCGGAACTAACCCGCCTGCTGGAAGTGGCCCGCGAGCGCTGCACGGGCGCGCCCCCGGACCACGCCAGCGACGATCCAGGGAGTTAAGCCGGCACGCTGAGCCGGAGTCAGACCGGCCCGGCGAAGGCGTCACACATTAGCCTTGAGTATTTCTTCCTCGGAGTCCGGTTGAATCACCTTGTTATGCAGGCAATAGAGCGCCAGTTCCAGCCGGTCGCTTACGCCCAGCTTGTCGTAAATCTTGCGCAGGTAGTTCTTCACTACCTGCTCGGTGGTTCCCAGTTGGAAGGCGATTTCCTTGTTCCGCTTTCCCTGCGTGATGCAGGTGATGATGGAGAGCTCCTTGGCGGAGAGGCGCGGCTGATTGCGCGGGCTCACCAGCGCCGCGGCCTGGGCGCGATAGGCCTCGATGACCCAGTTCACCGACTTGTTATCGATCCAGGTTTCTCCGGCCGCGATGCGGCGCACGCAACGCACCAGCAGGTCGGGCGAAATGGAGCGCGAGATAATGCCCCGCACACCCCGCCGATAAAGTTCCACCGTGTAGGTTTCGTCGGCGGCGGTTGCCTGCACGATCAGTTTGACCTCGGGAGCCAGCCGCAAGAGCTCGGGAATGGCGTTGGCGGTCCCGGCCAACATGCCGCCTTCCAGCAGCACCACGTCTGTCGGGTAGCGTTCCACCGCCAGGCGCAGATTCTCGAGAGAATCGGCCTGCGCCACTACGCGGATGTCGTCTTCCAAGGCAAAGACTTTTCGAATTCCAACGCGATAAATCGCCTGCGAATCGGCCAAGATTACGCGGATCGCCCCGGGCTTCGGCGTGACATCCACCACTTCCCCGTTGGGCACGTCATCTATGTTATCCATCATGGGCATGCTGCTATTTTCATGAGCAAACGCAAAGCCCTACTGCTCCGCAAATTCGTATTCATCGATTGTGGAGGCAGCAAGGTGATGAGATTGACTCATGGAGCAGCGTACCACACGCCCGGAACAGTGCACTAACACATCATGGGGAGCACCCAGCACCGCTCGGGGCATGCGCAGTGAAAAACGGATTTCGCTGCCCGGTTCGAGAGGCGTTTCCAGCTCAAAAAGCACTCCGCTTGCCGACACATCCCGGGTCAGGGCTGCCATTTCCTGGCTGCCTACTGACACCACGGCCGGCAGAGCAAGGGGAAATCGAACCGCGCAGCGAACCTCGTGCCTCTGCTTGGCAGGTTGCGGACTCTCCGCATCGGAATCAACGTGCAAGTCAGGCTGCATAATTTACGCTCTGTCGGGCCTGAGACCCTCTCGCGCAACTCTATCCGATTTTGCACACGGCGCCCAAGGCACCAAAGTTTCCTGTAAAGTAACCTTGGGAGGTACACCAACTCTATCCCTACCAATGCGGATTTGCGCGTCAAAAGCTAAAGGAGGAAGCTTGCTTCCTCCCTTAGCTTTGATGCTACTGAACTGGAAACGCGGTAAATCGCGATCAGCCGTTGTAATTCAGGCCTTCCAGCCCCAGATAGGTCGCTCCCGAGCCCAATTCCTCCTCGATCCGCAGCAGTTGGTTATATTTGGCGATGCGGTCGGTGCGGCTCACCGAGCCGGTTTTGATCTGCCCCACGCCGGTGGCCACGGCCAGATCAGCAATGAAGGTGTCCTCGGTTTCGCCGGAACGGTGAGAAATAACCGAGGTGTATCCGTAGCGGCGGCCGAGATCGATGGCTTCCAGCGTCTCGGTGACGGTGCCGATCTGATTCACCTTGATCAGGATCGAGTTGCCCACGCCTTCATCGATGCCGCGCTGCAGACGCTTTACGTTGGTCACGAAAATATCATCGCCCACCAACTGGATGCGACCGCCGAGCTTGTCGGTGAGAACGCGCCACCCGCTCCAGTCATCTTCCGCGAGGCCGTCCTCGAGCGAGACGATGGGGTACTGCCCGGTCCAGTCGTCGTAAAAGGAAACCATCTCCTCGCTGCTCAGCTCGCGCTTGTCGCTCTTCTTGAATACGTACTTGTTTTTGTCCTTGTCATAGAACTCACTCGATGCGGGATCGAGGGCGATAGCGATCTGCTCGCCGGGCCTGTAGCCGGCCTGCTCAATCGCCTGCAAAATCACCTCCACCGCCTCGGTGTTCGACTTCAGCGAAGGCGCAAATCCCCCCTCGTCGCCAACTGCGGTGTTATAGCCCTTCTTCTTGAGCACGCTCTTCAGGGTATGGAACGTCTCGGCAGCCCAGCGCAAGGCTTCCCCGAAGCGCTCCGCTCCCACGGGCATAATCATGAACTCCTGGAAGTCCACGTTATTGTCGGCATGCGCTCCACCATTGAGCACGTTGAGCATCGGGGTGGGCAGAATGCTGGCATTCACGCCGCCCAGGTAGCGGTAGAGGGGAATTTCGAGGGTTCGCGCGACGGCACGGGCCGAAGCCATGGAGACCGCGAGAATGGCGTTGGCGCCCAGTTTGCCCTTGTTGGGTGTGCCGTCAAGGGCGATCATAGTCTGGTCGATGAGGCGCTGGTTGGCGGCGTCCATACCCTCCAGCTCCGGGGCAATCACGCTCTCCACGTTCTCGACCGCCTGCAGCACGCCTTTGCCCAGGTAATGGGTTTTATCGCCGTCGCGCAGCTCCACGGCCTCATGTTCGCCGGTGGAAGCCCCCGAAGGCACAATGGCGCGGCCCAGCGCACCGCTTTCCAGGATCACGTCCGCTTCTACGGTAGGGTTGCCGCGGGAATCAAGAACCTCGCGAGCTCGAATCGCAACAATCTCAGTCATTTCGCTCCTCATAATGCGGTGCTGCAGCCGGTCATTCAATTGCGGACGGCGATCCACGGCAAGAACTTCTCCGGCGGCGCTTTGTATGGTGTTCAGAAGCCCCTGCGCATATCCAGGTCGCATGTCCATCTAGCTCAAGATTTCTCTAGTTACGTTCGGATTCTAGCAAATTCGACGCCCCGGACCGGTGTGGCCACAATCACAGGACGTAAGTCCTTTGAAAGACCGGCGCCGTACAGGTAGTGCCTTTGTTGATTCTTGGCGTCCAAGGCACATCGGGACGCAGATGCCAGGCGCGGCGCGGTCGCGGCGGAGCTAGGCTTAATCTGGGTGAGTTTTGCGTGCATGGCTTTTCCGGCCTTTGCCGTGCAACTCACGCGACCCGGCGGGGTTCTAATCAGATGGGGATTTGCGCTTGCAAGAAGGAGTGTTGGGAAATGAAACGGGCGATCATTCTGTGCGCCATCTTGGCCACTTCGACGATGATTCTGAGTGCGCAGCAATCGACTCAGGCCAATCAGTCGAATAACCCCTATTCAGGGGTTTCGACGCCGCCTCCGAACGACAGCATCGTAGATGATGTTCCCGCGCAGCCCGCGTCTCCGCCGGCCGCGAAGCCGGACAAGCCATCGCCGGACCATTTCGCGGGTACCAAGGCAGCCGCGCCCGGACAATCGGCCTCTGAGGAGACTGCGCCCGCTGATCGCGTGCCTCCCGACTTCATCACCAGCGTTAACGGGAACGGCACCGACGCCGGCATCGTCGAGCCCAAACCTGCCATGCCCGCAACCAACATCACCAGCGCCAACGGCGACGGCACGGATGCGGGGATCGTCGAGCCCAAACCTGCGTTCCCCGCAAATAATCCCGCCGTGCTGGCGCGGCTTTATGCCTCTGATCCCGACGGCGACATCGTGCATCCCCAGCCCGCGGCGCCGGGCGAACTGGGCGACGGCACCATTATCCGCGTGCGCCTGCTTAACGAGCTGGCATCAGGCGTGAATCAGCCCGGCGATGCCTTCCGCAGCACCGTGATCCAGAATGTTTTCGAGGATGGGACGTTGCTCATTCCCGCCGGTTCTGAGGTTGACGGCACCGTAGTTCGGGTCTCAACAGGAGACGGTCTGGGTAGCGGCGGCTCCATGGATTTACGTCCGGACACGGTGACTTTACCCGATGGCACGCGCTATCACATGTATGCGATGGTCAGCAAAACTCCCGATTCACACACCCGCGTCGGCAACGAGGGCACGATTACGCCCGCCTTCCAGTTGAAGAAAGACAGCCTCGAGTACGGCGGCGGAGTGGGCGCAGGCGCGGCCACAGGCGCCATTCTCGGCGGCCCGGTGGGTGCGCTGGCGGGCTCGCTTGTGGGCGCGGCGGCAATCACCGCGCACCTCATCTTCAGCCATCCCCAGGCCACCCTCCATGCCGGTGCACCACTGGAGTTCACACTGACCGAGCCGCTGCATCTGGTGCCCGTGACTCACAAAGGCAGCTGAAGCCGGCTTACCTGAGGTAATTCGTTCAATCAGGCAGATCAAGAGAAACAGATAGATTTGTTGTTGTCGCTATGGTGCCTTATCTGCAGCTCATCTTCAGCATTTTCACAGTTTTGAAAACAGGTATGATGCCACTACAGCGCGATCGTTTACGATGGCCTTCGACGCGTTCCATCTTCTTGCTATTTCGTCATGTCCGATCACGCTCTAAGACCGCAATCTGTTTCCTCCATTCGGGGCAGTCTTCTCGCCTGGTATGCGGCTAACCGGCGCGATCTGCCATGGCGTCGCACCTCCGATCCTTATGCCATCTGGGTTTCTGAGATCATGCTGCAGCAGACTCGCGTGGCCGCAGTGATCGAGCGCTACCGGGCTTTCCTTGCGCGCTTTCCCGACATTGTGTCACTCGCCGGCGCGCCGGAGTGCGACATCCTGGCCCTGTGGAGCGGTCTCGGCTACTACCGCCGCGCGCGCATGATGCACAAAACCGCGCAACTGGTTGCGGTCCGTGGTCACGCCGGGCTGCCCGCCTCCGCGGTCGAGTTACGCGCGCTGCCCGGTATTGGCGCTTACACCGCCGGGGCCATTGCCAGCATCGCTTTTGGCGAGCCGGTTGCCGTGGTCGACGGCAACGTGGAGCGTGTTCTTTGCCGGCTGATGGGCTGGAACGCAGAACGTGCCAACACCAGGCGCAAGGTCGAAGATCTGGCCGCGCAGCTGGTTCACCCCCAGTGTCCCGGCGACTTCAACCAGGCGGTCATGGAGCTGGGCGCCATCATCTGTCTGCCACGCAGCCCCCGATGCATGGAGTGCCCGCTGCGCCGTCATTGTCTCACCCGTGGCGAGCACAAAACGGGCTCGCGCCCGCCCATGCAAACTCGCGAAATTGCTCACGCGCTGGCGGTGCGTGACAGCATCGCCGGGCCGTGCGGGGAAGTCCTCCTCGAGCAGCGCGCAGCTTCACAGTCCGTGATGCCAGGCCTGTGGGAACTCCCCGCCCTGCGCAACACAGCCGTACCCCCAGGCGATCTGCGCATGACGGTGCGCCACAGCATAATGCATGTCAACTACACGGTTCACATTCGCAGTACCTCAAAATCCGATGTCGACGCAATTACTGTGGCTGCCGGCAGGCGTCAATGGATATCGCTGCAGGAAGTTGCGCAAATGCCGCTCACCGGACTCGCGCGCAAAGTGCTGTCGCGCGCCCATCTGCTCCCTGTTGCGCAGCGCTAGCTGCTTTTCCGTTGGGCTGCCATAAGGAGTTTCGGGCTTCGCATTTGGAAATGCGGATTCGAGATCGCCAGATTTGATTGAGACCTGAATTCAGCCGCCAAGGGATTTAGTAATAGTCAGCGCAGCTCATGTAATAGCCGCACTCCGCGCAAACCTGTTTGCAACGGTGCCCTGTAAGACGGAGCCCGCAGTTGGGACAAAATTGGCTGTGGTGTTCTGAAGGGCGCACATAAATCTCCGCCTCACTATCTGAGACATTGCCTTGAAAATCCGCGTCATTATCGTGATTGGGGCCGCGATGCGCCTCAGTCGTCATGCCCGACAGATTAGCATGGAAGAGTAGGCCGCCCCGCCGGCATATTCGCGGGGGCTTTGACATCAACTCTTCGTGGGCGCCGCTATTCTTCCCCATGAATGCGCCCGTCACACATTCCCAGTCAACCCCAGCCAAGGAGGAAATATGGCTAGCAAGGCAAGTGCGGTTTGGACAGGCTCTCTAAAGGAAGGCAAAGGCACCATTTCTACGGCCACAGGTGTGCTCAGCAACGCGAACTACTCCTTCGCAACACGCTTTGAAGGCGCCGCCTCTGGCACCACCCCCGAGGAACTGATTGCAGCAGCACACGCCAGCTGTTTTTCCATGGCACTCGGTGCGCAGTTGGGCAACGCAGGTCTCACACCTGACCGCATTGAGACCGAGGCCGCGGTCACGCTGGCCAAAACCGATTCCGGATTCGCCGTGACCAAGATCGCTTTGACCACTACGGCGAAGGTTCCCAACGCTTCCCAGGAAGCCTTTGATAAAGCTGCCGCCGATGCCAAAGCCGGCTGCCCTATCTCCAAGCTCTTCGCCAACAACACTGAAATCACACTTCAAGCCACCCTCGAGTAAGGCGGGCCGGATCGCGTGGCCAGGAAACGGGCTGCGTTGCTTTTTCGCTTGCGGATCTGCAGGATGCAATTGCGAGGTGGCATTTTTCTTTAGGAAAAGCCACCTTCGCAGCCGGCCCATCCACACCGCCGGCCCGCCAAACTGACCGGGGATCGTGGTCCGCTATCCGTTCGTGGAAGATCAGTTCGTGGAAGCATAGGTCATCCGAAGTTTTGCAACTGCCTTCGAAAGGGCGGCACATAACACGTTGTTGTCTGGGCCCGGAGTACTTCGAGGAGGGGAAAATTTTCCCCTTGCGGCTTTTCAATCTATCTGCTGCGAGCCTCATAACGAGAGATTTGACACTCTGAGCCTCATTTGCGAGACTCAAAGTTGCTGCCGGTCGGGCAGAGCTTGCCCGAACCATCTCCCGTGCCGAAGTGGCGGAATTGGCAGACGCGCATGGTTCAGGTCCATGTACTCGCAAGGGTGTGGGGGTTCGAGTCCCTTCTTCGGCACCAGCAATATTATTCCAATTTAAATTCAACAACTTAAGTAATCGTCTTTCAGGGTAGCGCGGCTCTAGCGCGGTGAAATTGACGTATAATCTTCGCCAGGAAACCCCATATGGCGAATCTTAAGGTAGCCCTACTACGTTACTGCCGCCTCGATGCAGGATGGCGCCGCTTGACCGTCACCCCGGTCCGCAAAGGGCGGGGCTGGGGCGAGCAGATCAAAGTCCCAGCAGGTAAGAAGGTGCTGGAAGTCGGAGACTATCAACTCCGCTGGTACGAGGGTGACCGCTCCCGATTCAGGGGCGTGGGCAAAGACCTCCAAGAAGCTATCACATCCCGTGACAATCAAATTGCGACGTTAGAGGCGGAGCGTGCCGCCGCTGTCGCTGGGCGCGAGCTCGCTCCCGAAATGCCGAGTCGCGTCTACCTGCCGCAGGCGAGAACTAAGTTTCTCGAAAAAAAGCGTCTCATTGATAACGACCGAGAGACCGTCACGCAATACGAAAAACTTACAACAGAATTCCTTGCCGTTGTGAAGAAGAAGTTCGCGGACGAGTTGGAAGAGGTTGATCTGCTGCGCTTTTGCGATGCTCTCCGAAAGCGGGGTTGCGAAGAGCGCACGGTGAAAAACTACTACTCCGCGATAGGAACCCACGCCGTCGTCACCGTGGACACGGTGAACGACATCATCCGACAGGCAGACCGTGAAAAAGCAGATCGCGCTGACGCACGACTTTAGAAAGGGTACGGTTACGGCATGACTAGCAACACTGCTCAGTCGGACACTGTTGACCACGTACTAGTTCACGTGGACTCAAGCCGTGGCCATCGGGGCCTGATCAATGAGCGCATGGCTTACGTCTCTATCTCCAGAGCCACCCAATCGGCGACCATCTTTACCAACGACGCCGACTCGCTTGGTTGGGAACTGAGTAAGGATGTTTCCCATTCTATGGCTCTCCAACCCCACGAGATAAAAGAGATCGTTGACTTCGCCAATGATGCTGGGCAAGACCATTCTGCTGGAAGTGAAAGCTCCGCAGATCATTTCATTGGATTTGGCGAATAGCATTAGTCGTCAGTTAGATAATCCGAAAAGTACGCGCGGCCTGCCAGTACGTGAGGCTTGTCTACCATCAAGAGCGATTCCCCCGGCTCTGAGTGGGAAGTTGCAATTATGCTTCATTGAAGCTTCCGCAAAAGTAACCGAATCTCCTGAAGATGATGTCGGTTCAGTCTTAGCGCCTCGATGGTATACCGCGCTGAGGGAGTCAGTCCCTCCCAACTTCCATCTGGAAGCTCTCGAAAGTGGGTCGCGAAATCGTCGGTACAAAGATCAACGAAACCAATTCCCTGTTTCGTCAACTGATCGTCAGGCCATTGGGCTCGTTTGATGTTATTGCATGGATGGCATGCGTAATACAGGTTGTAGAAGTCGAGTTCCTTGAGGGGAAACTTCGAAACAGGGAAGAAGTGGTCAAGCTCGAAATTTTCCCTACCGTAGCCCTTCCCAGCCTCCGCCGGCGTGTCCTGGGGCATCCTGCGAAGTTTTTGCACAAACGCCACCACTTTACGGATGGTGAAGGAGAGATACCATCCGCGGGCGGCCGCGCTTGGGATGCGCATTGCGGAAAATCGGCATGGGCGCGCAAGTCCGCCGCCGCGCGTCAGGGTTGCGCGCTCACGTAAGCCGGATCGATAGCCCGCCGCGCCGCCGCCGCAAAACCCGCCAGCGTGCACGACATATCCGCGCGGCTGCATCCGGGAACAAAGACCGGCACGCGGTCCGGAGGGTTGGCGGGCGTGAGCCGCTGCGCGCCGCGCATCTGGTCCAGCGTCTGCGCCGTGTAATACACCCGCACGGAATACTCGCCCGCCGGTGAGCGCCACAGCTCGAAGACCAGCGCACCGCCCGGCGGCGTGTCGTCGGCGCGCCCGTCCAGAATCCAGTCTAGGTCCAGCAGTCCGGCCACGGTGGCGATATTCGTGTCATGGCCCACCAGAAAGAGCGCGCGGCCGCCCGCCTTACCTTTGGCGCTCTGCTCCAGCGCCGCCACAATATGTTCGAGCAGGTTCGACGCATCCATCCGCGCCATCGCCGGCGTGCGCTCGGAGTAGTCCGCATCCGCCGTATGCAGTTGCATGATCTCGCGCAGCCTGGCCTCGTCCATGCAGCCCCATCCCAGCTCCGCGCCTCTCATGCCTTCCGTGTACTCAAGCAGCAGCGTCTCGGCCATCGAGGATGCGACGGAGAGCGGCCCGCGCAGGTCGGCGGCGTGATCGTCCTTTCCCTCCGCGCTTTCCACCGGCGCGTCGAAGATGGATTTGCGCCGCGGATTGGTGACCGGCGCCTTGCCGCATCCGGCAAGGATCCTGTCCAGCACCTCGAGCTGCGGCCGGTACGTCTGGGTAGGGTTGTTCGCGTTGCCTCCGATGCGCCCCTCGATGGCCGCCTGCGCCAGCGCCCTGTCCGGCTTGCCCACCCCGGCGCGCATGGAGTGAAACAGCGCGTCCGGCGTGCCTTCCGCAAGCGCGTGTATGGCGGGCGGACACGCCGGAAACATCCCCTCGGCCAGCGCCTTCGCGGTCTCCCTCGTGCGCTCGTCGGAGTCGGCCACAATGGTCACCATCGGCGCATCCGCACACCCCTCCGGGGCCAGCAGTCCCTCCGCCGCCAGCTCTGCCCGGTCGTAGGCGCCGAACAGCTTCATCAGCACAAAGCCGTGCGCGGTGAGATAGCCGGGCGCCACGCTCCACTCAGGCCACGCCGACGCGGAGTAAGCGCCGTACCGCCCCGCGCCGCTCGTCGGTGAGCGCACCCCGTGCCGGTTGAGGTAAATAACAAAATGCAGCCGACTGCCGCTGACGGTGCCGGACCGCGCCTGGCACTCGGCAGACGGCGCGCAAAGAATGAAAACCGCAACAAAAAATGCGGTAAAGCGGAATGACGAATGCCGCATCTTCGGGTCCCTGGATATCCTTTCAAAAGAATACAGGCCGGCGCAGAGAGGCCCGGTGCGCCGGCCTGTCAGCGAATCTAGTGTTCCTCGCTCGAATCCCAGCGCAGGGTCGCGCTGTAGGTGGGTTTATAGTATTCGCGCTGGGTCACATATTGTGGTTGCCCGTTATAGTAGCCAAAGACTTCGTTGTTGAGGTTCAGGCCATCGAGGATCAAGTGCAGTCCGCGCCACACGCGGGCTCCCATCTGGGCATCCACCTGCAGATGCGAATAGGCGTAGTTGTCGCCATTGGGGCCGTTGGACGGGCCCGTAGTGTCGTTGGCCGGATCGGTTTGGTTGTTGAACCACTGGTAGGCATAGTCGTAATCGCCGTTAAAGGTCATGCCCAGGTGAACGGCGTAGCGCCCCAGGACATAGCCTGGCTCGAAATTGAAGGCGTTGCGCGCGGTGCCGATGAGCGGCGGCGAATACGTGCTCCCCGGAATGCCATTGGTATGCGAGTCGGCATACGAGTAGTTGGCCATCATTTGCATGCCGCGTAGCGCGCCGGGCAGGTAGCTCATGTTTTGCCGCCAGGCAAACTCCAGACCCCAGACCTGGGCGTTGTTGGCGTTAATATCCTGCTGCGCCAGATACGGGGCGTTATTATCGTCCGTGTTGATGTTCTGGCCTGGGATGTCGCAGAGAGAGCCCGTGATCTCGCAGGAGGTGTAAACGAGGACGATGGGGTCGTAGAGCTGCTTATAGAAGTATCCCGCCTGGATGACGCCGAAAGGGCGCAGTTCCTGCTGCAGCAGCAGATCGTAGTTGTTGGCGCGGGTAGGCTGCTCATTGGGCGTGCCGATGGAATAGCGGGGAACGTTGTCCGGCCCGGCGTCCAGAACGTACGGCACCAGGTCGTAAGGGTTGGGAGGTGCGAGGCCGCGTGAGTAGTTGGCGCGGATGGCCGTCATCGGCGTCACCATCCAGCGCGCCTGCACGCTGGGCAAGGGAACGACATATGACTCCGAGGAGGTCTCCGGGGTAGTCCCAAGCCAGTTGCCATCGATGTCGGTGCTCACGTAGTAGCCGAGCGCACGCACCTCGACGGCTTCCACACGTAAGCCGGTCTGCAGGCTGAACCTGGGCCAGTTGATGGTGTTCATCACGTAGCCCGCGCTGAGGTGCTGGACGAGATCGAAGTCGGCTGACTGCGAGGCTTCCTGGGTCGCGCCTTCATCCAGCGTGAATAGTCCCGGATTTGCCGTGACGTAATTGTTCAGCTTGTTCCAGTCAGTGACAGGCCCCATGTAATACGTGCCGTCATAGTAGTTGTTATTGTGGAACCCGGTCAGGAACGGAGCCATGGTTACGATCGTTGCGGCGCCGCTGAGGTCGTATTCAGGCGTGTATGCTTCCTCAAAGGCGTGCTCGTTGCGGAATTCGCCGCCGAATTGGAAGGTTGCGGGGCGCGAGCCGAGGTGGTAATTCATGCCCACTCCCGCCATCTCCTGCAAGTCCAGCTCGACGGCCGAGCCGCTGGTGGTGCGGAAGGAGTTGAGTACATAGTTATTCGGATTGAAATTATTATCAGCCGGATCGGCATTGGGGGACTCGCACCCCGGCGACCACTCCGGCCGGTAGACGCTGGTCGGTGTTCCGATGTAGTTGCAGTTACTCTTGTCGTAGCTCTTCAGGGACGACACCGGGTCCCACTCCGCTACCGGGTCGCCGCCGGCGTTCAGGAAGCGGGACCGGGAGACCGCCGAACTCCATTGAACCCAGGAGTTCTTGAGAATGTGGTTGCCATCGAGAATCAGACTGCCGATTTCCGGGGTTCTATCTTGGTTCGCCTCATAGAACTTGGCCTTGGGGCCGATTTCGTAGTACCACTTGTCGAGCCAGTCGTCGAAATCGGAAAGCAAGAAGCGCAGCGCAAAGTTGGTAGTTTGGCTCTTCTTGAAGTCGAGAGTGCTGGTATAGCCCCAGCGATACTCTTTGAAGCGATACATGCGCTCAGTGTCGTTGCTGTAATAGGGAGTTGTCGAGCCATTGGGGTTGATGGCCGGGGTGGGCTGGATGTTATCAATGCCGGCGCCGTTGTAATCCTCCTCGAAGCCGCCGATCAGGCCCCAGCGCTTGTCTGCGCCAAACCGCGTCCCGGCGGTCGTGCTCACCTTTCCCACGTAGCGGGTATTCATGATCGGTGTGTAACCCATCGTTGTTTCCGCGCTGAAATAGGGCTGCGCTCCCGCCGTCTTGGTGACCAGATTCACTGAGCCCCCGATGCCGCCCGCGTCCTGAGTGGCGGAAAGGGTCTTGTTGACCACGATGGACGCTACCATGTTGTCGGGAATCGTCGTCAGATCGACCTGTTCGACGACCACCTCCGGCGCAGGCACGGTCACGCCATCGACCGTGACATTGGTCAGCCGCGGATCTAGTCCGCGCACCTGCACGTATTCGCCCTGGCCTTCGTTGCGTTGCAGCGTGACGTCCGGCAGCCGCCCCACCGCGTCGGAGATGTTGCCGTTCGGCAATGAAATAATTTGGGTATATGGCATCACATTGACGATGTTGGCCGAGGTGATCTCCTCATTGATGGCCTGGGTCGAGGTTTGGATGGGGCCTGTTCCGGCGGAAACTACGACCTGCTCCGAGGCAGTGCCCACCTGGAGTACGGCGTTGAGGGGTGCGGCCTGTCCCGCCGACAGTGAAACGCTCTGGGTCAACGGAGCGTAGCCCGGCGCTGTAATCGTGACTGTGTAGGTTCCCGGGGCAAGTCCCGCGAGGCTAAATTGCCCGGAGCTGTCCGTCGTAGTGACGGCGTTCCCGGGCGTCACCATTACGCGCGCTCCCTTGACAGCTCCTTTGGAAACGTCCGTCACGTTGCCGCTGATGGACGCCTTTGGCGCTTGCCCATAAAGCGAGACTTGCGTGCATGTGGTTAAAATGGCGATGGTTGCCAGAGCGCACCAACAAACCAAGTGCTTCATTGTGAACCTCCAATGAATGTGAACAAAGTGTCGAATTGAAGTTGGTCGGATCGGCGCCCAACCCATTGCGCGGTTGATCCGCATTCGCCGCAGGAACGACCTGGCGAATATCCGGGATGCCGGCCTCACAACCGGCGCGATCGAATGATGCAACGAGTATGCCGCGGCAATCTAAGGCGAATCTAAGGAAAGCCGCATTTGAGGCGGTTTTTACGGAGAATTCATAAATCGCCCCTGCAATTCGCTCGACGATTCTTTCATGCACGTTTTGGTTGTAGAGGATAAGCGCGCTCTTGCCGGCCATCTTGGTCGCGCGCTCGAAAGCGAAGGCTATCGCGTCACGCTGGCCTACGATGGCGAGGAAGCCCTGCGCCTGGGCAAGACCGACGCTTACGACCTCATGCTCCTCGACATCATGCTTCCGCGCATCGACGGCTTCACCGTCATCCGCAAGCTGCGGGACGCGCGGATGCGCGCCCAGGCCATCATCGTCTCCGCGCGCGACTCCATGCAAGACGTCGTCGAAGGCCTCGACGCCGGCGCCGACGACTACCTCACTAAACCCTTCGCGCTCGACGTGCTTCTGGCCAAGGTGCGCGCTGCCGCCCGCCGCGTGCCCGTCCCCGAGCCGCGCGCGCAGCAATTCGAGGACCTCGTCTTCCGCCCGCACCAGTTCGAGCTCCAGCGCGGCTCCCGCGTCGCCACCCTCACGCGCACCGAGTGCGCGCTACTCGGCGTCCTCATGCGCCGCGTGCGCTCCGTGGTGCCCCACGCCGCGCTCATTGAAGAAGGCTGGAGCGGCGACGCCGACGTAAGCTTCGACAGCCTCTACGTCTTCATCCGCGCGCTGCGCTCCAAGATCACTCACCCCGGAGAGATCGAGCTGCTCCATACCGTTCGCGGCGTTGGTTATTCGCTGCGGAGCGACACATGCTGAAGGGACGCTCGTCCATCTCTCTGCGCCTCACGGTCTGGTTCGGCGCCATCTTTCTCGCCGGTTGGGTCCTCTTCGGCGCCGCCATGTGGATCAATCTCAAGCGCACGCTCAGGAACGAGCGCTACGTGACGTTGAGCAACCGCCTCGACCGCCTGCAAACTCTGCTCCATAAAACGCAGCACGAAGACGCCGCGTCCCGCTTCGCCGATTACCAGGACTTCGCCCGCGCCACCGGCGGCGGCCTGGCCGAAATCTTTCGTCCCGGCGGCGCGCGTGCGCTGCCCTCGCCCACCCCCGCGGCGCAGGATTTTCCCTGGCCGGTCATCCGCCCCGGCGTCGAGCAGCAATTCGTCTACGTCCGCTCGCGCAACTACTGGGCGCTCGCGCGCCGCGCCTCGCTCAACGGCCAAACCGTTTATATTGCCGCCGCCTCGCCCCAGACCGAGCACACACTGATCCTCGATTCCTTCTGGGAGGGACTTCTCGCCTCCGCGCCCATCCTGCTGCTCATCTCCTCCGCCTGCGGGTATTGGCTCAGCCGCCGCGCCCTCAAGCCCGTGGACCGCATCACCGCCGCCGCGCGCTCCATCAGCATCCGCAATCTCTCCGAGCGGCTCCCCGTCGCCCACACCGGCGACGAGATCGAGCGCCTCGCCGAAACCTGCAACGCCATGCTCGCCCGCCTCGACGCCGCGGTCAAACAGATCAAGCAATTCACCGGCGACGCATCCCACGAGCTCCGCGGCCCGCTCTCCTTTGTGCGCACCGTGGCCGAGGTCGCGCTGCGCAATCCGCATATCGACGCCGAGAGCCGCCAGGCTTTCGCCGACATCGTCGAGGAGACCGCCAAAGCCACCGTCCTGCTTGAAGACATGCTCACCCTGGCCCGCGCCGATGCCGAACGCGGCGCCAAGCCTCTCGAAGCGCTCAATCTCGCCGACGTCGTCGAGCAAGCCTGCGAGATGGCCCGTCCCATCGCCGGCGAGCGCAGCCTCGCCCTCAACCTCTCGCTCGGTGCCCGCCTCGTGAACGTCCTCGGAGACTCCACCACCCTCCGCCGCCTGCTCTGGATCCTGCTCGACAACGCGCTCAAGTACACACCCGCGCCCGGCCGCATCGACGTCGCCCTCAGCGCCACCGCACGCCTGGCCACCGTCCAGGTGCGCGACACCGGCGACGGCATCTCGCCCGACGAGCTGCCCCACATCTTCGACCGCTTTTACCGCGCCGATCCCTCCCGCAGCCAGATCGAAGGCGCCGGCCTCGGCCTTGCCATCGCCAAGTGGATCGCCGAAATGCACCACGCCGACCTCACCGTCTCCAGCGAGCTCCGCAAGGGCACCGTCTTTCAGTTGGTCCTTCCCGTCTGCTGAAGCGTCTCATCGGAATAGGCCGCGCGAACGTCGCCGGCAAGCTCCCGCGGCCCTCATCCCTCATGAGCCTCTTCGTCGCCATCCCTCTCGGCGCGCCCGTCCGCGCAGAGCTCGAATCGCTCGCCGCCCGCCTGCACCCGCGCGCTCCGGCGCTGCGCTGGACCAGCCCCGAATCCTGGCAAATCACCCTGCAATTCCTCGGCAGCGCCGGCGCGGAGCAGTACCCGTGCCTGCATGAGCGCCTCGCCGAAGTGCAATGAAACTGGCTGCACCTGGGCAGCAAGGAAGCAGGGCCGAAGATCACTGCCATCTTCTCGGTGATGGAAAGTTGCCGCCGGCTCAACATCCCCATCCGCATCGGATCAGACACAGTTACGCCGAAGATATGCTCGACCACGGTATGAAAGCTGAGGTTTTGAGAATCCTCATGGACCATGAGGAACTCAAGACCACCGTAAGCTACACCGTGAGTTTTCGGCAGAGCTGCGTGACGCCGGGCAGGTTGCATTGTTAGGTTCAGTTGCGGATTGTTTCGGCGCTCTGCGTCCCCATCGGAGGTTTTCATATGGTTCCGCCCCCAAACGGAAGAGAAGGCCCTGCCCAAGTCCCTCAAACGTAAAGTGCCCGAGCCGCTGATTGACAGTGACCAGGCTGCGGCAATGATCGGCGTCGCTCCCAAAACCCTTCAGAAGTGTGCGCGGCACGGGATGGTCCGCGGTGTCCATGTCGGCAAGTTCTGGAGATTCCGCGCCTCGGTGATCGATGAATGGATTTTCCGAGGGTTCGAAAACGGGTTGTCAACCGAAGAGAATGGCTGGCAGCGCCGGGCCGCGTCCACTACTCTGAATGCAGGCCAATCGTGCTCGCCAAAGAAGGGAGTAGAACATGAGGCGAGTACGACATCAACGAGGAAGTCTGCAGCGTGAGAAGCGCCAGAGAACCGGCGAAACCGTATGGGTCTTCCGCTGGTATGAAATCCAGTTGGACGGAACCAAACGCTATCGCAAAGCTGTGATCGGCACAGTTGATGAATTCAAAACTGAAGCTGAGGCACAGAAGGCGGCCGACGCACTGCGGTTGGAAATTAACGAACAAACCCCGCGACAGAAACCGCAAGCCATCAGCTTCGAGACGTTGGTGGAGAATTACAGACAGCACGAGCTGCCCGACATCGTGCACGGCACGAGACCGCCGGGCAGCGAAGCCAGAGACGACGAAATGCGAAAATCGTATTCGACTCAGTTCACCTATCACGGATACCTGACCAAGTGGATCTTGCCGCACTGGCGCCCGTACCGACTGACCGAAATCAAACCGGTCCAGGTGGAACAGTGGCTCAAGTCTCTGCCGCTGTCGAAAGGAACGAAGGCGAAGATCAGGAACATCATGAGTGCTCTGTATAGCCACGCGCAACGATGGGAATGGACCACGCAGAATCCCATAAGGCACGTGCGCCAGAGTGCGAAGCGTTCCCGAATTCCGACGGTTCTCACTCCGCAGCAATTGAAGGAGCTATTGGACAAGCTGGTGGATCTTCGCAAGACTGCGGTTTTGGTTGCAGCATCTACGGGCCTTCGGGTCGGTGAGCTGCTAGGGCTGAAATGGAAAGATGTCGATTTTGAGAACCTCGAACTGAGCGTAACCCGCGACGTGGTCAAGCAGCGGATCGAACACTGCAAGACCGAGGCTTCGAGAAAGCCGATTCCCATCGATGCCGCAGCCGCGGAAATCCTGTGGGCATGGCGGCTTCGCTGCGCCTACAACCAACCGAACGACTGGATCTTCGCGAGTCCCGCCATGAAGGGTAAACAACCCTATTGGCCGAACTCAATCTATCGGGTCTACCTCAGGCCAGTTTTGCGGAATGATCTGAAGATTAAGGAGCCAGTTGGTTGGCATACCTTGCGGCACAGCCTCGGCACGCTGATGAACGAAAACGGAGAGAACGTGAAGACGATCCAGGAAACTCTCCGCCACGCCAACTTCAAGGTGACGATGGACGTGTATACGCAGGGCATCACCGCGATCAGGCGGACCGCTCACAGTCGAGTGGTGCGTCAGATCATGGGGACTGCGGAGGGCGAAGGCAATGAAGAGTAGAGCAGGCTTTCCACAAGTGGAAATCCTTATCGAACCTTTTCAAACCCACGTTTTTCCGGCCCGAATCTTACAAGTTGTTTGTTTTGTTGGCGTCCCCGACGGGATTTGAACCCGTGTTATCGCCGTGAAAGTGGTCGCCTGTCTGGTAACTTATTGAAACTAGACGGCACGGATGGCACAGCAAGGCACTTTCAGGCACAGTTGGAGCGGGTAATCGGACCATTATCGGACCATGATCGAAAGTGCTCTGGAGCCATTGAACATGGAACCAGTGCTTCAATCCATTCTCGAATCTCTTCCACCAAAATCCCCACGCTCAAAACTTGAGCCGCACCGCGAGCTGATCCGGGAACTGCGCCGCAAGGGGCGGACGTACCGGGAAGTCGCCCAGCTCTTTCATGAACGGCTCGGGCTGTACGTCGCGCCCAGCACGCTTCATTCGTTCGTGAAAGTGCGCGCCAAACATCGCAAGCGTACACAGTTCGAACTGCCACCGCTCGAAACAGTGGATGCGCGATCGGCAGGGTTCGCCTCCATCGCTGCTCTCAAGACAAAGCCGATTCTTCAGAAGCCGAAATCGGCGCGCTTCGTCTTCCGCGAAAACGAGCCACTAACCTTGACCGCCACTGGGGGTGAGCAATGACCGAGTTTTCAAAGCGAGTCGTCTTCACGATGGGCGGCAAAGGTGGCGTCGGCAAAACCGGCGTCGTGGTCGCCCTGGCTGAATGGTTTCAGACCAACGAGATTCCCGTCACCCTTCTCGATCTCGACACCGAGAACAAGGCGCGTGGATCTCTGAAGCACTTTTTCAACGGGATCGTAACCAAAGTCGATGTTCATACCCCGGCGGGCCTGGATGCCTTCGTCGATTATCTCGATGGCGGCACGCCCATCATCCTCGCAGACATGGGAGCTGGCGCCGGCCAGGTAGCCGCAGGCTGGTTCGACTCGATGTATGAGGATGTCGCGGCGACCG
>JASHOY010000203.1 GCA_030038435.1 Acidobacteriaceae bacterium | reverse complement strand
TTGGCGGAGTCAATCTTTGTGGCCGCAACAATCATGGGCTTATTGGCCAGCGGGTGGGTGCCGTCGGGGCCGAAGCTGGCCAGCTCGTTGTTGATGACCTTGAAGTCGGCGACGGGATCGGGACGGCCTGAAGCGTCGGAGACATCGATGAGATGGAGCAGCAGGCGGGTGCGCTCGATGTGGCGCAGGAACTGGGTGCCCAGGCCGGCGCCGAGATGCGCGCCTTCGATGAGGCCGGGGAGGTCGGCAACGACAAAGGACTCCTCAGCGGGCATCTCGCCCACGGTCACCACGCCCAGGTTGGGCTCCAGGGTGGTGAAGGGATAGTCGGCAATTTTGGGACGCGCGGCGGAGATGCGGGAGATGAGCGTGGACTTGCCGGCATTGGGAAAGCCGACGAGGCCGACATCGGCGAGCAGCTTCAATTCAAGGCGGTAGGCGCGCTCCTCACCGGGGCGGCCCATCTCGTGCTCGCGCGGAGCCTGATGGGTGCTGGTGGCGAAGTGCTGGTTGCCGCGGCCGCCGCGGCCGCCTTTGGCGATGACGATGCGCTCATCGGGTTGCTGGAAGTCGTGGACCAGCTCGCCGGTATCGGCGTCAAAGAGCGAAGTGCCGACGGGGACCTGGAGGGTGATGGAGCGGCCATCGAGCCCGGTGCAGTTGGAGCCCATGCCGTGCTCGCCGCGCTGCGCCTTGTGCTCGGGATTGTAGCGGAAGTGAATGAGGGTGTTGTGGCGTTGGGAGGATTCCATGAAGACGTCGCCGCCGCGGCCGCCGTCGCCGCCGGAGGGGCCGCCGCGAGGGACGAACTTTTCCCGGCGGAAGGCCATGCAGCCATTGCCGCCGTCGCCGGCCTTGACGCGGATTTTGACTTCGTCGATGAATGCGGCCATAGGGATTGGTCAGTGATCAGATGTGGCACGGGGCTACCGGAGCCAAGTCGATCTTATACTTCGGCAGGCGCGGGAATCGCCCCACTTAACCAGTTTAACCAGCCGGGAGAGCCCCGGTTTTGTGAGCGATCCGGGCGCGCCTTGCCGACGGTTGCCGACCGAAACGATTGCGGCGTCCTACCATCAAGACAGTGTGTACCCCGGGGGGGGTGAAAATACAAGTGTATGAAAACAAGCGGCTTGTTTGGCAGCATTTTCACAAGTGTATGAAAACAGGTATCTTATCGGTAATTTTCTATGCAAGTGTATGAAAAACAGCATGTTACTTGTGATTTTGTGCGAGAAAGGAAGCCCGCCGGAGAAGCTGTTGAAGGCGCTCGTCCGGGTAGAGGCAGCGGCTCTGGGAAAGGGGACTGGGCGGGAGCGCGGGAATCCGCGGAGGATATTTGGGATTTTTGTCTGCATGATTTGAGCGTAGCGGAAGCGGCGATTTAATCGGCAAAAGGGTGTCATTAATAAGTAATTTATTTTCAGTTAGTTATAAAATCTCTGAGGCCGAAGGGCTTGACATTTTCTGGGGCGATGGTGCGGTGGGACGAACCGCGGGTCCTTGGACGGCCTCTCCTCTGCGCTTCGGTCGCTCCGCCGAAGAAGAGCCGACCGGGTATTTCGCCGCGCCCCTATACGGAGCCGAGTGGCGCTGCTGTCGGCTGGTTATTCATTCACCCCAGGAATGGGCCTAGAGACCCTGAGAGCGTTTTCGATTGAGCCGCTTACTTTCGATGCGAGCGTTCCTGCTTTCCCACCCTTTGTGCAAAAGACGCACAAAGGGGTGGGGCACCCTGAGTTGTGTTAACGCTTCAATCGAAAATGCTATAGCTATTTGTGATGACAGAATCTTTTGGCACAAGTTATGAGCTGTCGAATGTTTGAGAGCATCGCGGTTACAATTTTTTGATTTTGATGTTGCGGAAGACCAGCTTTACGCCGGGGGCGCCTTTGGGTTCGGTGCCTTGCAGGGAGATGTGGCCGGTGTGGTATTTGCTGTAGCCGGGGAAGTGGGCGAACTTGGCGCCGGCGATGAGGTCGTTCCAGTTTTTGTCCCATAACTGGGTGTCGATGACTTTGTGGCCGTTCTGGAAGAGCTCGAGGTGGCCGTGGTCGGCGATGATCTCGAACTGGTTCCACTGGCCGGCATCGCGGACCCACTCGACGGGGTCGGAGATCATGTCGAAGATGTCGCCGGAGCGCTCTTTGAGGATGCGGCTGTCAGGGACGGTGCAGGCGAGGTCGGCGATCTGCATTTCGACGCCGGTGTCGTAGGTGTTTTTGTACTGGGGCGCCTCGTGGACGTAGAACATGACGCCGCTGTCGATGCAGGGACGGGCTTTCCACTCGAGCTTCAAATCGAAGTTGGTGAACTGGGCGTCGGTGACCAGGTCGGCGAAATCGGCTGGCGGGTCCTGATTGGTTTTGCTGAGCTGGATGGCGCCGTCGACGACGGACCAGTCTTTGCCCGGGGAATTTTCGAGGTAGGAGTGCCAACCATGGAGGTCGTGGCCGTCGAAGAGCAGGCGCCAGCCGTCCTGTTTTTCCTGGGGAGTGAGGGTGTTGGGGGCCTGGGCGGCGGCGAAGGCGGAGGCGAGAATGCAGCCGGCTGCTGCGATGCACAGCATCTTCGAGGTCATTCTCCCATTATTATCGATCGTCGAAGCATTGCGGAAGCATGCCCAGCCGGTTTTCGCATCAAGAGGGCGAGGAGAATCCGGGGTTATGTGCCGGCGGGTTTGGGATCGTTGCGGTCGAACTGGGCGACTTTGATGCCGCGGGCGAGGCCGAGTTTGGAGAGGATCCAGATGCCCCAGAAATTGGGATCGATCTCATACCAGTAGAGGCCGTGGCGGGCGGAGACGGGATGGGCATGGTGGTTGTTATGCGAACCTTCGCCGCCGGTGAGCAGGGCGACCCACCAGCTATTGCGGGAGTCGTCGTGGGTGGCGAAACGGCGCTGGCCCCACATGTGAGTGGCGGAGTTGACCAGCCATGTGGCGTGGAGGCCGAGAGTGACGCGGAGCAGGACTCCCCAGAGAACCATGGCCAGGCCGTTGACCCATCCGCCAAAGGCCCATCCGCCGGCGAAGAGTGCGAGGCCGCTGAGGGTGATGGGAAGCCAGTGGTATTTGCTCAGCCAGACGTGGAAGCGGTCGCGGCTGAGGTCGGGCGAGTAGCGGGCGAGGGCCTGGGTCTGGGTGTGAAGGGCTTCGCCGAAGAGCAGCCAGCCGGTGTGCGCCCACCAGCCGCCTTCGCGCGGGGTGTGGGGATCGCCTTCCTTGTCGCTGAGCTGATGATGAACGCGGTGGGTGGAGACCCAGAAGATGGGACCGCCTTCCAGGGAGAGGGTGGCGCAGACGGTCATGATGTACTCAAGCCATTTGGGAACCTGGTAACCGCGATGGGTAAGAAGGCGGTGGTAGCACATGCCGATGCCGACGTTGATGGCGAGGATGTAAATGATGGCCATGACGGCGAGGCGCTGCCAGGTGAAGAAAAAGAGCGCGGCAAGCGCGCCGGCATGGAAGATGCCGATGATGAAGAGGGTGAGCCAGTTGACGCCGTCAGGCAAGGTGGCGGCGCGGCCCATGCGCACCTGGAGACGCGAGGCGGCGCGCTGGTTGGTGGTGGCGCTGACGAGTGCTGAATCGGTCATGGTCGCGGGCGACAGGGCGGAGATTGAGCTTTGGGGATTTGCGGCGGAGTTCAAAGCCATTCTATCGAGCTTCCTTGAGGAGTGGCGAGGTGCCCACTCTCTTAGATTCTACAGGAGTGGATGCCCTGGTTTTGATTGACACATTACTAATCTCTCGGGCGCAGGGAATCGATTTGTGATTAGTGCAAAAGGCCGTTGAGTGTGGAGCGGTGATTGTTGCTGGGCGTGAGGCATGCGCGTGAACAGTGGAAACTCTTCAGAGGCCGGATGGCGAGGCGAGCGACAAGGAAATCGGGTAATCTGGCGCATTCCACCCCAACAGTGTTAACGGGCCCTAGCCGACAGGCGGCGCAGCGGGGGGCATGACCACGGATTCCGGAGGGCTGGAGAAGAGCTTCTGCACCTGGCCGTCCAGGACGCGGTAGAGAGCGAACTGGCGCTGGGTGGCGCCGCGGAGTTCGAAGAGCAGCTCGCCGCGGTTATCGGCCAGGGCGTCAACGGGATCGATGAGGCGCATAGCGGGGGTCATGTCGAGGTCGGCGTCGCTGGTGATGGATTTGAAGAGCACCATGACGTTGCCGTAAAGGTCGGGCTGGGCGATGAGGGTGATGAATTTCTCAGTGGCGCCGCTGCCTTCAGTGTGTGCGGAAAAGACCATGGTGGCGGGGCCGCCGTAGGTGAGCTGGAATACCTGGAACTTCTCGTCCTGAAGCGGCGGAGGCGGCGGAGGGGGCGCGGGTTTGGCGTGGCGGCCGGATGCGGTGCGCCGGGGTTTAACCGGCTTGGGCGGAGCCGCAGGCGGGGGCGCGAGGGCCTTTTGCGCGACCGCTTCGAGGTCGGACTTCATTTTGGCCGCCTCATCGGGACTGGACCAGGAGTAGGTCCAAAGGTGATCGGGGCGGTTGGCGGCGTCAGAGACGGCGATGGTCTGATGCATGTCCGGGGGCAGACCGGCGAGCGTGGGCAGCACTGGAGGGCCGGAGTCTTCCGGCTTGCCGCGAATCAGGTGGGGACGGTCGGGATCAGGGAGGTTGGAGATGGGCTGGGAATAGGCGACGTCAGTCTGCGGGTTGCCGCTGCCGGCGGCGGGCTTGGGCGGTGTGGACGGCTGGGTCGGCTCGCGGAGGATGGGGCGGTCGGGATCGGGCGGTGGCGCAGGAGCGCTGGACGCGCTGCCGCTGTCATCGGCGTGAGCTTTTCTGTGCAGGACGGGCTGGTCGCTATCCCCTTGGTCGAAGTTAGCTGCAACTTCTTTGGGCGGCGCGGCGGGCCTGGCTACAGGCAACGGTTTCCAGGCTCCGAAGCCAACCCAGGTGCCCTGCGACTGGGCGGCGCTGGAGATGTCGTAAAAGCCGATGGTTTTGCCGTATTCCTTGAGTTTGTATTCGACTTCGGATTGAAGCGCCAGGGGCTCGGGCTGGGCGAGATAGATGGAGGCGTCCTGCAGATCCTGTCCGTCCCAGATGGTTAAGGGGATGAGGCGGCTGGCCTTGGGATCGCCCGGTTTGCCGGTCCACTCGAGGACAGCGACGGCGCGGAGGTTGGGGCCGTTCTTTTTTGGGGTCTCAGGGACTTGCCCGGGGTACTGGGCGGCGAGGGGAAGGGCGGAGGCAAGGAAGGCAGAAGCAAAAATAAGGGCGGCAGCAGAGAGGAAACGCAGAAATCCACTGCGGCGCGGTGACACCGGACGCCCGGGTCGGGAATAATCAGATTCGATGGCCATGATTCGGCCCTCCATCCACCCTCAAGAGGAAAAAACCCCATGGAAATCAACGACAAGGTCGCCGATTTTACGCTGCAGACCGATGAGGATAAGACCGTAAGCCTCTCGGACTTTGCCGGGAAACCCGTCGTACTATTCTTTTACCCCAAAGCGGATACCCCTGGCTGCACAATCGAAGCCTGCGGCTTCCGCGACTGGTACACCAAGCTGACGTCGGCCGGGGCGGTGGTGCTCGGAATTTCGCGGGACACGCCCAGGGACCAGGCGAAATTCCGCGCCAAGTTCAGTCTGCCGTACACCCTCCTTGCTGATGTAGACGAGAAAGTCTGCAATCAGTTTGGGGTGATGAAGGAGAAGAATATGTATGGCAAAAAAGTGATGGGGATTGCGCGGACGACATTCCTGATCGGCCCGGATAGGACGCTGATCCATATCTTTCCCAAGGTTACGCCGGAGGGGCACGCGGAAGAGGTGCTGGCCAGGCTCGACGAATGGAAGAAGGCGCACAAGTAGTGCAAAAGGGCGGAGCGGTCCGCTTTCGGCTTTCGGGCGACGGTGCGGCGAGGCGAGTGCCGGGGAAGCTGATGGAGCGCGGATTCTTCGAGGCGGCGCCGGAAGTTGTGGCGCCTCGGCTGCTGGGTAAGCTGCTGATACGCAGAACCAAGGCAGGGGTGCTGGCGGGACGGATAGTGGAAGTGGAGGCGTACCTGGGGCCGCACAACGATCCGCCGGACCCGGCGGCGCACTCGCATCGGGGACCGACGCCGCGGAACCTGGTGCTGTTCGGGCCGGCGGGGCACGCGTATGTCTACGCGATCTACGGGCGTTATTTCTGCATGAATATTTCCTGCGAGCGGGAGGGGCGGGCCGGATGCGTGTTGCTGCGGGCGCTGGAGCCGGTGATGGGACAGAAGCAGATGGCGCGCAACCGCGGCGCGGCGGCCGATGCGGCGGCGTGGATGATTGCCTCGGGGCCCAGCCGGCTCTGCCAGGCATTAGGCCTGACCCGGGCAGCGCACAACGGCCTGGATTTGCTGGATGCGGCGTCGCCGCTGCAGGTGCGCGATGACGGGTATTCCACTGCCAAGGTGGTTGTGACGGCGCGGATCGGGATCAGCGCCGCGGTCGACTGGCCTATGCGATTTGCTTTTGCGGGGCATAAATGTGTGTCGGGGCCGCGAAATTTATCGGCGCAAGGCCCGCTGGTCGAATAGAATCAGGCGCAACGGCAGAACCATTCCATCCCAAGGAAGATCACCGCTTGAAAACAGCTTTCCTGTCACCTTCCGTTGCGGTCGCCGTGTTTGCTGCGGCCGTATTCGCCGTAACCGCAGTGTCACAGGCGCCGCAGTCACAACCCTCCGGGCCCCCGGGCGGGCCGATGCCTCACGAAATGCAAATGCCTGCACCGACCAATCTGCAAGTACTTCCCAAGGACCTGACGGGCGAGCAGGTTCACAGGATCATGCATAGCTGGGCGAGCGCATTGGGTACGCACTGCGACACCTGCCACGCGCCCGATCCTAACGCGCCCGTGGGACCGGGAGGCCATCCGCGACTCGATTATGCCCTGGACACCAAGCCGGAGAAGAACACCGCGCGGCTGATGGTGAAGATGGTGGAAGACATCAACGGGAATTACATTGGCAAGATCGATAACGCAGGGATCAAGGTGAGCTGCGGGACATGTCATCGCGGACACCTGTCGCCGCCGATCTTTATTCCGCCGCCGGAGCACCATATGGGCCCGCCTCCGCAGGGCGCGCCGCCGGCAGCGCCTGCGACCGGACTGTAGGAGCTGCGGAGAAGCGCGGGTTTCTGGGATGTGAGCCTTCAGGGATTGAAGTCTGCAGTCATTCTGCGCGATCGGAGCCGCTCAGGCGATTACGCGTTCCGGGGGGGTGCAGGTTCGCTGCTGGCTTTGGGCCACGCCGCGATGCGTAAGCACGCCGAGCCAGGTGTTAAGACCCTCAGCGAGACCCGAATCCTGGCGCAGCGCCTCGCGCGCGCCATGGTTGGCCAGCCGCAGCACATAAGGAAAGGTGGCGTTGGTGAGCGCGAGAGTGGAAGTGTTGGGCACCGCGCCGGGCATGTTGGTTACGCAGTAATGGACCACTCCGTCGACGGTATAACTGGGCGCGGAGTGGGAGGTGGGATGGGCAGTTTCAATACAGCCGCCCTGGTCGATGGCCACGTCGACGATGACGGCTCCTTTTTTCATTTGTGAGACCATGGCGCGGGTTACCAGCTTGGGCGCGGTGGCGCCGGGAATGAGGACGGCGCCAATGACCAGGTCGGACTCGCGGGTGACGTGTTCGAGGTTGTAACTGTTGGAAGCCAGAGTGTAGAGGCGGCCGTTGAAGATGTCG
The DNA here is from genome assembly GCA_030038435.1 of Acidobacteriaceae bacterium. GTDB lineage: Bacteria > Acidobacteriota > Terriglobia > Terriglobales > Acidobacteriaceae > Telmatobacter. Next base: position 933 of record JASHOY010000203.1, on the reverse strand, counting down.
TCCAGCTCGCGCAGGCGGTTGAGGTTGACATCAATGAGGGTGGTCTTTGCGCCGAGGCCGAGAGCGATGCGCGCGGCGTTGGCGCCGACGATGCCGCCGCCGAGAATGGCCACGTGGGCAGGTGGCACGCCGGGCACGCCGCCGAGCAGGATGCCGCGGCCGCCGCGTTCGCGTTCGAGATAGTTTGCGCCTACCTGCACGCTCATGCGCCCGGCGATTTCACTCATGGGCGTGAGCAGGGGCAAGGCGCCACGATTGTCGCGCACGGTCTCGTAGGCGATGGAGATCATTTTGGCATCGAGGAGCTTGTCGGTGAGCGGGAGGAGCGGGGCAAGATGAAGGTAAGTGAATAAGACCAGGCCTTCACGGAAATACACGTACTCGGATTCGACCGGCTCCTTGACCTTGACGACCATGGCCGACTTGCCCCAGGCGTAGCCGGCATCGCCGACGATCTCGGCGCCGGCGTGCTGGTAATCGTCATCGGAGAAGCCCGACTCTTCGCCGGCGCGGGTTTCAACCAGCAGCTTGTGCCCTGCCTCGCAGAGGGCTTTGACGCCGGCTGGGGTTATGCCAACGCGGGCTTCGTTATCCTTGATTTCCCTGGGAACACCGATGATCATGGCGCCCTCCTGCTATTGGATGCCCGGTGCGCGGCGCGGAACGTTTTTGATTCTGCGCGGCAATGACCCGAAAGTGCATTGTAAAGAACGGGGAGCTGATATAGCTTCATTACGAGCAAGAATTCCGTCATGCGGATTACTGCTGTCCCCGGGTATATTTGCTGAGCACAGGGTCAATTGACGTCTTGTGCAACGGAGTAGGTTGAGATGGCTTCGGGCCGGCTCAGATGGAGCGGTGAAAGCGGCGGATGGGTTGAAGACACCGGAAAAGACGGGTGGTCGGAGCCGATTGATTCCGAGCCAGAACCAA
>JASHOY010000202.1 GCA_030038435.1 Acidobacteriaceae bacterium | reverse complement strand
CTTCCCACGCCGGTATTATCCGGATCGGGTTCGAGGGTATTTCTCAGCCCCACGCCTGTGGAGCACCCCTGTTTCAATTAACTTGATTGAAACACCCGCGGCCGAAACTTGCAAATCCGAGGCGCGGCTCGTCTATCGCAGAACCGGGCTTGTCATCGCCAAAGCGGAAAGAGCGGAGTCCCAGCCGGGCTCGTTGCTTGCACGGGGCGGACGCGCCGCCAGTTCGGCAATCGTTACCGAAGCGAGAACACCGAACATCGCCTGTTGAGCCTGTGCCCAAACTGGATGCGCCGGACACCCCATCTTCCTCCGGCACGACTTTCCGGAAACGAGGCAGACATTGAGACTGATCGCGCCATCGATCGCCTCAATCACCTGTAGCATCGACGCTCCTCGCCCGCGCTCGGAAATCTCAAAACCTCCTGCCTGTCCGCGCCGCGAAGAAATCATTCCCGCGTGCGTCAGGGACTGTAGCACCTTCGATAGGAAGCTTCCCGGCGTGTCTGTAGCTCGCGCCAGTTCCGGAAGGGAGACACGCATCCGGGTGCCCGTGGAAGCCAAATGGATCATCACTCGCACCGCGTAATCAGCAGCCCGGGTTAGTTGCATGGACGAGTTTGGTCGCATCATAAAACGCTCCTGGGCAATCCCTTGAACTTCTTGTTGCTTTCGCGGACCTCGAGTTTCTGAGATCTGCGCCACCAAACAATCAACGGATACCGCAAGCTGTCACACGCGTATGTGTCCGCTATCACAGACCCAGTTTTCGACTGGAGCTACCGTAAGCTTTCCCCACTGAAAATTGGAGAGAAACGGTCCAAAATGCACTGCCAACACTGTCTTGCCGCCCACCGGTACCGCTCCACTCCCACAGGGTTGCACAGTAGAATCCCGGCTCGCGCCAATAGCGTTGCCAGATCCGCACTTGCGGCAGAATGAAAGGACTCTTCACGACATCATGCCGGTATTTCCTGCTATTGATCCCATTCCATTGCCTGCCCCGGTGTGGCTGCTCAAACTCTTGCATGTCATCACGCTGTCACTTCACTTCGTGGCTGTTGAGATGCTCCTTGGCGGCCTGCTTCTGGCGGTCGTCCTCAGTATTTACCGCGGCTCCCCTAACTGCCTCACAGCATCAAGGGCCCTTGCCCGGCGGCTCACAGTGGTTATGACATTTGTCATCAACTTCGGCGTGCCGCCGCTGCTTTTTTCGCAGGTACTCTACGGCCGCGCTCTCTATACGAGCAGCATTCTCATCGGCCTTTACTGGATCGCTATTATTCCCACTCTGATGCTCACTTATTGGCTGCTTTACCGTTTTTCGGCGCGACTGGAAGCAGGCAAATCAGCATGGTGGGTGGGACTGGCGGCCTGGCTCCTTGCCGGCGGAGTTGCCCGTTTGCTCTCTACTAACATGACGCTCATGCTTCGCCCTGAAGTCTGGCGGCAAATGTACTCGGCTTCTGCCATGGGCGCTTATCTGCCTGCAGGTGACCCGACTCTCACTCCGCGGTGGTTTCTCATGCTGGCCGGCGGACTGTTCTTTGCAGGACTGTGGCTGCTGTATCTTGCCGGGCGAAGCACTTTCTCCGGCGAGGAGAAGAGATTTATAGCCGGCCTGGGAGCGGCGCTCGCCGCGGGGTTCGGCGTGGTTTATCTGCTTGCGGGTCTCTGGGCCGCCAAGGTGCAGCCCGAAGCAGTTCGATCCGGGCTCGCCCACCATCCGCTTTACCGTTTCTCCGGCTTGGCGGGCGACGGCTGGGTGGTGATGGTCGCCGTCGCTGTCCTGCTAGTGGCAATTGCCGGTGTCCGACGCATTGTCGAGCCGTGGCTGGGCTGGACATGCGCCGCGGTCGCTCTGGTTACGGAACTCCTCTTCACGGTATATCGCGACGGCGTCCGCGACCTCACCTTGCTCAACAAGGGTTACAACGTCTGGGACCGCGCCGTGGTGACCAACTGGAGCGTTGTTGCACTCTTCCTAGTGTTGTTTGTGGCTGGCCTGGGCGTCATCGGCTGGCTGATCTCTGTTGTGGCGCGTGCCGAAAAAACCATGGAGGGCGCAACGTAGCAATGACCGACTCGGCGATTTCTCCCAACATTGTCCGCGTATCCGCGGAGGCCGGCGAACCCGGCGCCCGGCGCGCTTTCCTGACTGCCGCAAGTGCGGCCGGCCTGGCTTATCTTGCGGCGCTCGCCTATCCCGTTTACCGCTATCTCGAATCACCGTCTGAGATGGAGCTAAGCGAATCGGCCGTGACCGAGGTTACCCTCAAAGACGCCCAGAAGCTGCCTGCCGGATCGGTGCTCATGTACAAATTTGGAACGCGACCGGCTCTGCTGATTCATCACCTCGACGGCCGCTGGATTTCCATGACCGCAGTTTGCACGCACCTGGGCTGCACGGTGCAATACCAGCCGCAACAGGACCGGATCCACTGCGCCTGCCACGGCGGCACTTACAACGCCTATACCGGCGCCAACGTGAGCGGCCCTCCCCCCAAACCGCTCACCCTGTACAAAGTGGCCCTCAACCCCACCGGCGTACTGGTTTCACGTACATAAAGGAAGGATGAAGTGGCAACCGGCATCGAGCGTAAATTAGCAGAACCCTCCACCATTCCGCAGCAGCTAGAGGATAGGCCCCTGGCGCAAAAGACCTCCGCAGCCTCGCTCTACGGCTGGGTCGATGAGCGGCTGGGTCTCAGTGACCTGGTCGCCTTCACACGCCGCAAAACCGTCCCGGTTCATAGGCAATCTTTCTGGTATTACTGGGGTGGGATTTCGCTTTTCCTGTTCCTGGTGCAATGCTTCACCGGCGTGTTGCTGCTCGTGTATTACCGGCCCGGCGCCGAGGCCTTTGAATCTGTTCGCCAGATCACCTTCGTCATGAACTTCGGCTGGCTCATTCGCTCAGCACATTCCTGGTCGGCCAACCTCATGATGTTCTCCATCCTCGTCCATATGTTCTCGGTTTACTTCATGAAGGCCTATCGCAAGCCGCGCGAGTTCGGCTGGCTCAGCGGTATGGCGCTTCTCGGCCTGGCTTCCGTCTTCGGCTTCTCGGGCTATTTGCTGCCCATGGACGAGCTCAGCTATTTCGCGACAAAAGTCGGATTGCAGATTCCCATGGCCATTCCGTGGATCGGCCCCATCGTGGCCGGCCTCCTTCGTGGAGGTCCGGACGTAACCGAGTTCACCGTGCAACGCTTCTTCGCTCTGCATGTGGTGGTGCTCCCGGCCATCTTCATACCGCTGCTGGTCTTCCATCTCTGGCTGGTACAGCGCCACGGCAACGCCCTTCCTCCCTCTGAAGAAGCCAGGCCGGCCGCGGAACGCAAGAGCATTCCTTTCCTGCCCAATTTCCTGCGCAAAGACCTGGCCATGTGGCTCATCTCCCTCAACGTCCTCGCGCTTCTGGCCTCGGTCTTTCCGTGGGCGCTCGGCAAACAATATGATTCGCTTTCGCCCGCCCCCATGGGCATCCATCCCGAGTGGTATTTCATGAGCCCTTTCGAAATGCTCAAGCTGCTCGGTTCGTTTCTGCCCGGTGAGGCGGGTGAAGTTGCAGGGATTCTCATCTTCACGCTGGGCATCGTGCTGTGGCTGCTGATTCCCTTCTACGACAACACCAAGGAATCCGGCCGGCGCGCGCGGGCCGCACATTACTTCGGCTTGCTGGCGGTTTTTGCGCTGCTGGCGACAACACTTATCAGTTATTGGACTGTCCGCTGATCACCGCTAGCAAAAGGTTGCTATGAACTATCCATTCTGGAATATCCCGTATCTCGGCTCCGGCTGGGTCATTGGCATCATTGCCATCTTCCATGTCATGATTTCCCAATTCGCCGTCGGCGGTGGCCTCTACCTTCCTGTTGCCGAGCGCAAGGCCCGCCGCGAAGGCCGCGCTGACTGGATCGAGGAGCTGGTTGGTTACTCGAAGTTCTTTCTCATACTCACCGGCGTCTTCGGCACCGTCTCTGGCGTGGGCATCTGGTTCGCCATCGGACTCACCCAGCCTGAGGCCACCAGTACGCTCATCCATAACTTCGTTTTTGGCTGGGCGATGGAGTGGGTCTTTTTCCTCGTCGAACTGGCTACTGCCGCGGTTTATTACTACACCTGGAACCGCATCGACGCCAAGCTCCATCTTACCGTCGGCTGGGTTTACGCCGGAGCCTCAGCGGCTACGCTCATCATCATCAATGGCATTCTCACGTTCATGCTTACCCCGGGAGATAGCTGGCTTTCTGTTGCCGGAACCGGCCACGAAGCCAGCAGGTTCTGGAACGCATTCTTCAATCCCACTTACTGGCCCAGCCTCTTTCTCCGGGCCGGCGTTTGCACGGCGTTGGCCGGTATCTGGGCGCTGATCAGCGCCAGCCTGATCGATGGCGAGAAGAAGCCGGCACTTAAGTCCAGCATGGTTCAATGGAGCGTCAAGTGGCTTGTACCATCCTTCGTCGCGAACCCGTTTCTGCTGATCTGGTACCTGCTCATGGTTCCCGCGTCGCAGCGCGCCCTGCTCACCCTGGGCATCGCTACTATCGGGGAAGGAACGTTCTCCGCGGTCACGCGCATCGCGCTCATCATTATCATTACTTCGGCCACCATCGTTGGCGTCGCCTATTATCTCGCCTACCGCAATCCCATTGAATTCAATCTTTCTCATGCCGTCGCCATCTTGCTGCTGGCGCTCATGGCCACCGGCGCCGGCGAGTACTCCCGCGAAATGCTGCGCAAACCTTACGTAATCGGCCGTTGGATGTACTCGAATGGAGTGCGCGTGCCGTATGTTTCGCGCATCGATCGCGAAGGCTACCTCGTCCACTCCGAGTGGGTTTGGTATGGCGCAAACAACAGCTACACTCGCGGCGAGGCGATTTTCCGCGGGGAATGCGGTTCCTGCCACACTTTGGACGGCTACCGCCCTCTGCGCAAACTCCTGGCCGGCCGCGATGCCGCCAACATCGAGAGCTTCATTGCGATGCTTCACGACTACAGGCCCGACATGCCCTATCGCAAATTCATGCCGCCCATGGTGGGCAGCCACGAAGATGTCGAAGATCTTGCCAACTACCTGAATGCGCAGGTCAATCCGTCCACGCCCAGCGGACAAAAGCCATTGCAGGTAGCGCGAGCCGCAGATCGATAGCGACATTCCAATCTGCTGCAGGCGCGGCGCTGGATCAAAGATCCAACAGCACTTCCTCGGCCGGCATCTGCTCGCGCAGTGATTCACTGGTCAGCTCGTCTGCCTCGTGCAGCTGAGGAAAGAGCACTGACCATAGCCCCGTAACCACCAACGCCAGCACGCCGCCGGCTACGGTGGCTCGCACTGCCCCCCACCACTGCGCCGTAACTCCGCTTTCAAACTCGCCCAGCTCGTTTGATGCGCCGATAAACAGCGAATTGACGGCGCTCACCCGTCCGCGCATGGCCGGAGGCGTGGCCAGTTGCACCATCGACCCGCGTATGATGACGCTGATGGCGTCGGCCGCTCCCGCGATCGCCAGTGAAACCAGGGAAAGCCACAACGACCGGGAAAGCCCGAAGACGATGGTGAAGACGGCGAAGACCGCAACTGCCATAAACAGCCATTTCCCGGCTCTGCGCCGCAGCGGAAATCTCGCCATGACCAGCGACATCATCACGGCACCCACGGCGGGCGCGGCGCGGAGCATTCCCAGCCCGCGCGGTCCCTGGTGCAGGAGGTCATGCGCAAAAATGGGCATCAGCGCCACAGCCCCGCCGAGCAGGACCACGAACAGATCCAGCGAAAACCCGCCCAGCAGCAGGGGCGCACGGCGCACATAATGGAAACCCGCCAGGAGCACTTTCAAGGAAAGATCGCGGTGCTCCATTCGCCCCGGCCGCACGTGCAGCGTGCTCACCAGCGCGAGATAACACGCCAGCGTCCCCAGGGTAAAAGCATAGACGATGCCAGCGCCCTCGAGCCGTGTTTGCGGCACGAAATGCGTGAGCGGAATCGTAAACAATAGCCCGCCCAGCGCAGGCCCCGTAATTTTGGCAAGTTGATATGTCGCTCCGCCCCAGGTCACCGCATTCACAAAATGCTCCTCCGGCACGAGATGAGGAATAAGTGCCGAAGAAGCCGGCCCGGAAAACGCGCGCCCTGTTCCAATGGCAAAGAGCACCGCGTATATTTCCATCAAATTGTTCGTATTGGCGCGCGCCAGCATCAGCAACTCAGCAGTACAGAAAACCTGCAGTGCATAGCAAAGAAGGATCACGTGGCGGCGATCGAATCGGTCGGCTGCATGCCCGGCTGGCAGCAGAAAGATCAGGCCGGGTAGAAACAGCGCCAGGCCCGTGTACCCAAGGTCGATGGCGCGGTGGGTGATGGAATAAACCTGCCATGCAACTGCGACCGCTTGGGCTTCGGCCCCCAGAATAGCAGCCATGCGCGCCAACTGGAATCGGCGGAAATCGCGGAAACTAAAGGCCTCAAAGCCGTGTCGGAGGCCGCGCCTGGGTGGCTCTGGGGAGGCAGGTTGCATGCACTGTCAGCAGGTTATATCGTATCCGGCACAGAGGACAGACGCAATGCGTGGCGCGGCAAACTATGCAAGGTGAATCTGCGGCTATTGCACCAGCTCTATTGGCGCCCGCCAGAAAGCCGCTTTCTTCGAGGTCGGATCAAGTATTGTTACCTGGCACTCGTACTTGCCCGGGGCAAGCGAGCTTAAACCAAGGTCGAAACTGATGGCCATGGTGCGAAGCTCGTTGGCTGCGTTCGGATCCACCGACTCGGGCTTGCTTGCGAACACCTGCTTGCCTTCCCGATAAAGGCTTACAAACGCAAAGAGCGGCGTCGTCGTCGGTGCAGGCGACTGCTTATACGCCTGAAGGAAAACGTAAATGGCGCGCCCCCTGTTGAACACCCGCGTGACACTGGGGATGAGCTTCGCTCCATTCTGCACCAGCGGGTTTACAGACTCGTCCTTCTCCCGTTGTTTGGTCTTCGCGGCGTTGTAAATCGCGTCGTTCAGATTTATTCGCTGGCTGCTCAGCACCACCGAGCTGATGGCAACATGTTTCCCGGTCTGATTCAGATTGGGAATGGTGAACGTGGTCTGATAGGTTCCGATGCGTCCCGTCTCATCGTCGCGCGCCAGCAACTTGATCATGTAGGTGCCCGGCAGCAGCGTAAATCCGGTGTCGTATTCGATGGGCACTCTGGCGAGTTCGGCTGCGGTCGCGTCTGAAAGCTTGATGTTGACATCGTCGCGGACATTGCTCACGGTGATTCCACCGACTGTGTCCTTGATCTCGCCTACGAAGTCGATCAGCGTGTGTTCCGCTCCCCTGCGTTTGGCGAGCGCCAGTTCACTGCCGGGAATCTTTACGATGATGGGCACGAAATACTCTGCCCGATTGAGCTGGAAGTAATCAATTTCCACGGCCATGGTGAGATCGGTAATCGGATCTTCCAGCATAAGCGCATCTTCAAGCTGGCGCTCCTTGTCCGCGGCATTGAACTTGGCGAACTCCTTGTCTGCGTAATAGCCCTCGCGATAGCTGAGCTCCGCATTCCCGCCGCTGGTGAGCGAAATCTTGATGCGACGGAAACGCCCGTTCTTCGCGGTGTTGGTGGTGTAATAGCCGAGAATGTAGTAATCCGAGATAGCCTCTTGCGCATGCACAATGCCAAGGCTGAGGTCGTTGTTATCCAGAAATGCCTTGCCTCCGCTGTCGCCGGCAAGAGCAAAAAGCGTGTCCTGTGACTGTTGGAAGTTCGATGTCGTAGCCAGCGCCGCCGCTCCCGTGTACATGCCCTGGTTCCCTTGTGATCCTTGCGTCGCGTCGCCAAGGGGCGCTTCGGCCACCAGTCCGCGCGTGTCGATGGGCCAAAACGTCACGCCTGCCTTGATTGCTGCATCCACCGTGGCGTGAAACTGCGCCTGGTTGTCGATGCCATTCAGTCGCAGCCCGCTGGCAAAGTAGAGCAGCGACTTCTTTCCCTGGACCCGGGCCAGCATCTGCGAAGCCGTCTCCAGCGCCGAAAGTTGCCGGTCGGTGTTGAAGATGTTGAATTCGCTGTCGTCCTGACCGAAGGCCGCGCCCGTGTCCGCACTGCTGGCATCATCCGTGGTATCGTTCGACTCCTGCCCCTCGCCCACGATCATCGTTTCCAGAATGCTCAGCAGCCGGTTGCGATCCGCGGTAAAGTCCTGGAGAATATCCACCGAGCCGCCCTGATACCGCAGCAACGCAATCAGATCCGCGCTCGTCATCTTGGTGCGGACAAATGTCTCGGCCGCAGTCAAAGCGCGAAGCTGATCCTCGGGAGGCATCGTCGTCATGTCAAAGTAAAAGGCCAGCAAGCGCCGATTTTCGTATGGATTCTTGTCGATTGAAGTTGTCGCAAATTGCTCGCGCGCCAGGCGGTTATATACGGTAATGTCTTCATCGGACGAGGTCATTGCGGGCAGCGGCTTTGCCTCTTTCTTCAAGTCTTCAAACTGGAACAAGCTGATCCTTTGCGGCGCGCCATCCTCGGTCACCGCAAAATCCTTTGCCGTAAGCCCATGAACAAAATTTCCCTGTTTGTCCTTGACGGTTACCGCCTCAACCACCAACTGCGACTGGATGCTTAGCGTATATCCCGGCGCCTGCCCGGGCACAGTGTTGGTGCCAACCACCTGGGCGCCGGCGCTCGAGGCCGCGAAAAGCAACACCGATGCAATCACATTTCGCATAGTTTCAGAACCTCAGCCGCAAAACCGTTTGCAGGCTGCGCATCGCTCCGGCCGTTTGCGGCAATCCAAATTGCGCCAGCCCGTAGGTCGTATACCAGCTCGTAAATTCCGGGTGGTTCAAGGTGTTGGTCGAATTGATCTGCAAATCGAGATATAGCTTTCCGCGCGGGCGAAACGTGCGGTTCAGTGAGCTGTTGAGCGTGAACTGTCCCGGCCCGGTAATCGAATCCCGGCCCGCATTTCCCCATTGCCCCGCCACTGGCGCCGTGTAGGCCGCCGCATTCACATGCCTGCCAGCGCTCGCGTTGTTGATCGACGCGCCAGTCAAGTCCGGCCTGATCGGGCTCAACATTCCGCTCACGCCGGTGCCCGGCACTGCGGCCGGAAATATTGGCGTCTCGGGAAAGCCCGTCCCCGCAGCGATGGTGGTGGTGAATGTCCATTCTTTCAGCAAACGTCCTGCCCATCCCCCCATCAGCGTCCCACCGCGCAGCCCCTCGCCGCTGGTGTATTGCGCAGTGACATTCAAAAGCTGCCGCTGGTCGAAAGAAGAAAGCGATCGCTCTGCACGCGGATCAAGCCAGTTCTGCGCAATCTGTCCGTTGCCGCTGGCCGGCGTCGCAGGCAATTGTCCGGGCTCGCTGGCAGCCACGTGACCCGTGCCGCCCAGATAGGCGTCATCGTCAATCGACTTCGAATAGGTGTACATGACGGATGCCGCAAGCCCGTTCATCAGCCGGCGCCGCAACTGCAGTTCTCCGGCCTGCCGCGTCGAATTTCCGCCTGACATCTCATACACAAATCCCGAAGGACAGCTCGGGCACGCGTTCGCGGCGCCAATTGGATAGCTGTTGGGCAAAATCGCCTGCGGTCCGTCGGTGCCCTTCACTCCCAAATAACTTGCTGTCATTTGCATCGCAAACGGCAAATCGCGCTGCACACTCAGGCTCCAGTTTTGCGCATATCCGATGAGGAAGTTGGGATCGGCCGCATACTGGTCGCTGGTTGTAGTCGAGCACGCCGGAAAGCCATCCGCCAGCGTCAGGGGGCAATCCGCGCTGTTCTGCACTTCCAGGCTCTTGGAGAGCGGCGCCTGCTGCGCAAGTTGCGAATCAATCCTGAGATAAACCGACGTGTCGTAGTAAATGCCGTAGCCGCCGCGAACCACTACGGATGACGCCGGAATCGGCCGCCATGCTATGCCGATGCGCGGCTCGAATTCCTTCCAATCCGGCCGCAACAGCGACGAGGGATAACGCTGGCCAGTGACTGCTCCCACCGGATCGCTCCCGAGGACCGGCGCCGCCGCGGTAAATCCACTATTGATATCCAGATTCACCAGGCGACCATGCAATTCAGTCATGGGTGCGGTGTACTGCCAGCGCATTCCGGCATCAATTGTGAGCGTAGAGGTTACACGCCAGTCGTCGTTCAAGTATGCGTCGTAAAGAGGCTCACGGAAGTACTTGTCTGCATTGCCGAATGCGATCGTGCTGGTATCGGGAATGCCAATCAGGAAGTCAGCCAGAGGCGAGCCGCTTGCGGCCGATACGTTGCCCGTTGCCGAGGTCGCTGCCCCCGTAAACGTAAGGATTCCACGCGGATCTTCCTGCTCAAGCCAGTTGTAGTCTTCCTTGGTGAAATCGAAACCGCCGGTGAAGTTATGACGTCCGTGATAAAGGTATGCCGATACCGAGCCTTCGTCGGTGCGGTTGCGGTCGAATTCGCTGTTCTGGTCGGTCAGACTGGCAATGCCGTTATCGAAACTCAACGTCGGCGGACCCCAGTCCGCCGGATCCTGGTCGTTACCCGTAATTCCCGCAGCGCCTGATACGTTCGCACGGTTCTCGAAATTAGGGGTTAACTGTGTGCGCAGCCGGCTGAAGCTGTATGAGGTGGTCACAAACAAATGCGGGGTATAACGGTGCAGCCAATGGATATTGGCATCCATGCCCAGGACGCTCGTTGCATCGACAAAACTGAACAGACTGACATTGTTGGCGCGGGTACTCTGAAAGGCATAATTCCCATAAAGCTGATCCTTGCGCCCCAGAGCTCTTTCCATCCGCAAAGTCAGTTGGTCCTGGTGTACGGCGTTCAACACCGGCGCCTGGAAGTTATAGCCGGATGTGACGGGAATGTTCGGATCTGGATTTGGAAACAGATTGAGCAGCGCCTGCGCCTGCGGACTGACGAGAACCTGGTTGTTGACATACTGCAGTCCCGTCGCCGGATTGTAAATTGGGACCGAAATACCCGATAGATCACCGTTGCGCTCGGCGAGTGTCGGAACCAGGCCCGTGTTAATCGTTGCGTTGTTGTTGCGCGTCCATACATAGCCTGCAAAGAAATGCGGACCCCGCGGCATGAGATGGGGAATGTTCATCGGTCCGCCCAAGGAAAGCGCCATGGTCAAATTCGAGTAAGTGGGTTTCTGTGGTGTAACTCCAGTCAGCGAAAACTGGTTCGCATTTAGCGCCGAATTATCCACGATGGCGGCGAAGCCTCCGTTGTAAAGAGCGCGGATATTAGTGCGTGAATTCCCGAAAGCCGGATTAGTTGAGTAAATCGAAGTGGCCGAGTTATTCTCACTGCCGTTGACCAGAAATCCGTCTGAGCTCTGCTCATTTTGTTCGGCGCGTTGCTTAGGAGTCTCTGCTTCGCTGCCCTGCGATTGCTGCTTTGACGATTTCGACGCTGCCAGGCTGGGCGCTGGTGGAACCTCCGGTACCGAAGATTCCTTTTGTGCACGCGCTTCCAGTTGACTCATCGGCAGCGGTGTCAAATCCCAGTCGCCGGCAGGTGTTTTGGGCCCTACCGTTACCTGTGCGTGGACCGTCGCAAAGAATTCCATCCGGACTTCTATTTTCCACAGCCCATCCTTAAGATTGGCAAACTGATAGACGCCTCCGGCATCGGTAACTGTCGTGAGCTTCTGGCCGTCCTGCACAGCCGTAACCGTTGCCCCCGGCACGGGCATGCCGTTATAGGTCACCTTGCCGTCATAGGGTGTGGCCATTGCGGGCAGCGCCGTAGACAACCAAAGCAACGCGAAAAGATTCGAAAACCAGGCAACATGACGACGCAGCATTTACTGGCTCCGAGCCGTACTTAATTCGGTGATGGTTGCCGGACTTGGTCAATTACAATTACGTCCACCGGTTCTTTCTTTGCTTGCAGCTTCAGGCCAAGCTGCTCCCGAACCGCGGTGAAAATCGACGGCGCCGCCTGGGTGGGTGTATCGGCTTCGCCGGAGGGCGACCCCCCGGAAGGCGGCGGTGGCGGCATGCCCCCCATCAGCCCTCTGCCTATCTCCGGCGCAAAAGTGAGAGTGTAATCGTATTTTCCGGTCAGTCCCGTGTTATCCACGACGGTGCTGCCCAATGCCCGTTCGATCATGTCAGCAAGTTGACCCGTAGTAATTCCAACCCCTCGAAGCGTCATACCCTGCGGCGACATTTGCATCATCATGGCGCCCGGCGGCGGCTTTGCTGGACCACCTTCATCAGGTCTACCCAGCGCAGTGTTTCCATTCCCAGGGGCGGGAGGCATGGCGCCGCCAGAGGTCTCGTCCAGCTTGACAGGCTGCAGTTTCGGGCCGCCCTTGTCTACCACCAGCGCATAGACCTCCATCACTTTGGTCTCATGGTGAAACTTGAGCCCGAAACGGTCTTCAAGCAGGGGCAACAACATCGCCATGCGCTGCTCTCGCGTCAGCTTCTCGAGTTTTGGGACATCGGCTGCATCTACTTTCGCTTCTATGTCATAGCGATCTGAATCTGCCCATTGCGGCTCGTTCAAAATCTGGTTGGAGGGCAGTCCCAAGGCGCCGCTGACCAGCATGGAAAGGGGAACCCCGGAGATTGAAACGCCGTCCGGAGTCTGCCGCATGCCGGCCCTCATCATCATGCCTTCCGATTTGTGCGCCTTGATTGATGCCACTTCGAACTGCGGCAGCAGCGTGCGGGTTTCCGGCGCCGCAGTTTGTTTGCTTTCACTCTGCGGCGCTGCATTGGCGGCGGCCGCGTTTGTCTGCGCGAGTAGTCCGGCCCAGGCCATGCAGCCCGCTGAAATCAGCGCTGCACCCCTGCAAGCGCTCCGTCGACGCGTGGTCAGTTGAATCCTCATCCCGCCTCTTCCTTTTTGCCGACTTATCCCCAGCGAGCTTTCGCAGCAGCTGACTCTCGCAGCTGTCTTTCAATTGGTTTCGGACAGGGTGCACTTCTAAGACGCAAGTGATCGTTGTTTGTTCATGACTTTTGCAACCTATTTCTTAGTTTCCAGTTAGATTGTGCCGTTCAGGCGCTAATTCGGCGAAGGATGATCGACCTGATCGATGGAGATCACAGCCACATCCATCTTTTCCCTCCTCCCGATTCCCGATGCGGTAATCATTCTGAATCGCTCTTCCGCACCCGTAAACCGGCCGAGAATGCGGGGGGGGGGAGCGTATTTTCTCCGGATTCGAGAAGAATACACCCCAAACTTGCAGCGCCTTGCCTTGCCCCTGTCTCCAATCGAGATTCGCGTTTCAATCATTCCACGTCGTTCCAGTGATGCGTTCCTGCATAGGGAAATGGATTGCAATGAGGCTCACAACTGATTAGACACCTATGTAGCATACTTTGTTCCCGGCGGAGCTAGGGCCTGTTAACACTATTGGGGTGGATGGCGTTGCGAGTGTAAATTCGGCCAGACACCGGGGTCCCCGCGGACAGTTCTTTGTCCGTGGGGTGGAGTCGAGAGGACGGCCGAAGGCTGTGGCAGGCCCCACCGTCGAGGCCGGCAACGAAGTATGGCCGAATTTAAGCCGCAACCCGAAGGGACGGGGCCAGATTTCCCGATTTCGTTGTCGCTCGTCGCTCCAGGGATTGACCACAGCGCGCTCCTCGCTTCTAGTACTCGGCAAATCTGGCTCCCGTCGCCGCCATCCCAATAGTGTTAACAGGCCCTAATTGGGCGAAGGGTGATCGACATGGTCGACGGCGATCACGTTCACCGCCCTCTTTTCCGCGCTTAGCTTGAGCCCGAGCTGCTGCCTCATGGCCTCGAATAGCCCCGGAGCGGAAAGCGTTTCCGTCGGGGTGTCACCCCCGGTTGGGCCTGGATCTGAAGACGCGAGAATTCGCGGAGGATGGCCGCTAAACTCGGAATCATCCGGCGCAAACGTGCACTCGAAGTCGTACCTTCCGCCCAATCCGGTGCGATCCACAACTGGCCGGTCGAGAACCATCTCCTGCAGGAAGCTGGTAACCACCGGCATGGACGCGTTCTCGACACGCATGGTGATTCCGCCCTTGCCGGCCCGAAAACTGAGTCGTAGAAGCTGCCTTTTGCCTTGGTCCGGCGTCAGCTTCTCACCGTCCTTGTCCGCCGTCATAACATAGGCCGGAAGCACTCTCGTCTCGTCGTGGACCGTCAGCTTGAATCTATTCGCCAGAAGCTTTCTCACCATCATCCGCAACTGTTCCATGTTCGGCATGCCCGGGGAGTCGGGCACGGCGTTCACGTCATACCGTTCCGATCGAATCCATCCCGGTGCGTGCACAATCTGCTTCCTTTGCAATCCATACGCAAACGCAATCAGGTCTTCGAGCGAAGCGCGGAGGGCGACAAAATTGCGTCCTCGTAACTTGTAAACGGGCATGTTTGGCGCGCTCGCGTCGTCGGGCTTGATCGTGGCTACTTCAAACGACGGGTACACATCCCCGGCCACGGACGGAAGGCCTGGCTTGCCAGCCTGAGCGTCACTTTGTGCAGATTGCACCAGACCGAGGACGAGCGGCGCACCGAGAGCAAATGCGCCCGCAAATCCCAATAACAGTTTGCGGCCAACACCCAGCTCGTACGCCATTCTCGTGCCTACGATGCGGCCGATTCGTTTCTTCAAATCAGAGCCGGTTATGCCGGAAACACACGCCAGTGGCGACTCCAGGCAATGCTTGCAAACAATCAGAATGCCTTCCGCGTAATCTTCCGCTCCATTGCCAGCCTGCACAACTTCCTCATCGCAGGCCCGCTCACGCTCGTCGATGAGGCGCGCGCCGATCCACCACACCAAGGGATAAAACCAGAACGTGGCCTCCACAATCATGTGCAGCGCGTACATGAGATTGTCGCGCCGCCGCACATGGCACATCTCGTGGGCAACAACCGCTTTCAATTGCGCGGGCGCGAGGCGGTTCCAAATTCCCTCGGGAAGCAGGAGCACAGGGCGAAAGATGCCGAAGATGCCCGGTTCCATCTGCGCCACGCACGAAAATGCCGGCACTTCGGTTGCCGCAAGTTCGAGAGGCACTGCCGTGCGCACCACAGCGCGTACCCGCAGCCATTCGCGCGCCCATCGTGCAACCACGATCGCCATGCCGCATAGCCATACTGCCACAAGCAGTGCCGGTATCAGGTCCGCACGACGTGCAGGCATCGGAGACAACGTGTCGACAAACTCCAAATCCGGAAATGGTTGCGCAATCTGCCGCATCACAGCGGCCGCGGCGGGAGTTGAACCTGCCGGCGCCATTATCAGTGAACGCATCCATGCACCCGCATCTACAAACAACGAGAACGGAAGAAGAAACTTCAGCGACGCAGCCATCCATATGCAGTACCGCACCTGGGCGGAGTTCTTGCTGAGCGCACGGGAAAGCAGCCATACGATTCCCAGCACCATCGTCGACTGCCAAAGATGATTCACCAGCGCCGCGGTCCAGGGCTCTTGCCAGAAGGCTGGAATCGTCATGACTCCTTCTCCTTCGAGAGCCTGCGTAAGGTCCGCTCGGCTTCTTTCACGTCTTCGAGCGTTAACTTTCCAGTGTCGATCAAGTGCGCCATCAGCGGCTGCGACCGGCCACCGAGAAGCGCCAGCAGATCGTCGATCAGCCGGCGTTGCGCGTTGTCTCGCGAAATAGTCGCCGCGAAGACATGAAAGTTGGCGACCTTTTTCACTCGCCTGATCACGCCTTTGGCTTCCATTCGATATACGGTGGTTTGGATGGTCGTGTAGGCCGCTTTGCGTTTGCCTGGCAATGACTCGAGAATGTCGCGGATCGAGCTCTCGCCTCCGGCCCACAACACTTCCATGATCTGGTACTCAAGTTTAGACAGCTTCGGCGCCACATCGTTCTCCTATCGGTGTAGGAATTTCTACTACGTGCGTATGTGATTGTCAAGCGAATCTTCTTCACTCGCCGCACGACAGACCGCGGCGCCCTGACTTGCCATCGGACCTGAAGCGTCCCATGCATGTGGGATTGCGCCTGTAACCAACACTGCAAACGTGGGTTACGCCGTTCCAACCTGGCGATGAATCGTTATCGGCCCCGCAACTCTGTATCGAATTTTGCGTTTAAACATCTAAGTAACAGGCCGGGCGGTGCGAGCCAGCGGAGAAGGGCGGAGCAGGCGCGCCTGGCAGGAAAGGTCGGAACAAAATGAAGAGATTCAATTTGGCCGTCTTGGCCGCCGCGCTGGTTTCGCTTGCGGCAGGACCAGCTTTTTGTCAGAGCGACTTCAATGAAGGGCGGGGCAAGGCGGTGATCACCGTGTTGCCGCAGAAGAAAAACACCGGCGCGCCGAAGATTTCGCAAAACCAGATCGCCGTGAAGCTGGACGGCAAGTCAGCGAATATTTCCGGTTGGGAACGGCTCCATGAATCTAATGCCCCGGTGCAAGTGGTCGTAATGATTGATGACGACGCGGTTGGCAGCCTCGCCAATCAGTTCGGCGATATCGCCCAGTTCATTAGGAGCCTTCCCGCGAATGCGGAGGTGGCCGTGGCTTATATGGACAGCGGGAGCGCAAAATTGGCAGGTCCGCTGTCGAAGGACCACACCGCCGTAGCGCGCGACCTCCGTCTGCCAACGGGCCCTCCAGGTATCAGCGGCAGCCCATATTTCTGCCTTTCTGACCTGGCGCATCACTGGCCTTCACAGAATCGCGCTGCCCGGCGCGTCGTGGTGATGATAACCGACGGTGTCGATAATTACGAAGTTCGTTATAACCCGGAGGATCCGTATCTACTTGCTGCCATCCACGACGCGGTGCGATCCAGGATTTCCGTCTACTCCATCTACTGGCGCAATGTAGGGTTTTTCGGCCACACCTGGTATGGAGTCAACGATGGGCAGAATTTGCTTGCGCAATTAACCCAGGCTACCGGCGGGTACAGTTACTGGGAAGGGATCGGAAATCCCGTTTCGTTTCAGCCCTATTTCAAGAATCTCGATTGGCGACTCCACAATCAGTACCGCATGAGTTTTTCCGCGCCTTTGCCCCATGGGCCGGGAGTGGAGAACCTGAGCGTGCACGCGACCAGCACATCCGCCAGGCTGTTTGCTCCACAGCAGGTTTACGTGGGGCATCCCGCTCCGGGGCAAAAGGGAGCCGCACAGGGCGATTAAGCGGTCAGACCGGCCGGCTCCACGAGCATAGACGTGTTGTCCGACCCGTTAGCTTGCGCTCACGAGTCGCCTGATTTCCGGCATCGCATTATGCCGGGTCGCTTCCCCATTCCAGATCACCGTTTCTTCATGAACCCTGCCGGCCCGGCTGTGAATCTATTAGGAGCACGCCACCAGCAAAGCGGGCCCGGCGGGGTTTTGCGCCGGTCTGTCTAATCACACACTATCCCGGTCCCCGCGATTAGGGAAAAGCTGAGGAGAAAGTCTTGTCGGAATTGCAGCCAGCAGTGCCGCCATCTCCGATCCCTGGGAGACCTGCGCAGGATCCGAAGATCTCGGTCGAGTCCTACGAACACGCGCATTGGAAGCCGCGCGTCAATCCATGGCTGATCGCGATGACGGTGGCGCTTGCGGCATTTATGGAAGTGCTCGACACTTCGATCGCCAACGTGGCGCTACCGCACATTGCAGGCAATCTCGGCGCCAGCGAAAACCAGAGCACTTGGGTACTGACCAGCTACCTGGTTTCCAACGCCATCGTGTTGCCGCTGGGGGGGTGGATATCGAACGTGATGGGGCGACGAAACTTCTTCGTCATGTGCATCACGATATTCACCGTGTCCAGTTTTTTGTGCGGCGCAGCGCCAACGTTGACGCTGCTGCTGCTGTTCCGGGTCCTGCAAGGTGCTGGGGGAGGTGGGTTGCAGCCCATGGCGCAGGCCATCATGGCTGACTCATTCGAGCCGCACAAGCGCGGACAGGCATTCGCGCTCTATGGCTTGGTCGCCGTACTCGCGCCTTCGATCGGGCCTACGCTGGGCGGTTGGATCACCGATAACTATTCCTGGCGCTGGATCTTCTTCATCAACATTCCCGTCGGCATTCTTGCCTTCATCCTGGTCACGCGCATGGTCGACGATCCGCCGTGGATCAAGCCCGACCGCGGCCTATTGCGCAACATCGATTATGTCGGTTTGAGCTTTCTTACCATCGCCATGGGCGGCATGCAGATCATGCTCGATAAAGGAGAAGAGAACGACTGGTTCGCTTCGGACTTTATCCGAGTAATGGCGGTGTTGTTTATCGGCGGCATGATTGGACTGATCCTCTGGGAATGGACTCGCAAACAGCCGCTGATGAATCTGAAGCTGTTCCGGTTTAAGAATTTTGCGATCTGCTGTTTCCTGATGTTGCTGGTGGGCGGGGTGCTCAACGCCAATACCGTGCTGCAGCCGCAGTTCATGCAGCTTCTACTGGGTTACACGGCCACTACGGCGGGTCTTGCGCTGACGGCGGGTGGACTGGCGCTGGTGGTGATGATGCCGCTGGCCGGCATTGCCACCGGCAAGATTTCAGCACGCTGGCTGGCTGCGGGCGGGTTCATCATGTTCGTCATAACCTTCCGCTATGCAGCGGATGTGACCAATCTGCAAATGAGCTTTGCAGAGGCTTCATGGCTGCGCGTGGTGCAGATGCTGCCGCTGCCGTTTTGCTTTATCTCCATCACCAACGCGGCCTATGTAGGGATGCCTAAGAGAGAGAGCAACCAGGTTGCGGGGCTGATCAACTTTGCGCGCAACATTGGCGGCAGCGTTTTGATTGCCGTGACCAATGCGCAGGTGACGAACCGTGCAATGTGGCATCAGCAGCATCTGCAGGGCGCAATGCAATCGGGCAATCTGGCATTCCAGCAGCATACGCAGGCACTGAGCGGGTTCCTGAGCAACACGGTAGGCGCGGCTAATGCACACTCGATGGCGCTGGCAAACATCTACAACCAGCTCAACCAGCAGGCGCAGATGCAGGGCTATCAGGATGTCTACATGGAGCTGTCGTGGATGTCGGTGGGGCTGATTGCGCTGGCGTTTCTGCTCAACAAGGCCAAGCCAGGGGAAGGCGCGGGAGCGGGAGCGATGCACTGAAACAACTGCCCCTGCAGGCACTGGAATGGTATGCCCGTTCGACCGTAAGTTATTTCAAATTACTCAAGTTAGTCAGATCTACAGTTGTAGAGCCGAAAAAGCAGCAAATGTGCGCTTCGGGGAGCGAATCGGCGGCCGGAGGGCGTGGGCGGTGGGTGTCGGTTTCTGTTACTGCTTATGCTTTCAAGCTTGCTCCGTTGGCGGAACGATTCGACAATTGGGCAATCTTTCCAAACCAGAGCAAAAAATGAGCTATAAGAAATCCGTCCGGCGGACGACGAGCGCCCGGAGCCTGAGCTGGGTTTCCCATTACGATAGTGGATCTGGGCAATGAGATATGGGCGCCATCCGCCGAATCATTTTGCCGACTCTGCTACGTCTACACCCACTCCCGCGTGTAGTCCCACCGCGTGGGCCGCAGAGTGATGTACTGCGCCACCCGCGGCAGCCTGCCGCGATTGGGCGAGCTTCCATGGGGCAGCAGGTGATGCCAAATCACGAGGTCGCCGGCGTTGCCCGCGATGGGTACAAACCCCGGTTCGCGCTTGAGCGCATCGTGCGGGTTGGCGCCGGCGGGCAGCGTGCGCAGCCACTCATTCAGCCGCCGATGAAAGCCGGGAATGCAACTGAAGGCACCCTGCTCTGCGGGCGTGTCGGTGAGATACAGAATGCCTTGCACACCGAAGCGATGCGGCGGCGCGATGGTCACATCCCAGTGCACACGTGGCCCGGGAAACTTCCAGTCCTCGCGCTCGGGCGGATTGAGCCCGCCCTGATCGACGGTGGCCCACAGATCTTCGCGGCCCCACAACTGGGAAAAAACCTTGATAAGCCGCGGTGAGCGCCGGTTGGCATGAAAGGCTGGATGGCGCAGGAGGGGCACCCAAATCGACACGCCGAACTTACGCCCGTACCAACTGCCGGGGACTGCCGGCGAGGCATCGAGAAACTTGTAAATGGCCGCGGCGGCCGCATCGCAGTCTGCGCGGGTTACGGCGTTATGCACCACCACGTAACCGTGTTCGTCCCAGAAGGCCAACTCCTGCGGCGTCAGTCCCTCCACACCATCCAGACTGCCCACTGCCGAGCCGACCGGATTACCGGCGAGGGCTGCGCAGAGACGGGCCAGCCCGGCCTCGTCCATCGCGCCGCCATTGGCCGCAATGATCCAATCTTCAAACGCCTCAAAGCTAGGCCGGTCGTGGGGATTGAGAAAACGCGCCGTCTCCAGCACATTCAGATTCAGTCCGGCGAGCAGCGTGCATTCCAGGTCCCATTCGCCAGTATCCTGGTGCTGCCTGGCGCCCAACGAGTTCGCGCGCTGCCAGTAGCGGAAGAGATAAGGAATTCCGAGGCGTCCCGTGTGCTCGGCAGACTGCACCGCAGCGGTGGCCGCCATCATGTTCTCCATGCCCCTACTCCGGATATGCCCGTCGTTGCCATCTGCCGGTCCACCTCAAAGAATTTACGAATACAACAGAAACTGGCTCGCACTCTCCGGTAACATACGTCTTCCCATCGAATGGATGCAAGGGGTCAGGCGGACACTTTCGGGACCATTGCATTTCAAAGTGTGAATCCAAAATGCGCTAATACTCGATGCCGCGCTGGGCCTGGATGCCTTTCTGGTAGGCGTGCTTGATTTCGCGCATTTCCGTGACCGTGTCGGCCAACTCGACTAAAAGTGGATGGGCATTGCGGCCGGTGAGGATGACGTGGACCATGGTCGGACGGTTGCGGAGGGCTTCTGCGACCTGGGCGGGGTCGAGCATGCCGTAGCTGATGGCGTAGTTGATTTCGTCGAGGACCACCATGTCCCACTCGCCGGAATAAATGGCCTGGCGGGCTTCATCCCATGCGGCCTGGACGAGGCGGATATCTTCGGGATCGGTTTCAGCGCCGCCGACTTTGACGAAGCCGCGGCCCATCTGCCTGAGTACGAAGTTGGGGCCAAGAATCTGGGCGGCGTCGAGCTCGCCGTAATGCCACGAACCCTTGAGGAATTGCAGGATGAGTACGCGCATGCCGTTGCCTGCGGCGCGCATGGCGGTGCCGAGAGCAGCGGTGGTTTTGCCCTTGCCGGGGCCGGTGTTGATAAGGAGCAGCCCTTGACGGTACATAGAAACAGGGATCAAAAGTCAGAGATCGGGGTCAGTGGTCAATAAACAGCA
>JASHOY010000201.1 GCA_030038435.1 Acidobacteriaceae bacterium | reverse complement strand
GCAAGACCGGCGAGGATCTCTCCATTATCGGTCTCGGCGGCATCGTAATTATGAATTCCGACCAGGCCGTGGCCAACAACACCGTGGCCCAGGCGCATGCTGCGGGCATCAACTACGTAGACGTCGCTCCCAGCTACGGCGATGCGCAGCAACTCCTCGGTCCCGCCCTGAAGCCTTATCGCGACAAGTTCTTTCTGGCCTGCAAAACCGGCAAGCGCGACAAGGAGGGAGCCGCGGCCGCGCTGGACAATTCCCTCAAGCTGCTCGATACCGATCACCTGGATCTCTACCAGCATCATGCCGTGACCACCATTGAGGACGTGAACCGCATCCTGGGCCCGGGCGGCGCGCAGGAAGCTTTCGAAGCCGGGCGCACGGCGGGCAAGATCCGCTTTCTCGGTTTTTCCGCGCACTCGGAGGAGGCCGCACTGGCTTTGCTTGACCACTTTGATTTCGACACCGTGCTCTTCCCCATCAATTTCGTTCTCGCTTCGCAGAAGAACTTCGGCCCGCGCGTCATCGCCCGGGTGCATGAAAAAGGCGCAGGCATGCTGGCCATCAAAGCCATGGCCAAATCGCAATGGCCCGCGGAACTCAAACAGGCTCAGAAACCTAACCCCAAGGAGTGGTACGAGCCCTGCTCGGTGCCCGACCAGGCGGCGCTGGCCCTGCGCTGGACACTATCCCAGCGCATCACAGCCGCCATCCCGCCCGGCGACGAGCGCTATTTCCCGCTTGCCATGTACGTGGCGCAGAACTTCCAGCCCATCACTCCGGAAGAGGAGAAACACCTGGTCGCCAGCGCCGCCGGCGCCACGCCGATCTTTCCTCAGGCGTGAGCCCGGGCAGCGGGCCGGGTGCTAATCTCATCAGCAAATGATGCGTATTGGAATCGATCTTGGCGGCACAAAAATTGAAGCCCTGGCGCTCGCTGCAGACGGTGAGGAACTGCGCCGTATCCGCGTAGAAACACCGCGCCACGACTACGCCAAAACCCTGAACGCCATCGCGGGGCTGGTGCACACGCTGGAGACAGATCTGGGGCAGCAGGCCACGGTCGGCGTGGGCATTCCCGGAACTGTCATGCGGCCCTCGGGGCTGGTGAAGAACGCCAATTCGACGTGGATCATCGGCCAGCCCCTGGAACGCGATCTCTCCGCGGCCCTCGACAGGGAAGTGCGCTGTGAAAATGATGCCAATTGCCTGGCTCTTTCCGAGGCCACGGACGGAAGCGGCGCCGGGTACAGAGTGGTGTTTGCGGTGATTCTCGGAACCGGCTGCGGCGGTGGCCTGTCCATTGACGCGCGCGTGCACGAAGGCCGGAACAGCGTGGCCGGGGAGTGGGGCCACAATAGTCTCCCCTGGCCGCGCGGCGATGAATTCCCGGGACCGGCGTGCTACTGCGGAAAATCCGGCTGCATCGAAACCTGGATTTCCGGCACCGCCCTAGGTAAGGACTACGAGCGCGCAACGGGCGCGCCGCTTTCCGGCAAGGAAGTCGTCGATGCCGCCGATGGCGGCGATGCGCAGGCCGAGGCCGCTATCCGCCGGCTCGAAGATCGCATCGCACGGGGATTTGCCTCACTGGTCAACGTGATCGATCCGGATGTGATCGTGGTTGGCGGCGGACTGTCCCGGCTCGGCAGTCTTTACCGCAATGTTCCGGCTCTCCTGGAAAGCTACGGCTTCGGCGGCGGAATTAAGACGCCGATTGTTCCTGCCCTGCACGGGGATTCGAGCGGGGTGCGTGGCGCGGCGTGGCTCTGGCCTAACAGGAGCTGATGCAATTGGTTCAGTCCCGACTGGGCACCGCCTTCTCTGTTGGGAGCGAATTATCGACTTGAGGGTGAAACAGAGTCCGCAGGATGTCGCTCGGTGACAAAATTCCAACGAGCTCGCGATCTTCTCCCACCACCAGCAGCGATGGTTCGCTATCGTCGCGCAGGATGAGGCGCAGTGCTTCAGGCAAGCAGGTTTGCCGGGAGACTCGGGCTGCGAGCGGCCGGGTGATGTCTCGCACTCTTTTCCTGTCCCACTCTTCCGGAGCGGTATGGCTTAAAGACCACATGCTACAAGTGCCGATGAGTCGCCCTTCGTCGAACACCGGAAAGACCTCGTGGCGCGAGTGCGGCGAAAGCGTGGCCGAAAACTCGCGCAGGCTCAGCATGGCGGGCGCGGCAATCACATCGGTGCGCATCACCTCACCAACGGTAAGGCCCCGAAGCGCATGGATTTTCACCGCTTCGTGCAAGCGCTGATCGCCCGAGGCCGAAGCATCGCCGGAGACGGCATATGCCACCGCCGCCCCAATAAGGCTGGGAATGATGAATGCATGGCCGCCCGTGGCCTCAGCCACAAAGACCACCGCGGCCAGCGGTGTTTTGTAGCCGGCGGCAATGAACGAAGCCATGCCCACGGCCGCGTAAAGCGCTATGGCCGGGCTATGCGCCACAGATTGCGCAAATGCCACGCCCAAAGATCCGCCGGTCAGAAACAGCGGCACGAACATGGCGCTGACGCCGCCAGCACCCAGGGTGAAGATGGTTGCAGCCATCTTCAATAGTCCGAACTGGGCCAGCTCTGCTGAACTGTGCGGGCACTGCAGGATCAATCCCACCGCTTCATAGTTTGGCCCCAGTGGGACCAGCGCCCCATGGTAGAAATGCACGAAGATCATCCCGCAGAGTGCGGTGAGAAGACCGCCGGCCGAGAGCTTTAGCCAGTGAGGCGCGGGCGATTGGACGCAGAATCTGCGCACGCGGCGGAAGGTGGTCACGAAAGCCATGCCTACCAGGCCGATTCCCAGTCCCAGCAGTGCGCACCACAACAAGTCGCGCCGCGTGAACGAAGGTTCGGTGGCAAAATCGAAGAGCGGCTTGCTGCCCAGAAACGCGCTCAGGGTCATGAAAGAGACCACCGAGGCGATCAGCGACGGAAGTAGGGCTTCATGCGCCAGATCATCTTTGTAGGGCATCTCCAGGGAAAACACGATGCCAGTCAGCGGGGCGCGAAAGACCGCCGACATGCCGGCCGCGGCGCCGCAAATCAGCAGGATCCGCCGGTCGCGGGCGTTAAGCTGGAAACGCCCCTTGCGAAACAAGCGAGAGTCACGGAATTGCTTCCAAAGCCATGAACCGATGGCGCCGCCCCCATAGATGCTGGGCCCCTCCAGCGCTGCGCTGCCGCCAAAGCCCACGGTCGCAATCGCCGCCAGCAGCTTGGGCACAAACCCCTTCATGTTCACGTCGCCCTGGTGCTCGTGGTAGCTGCGGATGATCTCTTCTGTGGAATGCTCATCGGGGTCGGGAGTGAAGTATTGCATGAGCAGCCCCGCCGCAGCGCAGCCAAGCAGCAGGCCGGGAAGCATGGCCCAAGGATGGCGCAAATAATAAGCCAGCATGGGCGGCCACATGTCATGCAAAATGATCACTGCAATAGCCGTGATGAGCAGGCCTGTGATCACGCCGACGACCGGCGCGATCACCAGCCATTTGCGCAGATCGCGCGCGTAAATCGCGGCCAGGTCTTCGTGGACGAGAGGCACATATCTTCGCAGCAGCGGATGGCGAAGAAACCTGCCGCCCAAGCCGGCCTTTTCATCCTTTGCCTGCACTTCTGATTTCATCGCTTCAGTGGGCGGATTGCTTCGCATTTCGACCTCGCCCCCGTCCTCCGCCTTTCGCTCGATGGCTGTGCGCATCGTCTTGCGCTCCCAGAAACTCCCGGCGCAGCCGCTTTACCTCCTCATGGTGCAGCAAGGAAAGAGCTCTGAGAATCTCTTCTCCCTGTGCGGTGAGTGAAACCACCACGACGCGGCGATCCTCCGCGTGCTCCGCTCTCTGCACCAACCCGCTTTGCACGGCACGATCTACGAGTCCCACCACGGAGTTGTGTTTCTCCTGCAGGAACTCGGCAATGTCGGAAATGTTCGCGTTTCCGGTGCCGGTAAAGCCCGCGATTCCCAGCATCAACTGGTGCTGCTGCGGAGTGATTCCGCAGGCGCGCGCGGCATCCTCGCTGAAGCGCAGGAATTTCCGCAATTTATGGCGAAACAACGCCAGTTCCTGAAACAGCTCTCGCGATCTCTTATCTGTCATTGCCCCCCACCGCCGGTTGAAACGGGCAGCCAATGACTGGCTGCCTTCCTAATTATATCTCTATACGAGATAATCGTAGAGCGATATAAATTTCGTAACATTCCTTTTCCGGGCCCAGGGAGGGTTGGATCGCGCCGCAGGATCGCGAATGTGGGCGTCACCGACGCGCAGCAAATCCATTGCAAGCGGGTTTGCGGGGTCAGTTTTTTGCACAGTCCGGGCCCGGTTCTCCCGGTTGCCTTTCCATTTAGGATGTACAAGGACTCAATCATGACGGACCAGAAAACCCTCTCCCCCACAGTCCTTGCCCACATTGCACAAACCCTGCAGATTCCGCTTCGCCAAATCTGCGCGGTGATCGAATTGCTCGATGAGGGCGGCACGGTGCCGTTCATCGCCCGTTATCGTAAAGAGGTCACCGGCAACCTGGATGAGGTGCAAATCCGCTCTGTTGAGGAAAATCTGGCCTACTTCCGCGAGCTCGAGCAGCGGCGCGAAACCGTGCTGGCTTCCATCGGCGAACAGGGCAAACTGAGCGAGGAGCTGAAGGCGCGCATCGAAGCGGTGCTGGACAAGAACGAGCTCGAAGACCTCTATCTGCCTTACAAGCCCAAGCGCCGCACCAAGGCAACCATTGCCAGAGAAAAGGGACTGGAGCCGCTGGCCGCATATCTATGGGCGCAGCAGCCCGCCGCAGAACCGCTGGCGGCGATGGCTGCTGCATTCGTCAACACGGAGATTGGAGTGGCCTCAAGCGACGAAGCGCTGGAAGGCGCGCGCCACATCGTAGCCGAGTGGATCAGCGAATCGGCGGATCTGCGCAAAGCGCTGCGTCAAATGGTCTTCGACGAAGGCGTGGTCATCAGCCGCAAGACCCTAGACGCAAGCGACGAACAGGAAAAGTTCAAGATGTACTACGACTACAAGGAGCCGGTAAAGACCATCCCATCGCACCGCATGCTGGCCATTCGCCGCGGCGAGAGCGAAAAGATTCTCTACTTCCTCATCGAGATTGAGCAGGAGCGCGCCATCGGGCTTATGCGCCGACAGGTCTTGCGCCAGCAGGGCGACTGGA
Organism: Acidobacteriaceae bacterium; assembly: GCA_030038435.1. Lineage (GTDB taxonomy): Bacteria > Acidobacteriota > Terriglobia > Terriglobales > Acidobacteriaceae > Telmatobacter. The sequence continues at coordinate 33,711 of JASHOY010000201.1, read as the reverse complement.
CGCCGCAACTTGATTTAGCCATCGAAGACGCGTGGAGGCGGTTGTTGAATTCGTCCATCCAGGGAGAGATCCGGCTGGAGCTGAAGCGGCGCTCTGACACCGAGGCCATTCAGGTCTTTCGCGACAACCTGCATCACCTCTTGCTTGCGCCGCCGGCCGGTTCCATCTCCGTGCTGGGCATAGATCCCGGGCTGCGCACCGGCTGCAAGGTCGCGGTTGTGGATGAGACCGGCAAGCTGCTCGCCCACGAGGTGCTTTATCTGCACACATCGAAGCACGGGAATGCCGAGGCCGCGCCGAAGCTGGAAGCGCTCCTTCGCAAATACACTGTGCGCGCCATTGCCATCGGCAACGGCACGGCTTCCCGCGAGACCGATGCTTTTGTACGCGAATTTCTCCGCGACAAAGGCATCGCGGATGTCTTCTCGGTGACGGTGAGCGAATCCGGCGCCAGCGTTTACTCGGCGTCGGAGATAGCGCGGCAGGAGTTTCCCGATCTCGATCTGACGGTGCGCGGAGCCATTTCGATTGCGCGCCGGCTGCAGGACCCGCTTTCCGAACTGGTCAAGGTCGATCCCAAGTCGATCGGCGTGGGCCAGTACCAGCACGATGTCGATCAGCGGCAGTTGGCGGAATCGCTCGAAGCCGTGGTAGAAAGCTGCGTGAATCGCGTTGGTGTGGATCTGAATACCTCGTCCTGGACCTTGCTGCGGCATGTGGCCGGCATTACCGAGCGCACCGCGCAGAGCCTGGTGAATTATCGCGATGAGCACGGCAGCTTTCGCACGCGCACGCAGGTGCTCAAGGTGCCGGGAATCGGCCCCAAGGCCTTCGAGCAGGCGGCCGGCTTCCTGCGCATACGCAATGGCGACAATCCCCTGGACATGACCGCCGTGCATCCGGAGTCGTACCCGGTCGTGGAGCAGATTGCGCAAACCCTGCAAACCTCGGTTGAGGAAATCATCCGCCAGCCGCAAATGCTGGAAAAGATCGACCGCACGCATCTTTCCGCCGGCGCCTACACCCTGGACGACATCCTGGCCGAATTGCGCAAGCCCGGCCGAGACCCGCGCGACAAGTTTGTTGTCCCCACCTTCCATGAACAGGTGCGCGCCATTGAAGATGTGCAGGTGGGTATGGTTCTGGAGGGCGTGGTGACCAACGTGACCAAGTTCGGCGCCTTTGTCGATGTCGGCGTGCATCAGGACGGGCTGGTCCACATCAGCGAACTTTCCAGCCGTTTCATCAAGGATCCGTCGGAAGCGGTCAAGACCGGGCAGATCGTCAAGGTGAAGGTACTGAGCGTCGACGCCAAGGCCAAGCGCATCGGGCTATCCATCAAAGCGCTCTCTGCGCCTTCCTCCCGTCCTGCGCCGAAGCAGCAGGCCTCGCGGCCTCCGGCCACTATGGCCGATAAGCTGGGTGCCCTGTCGGCGAAATGGCGGACGCGCGCATAACCGCGCCATTTGGTTTTGCGCGCGGCCTCCTGGCCGCCTAGACGCGCATCGGGATCGGCTTCGCGAGGCCGGCTTCGGCCGCATGGCTACAATGAAATAGGCTCTCGACAAGAGAGCCGGACCACGTGGCAACTTTCTGCGAGAAGCGACGGACCGCTCATGCAGGTAACTCTGCGCGCTCTACTTTCCCGTGATTCCAATCTGTCGCGAGCTCTGGAGTTGCTGTTTGCCAACGCTCCTGAAAGCTTGTCCTTCCGGGACTTGCGCGTTCAGCCTCTGATGGCTCCCCACCGCAACTTCGTCACCGCAGAACCCTTTCAGTTGCCGCGGGAACGGTTCGGAGGCAGCACAGACATCGCCATGGTTCCCCTCGTCCACCATGCTGTGGATGAGGCTCTTCGATCCTTCGCCGCCACTCGCCCGCACCTTCTCGAATATGTAGGGAAGACGCCGATTTCTCCTTACGGAAGCATGGGCTTGAGCGTGAGCCGCTGGGGCTATGTGGATTGGGATTACATACGCGACCTGGATTGGCGAATCTTTTTGCCTCCCGAGCTCGGCCAGCTTTCCGGGTTCAAGTCAGAACTGGAGCGTATCCTGACCGGCGAGCTGCGAAACTACCAGCTCCATGCGATACTCGGCGGCAAGGACGAGCAGGGACAGCCCCAGGTGCAACTGCGCGATACTCGAAGCGGCGTGGCGCACGGCTTTCACTTCTTCCTGATCGCCATGAAGCCCGGATTTGTCCGCGGAAATATTCATCACGACGGCGGCTATTCTCCGCACTTCGCCTATTTTCCTGAGAGTTCTCTCGATGAACATCTGGAGTCGGCCAACCTGCTTTGGTCGGATGTGATCGCGCAGCAGCGTGAAGACTACATCGCCATGTTCGACCAGTTAAGTTTCAACATATTCGGCGAGAATACGGCCAGGAACCGTCTCTATAAAACGCGCGGCTGGTACCTGCATAAAGCCTTCAAGTGGTATGCCACACTGGCGCGCATGCGCGGGCTCTCCTCGCTCGAGGAAGATCTTCTCTATGAATATGAGCATTTCCGGGGATCGGAGGCGGAGCTCACCTATTTCGCGAGATACCGCTATTATGCGCGCATGACCCCCAGTCCGCAGCATCTTGATGACATCGATCGCGACCTGGCGCGCGCCGCCAGTATCGCTTATGCGCGGGCCAGAAGCCCCCAGGATTCCCTGATCGGGCGAAAGATAAGCGTCAACGGCGCTGACATCCTGCTTTTAGAGTCTGTGCCCGCGAATTTTGGATTGACGGCTCGAAAGCTTCTCGATTCGGTTGAGTCTTCTTTGCCGCGGGAGCGCGCAGATGCCTCAATTGATTTGCCGATTCGCTTTGCGGACAATCTTGCCCTCCCTTCCTTGGCGCATCTTGATCGCCAAGGGCGAGCTCTCTTGATACCCGGTGAATGGTCGATGGTGTTTTCTGATTCTTATCTGCAGCGCATCCTTAAAAAAGCGCAAGAAGAGAAGCTGCTGATTCGAGAGCAGAACCTTCGCCAGGCTCTCGCCGCGCTGCTCGCTTCCCTTCTCCTTGACGGCGCCGCGGGACCGCACTGATTGCCGCCCCTCGCCGTGATTTGGATCGTGCAAAGCCGGTCACATTCCAATTACCGGTGACGGATAAACTTCCCGCTCTGCAACTCGCTCATGGCCTGGCGAAGCTCGGCCTGTGTGTTCATCACGATGGGTCCATACCACGCCACTGGCTCCTTCAGCGGCTTGCCCGAAACCAGCAGGAACCGTATGCCCTCCGGGCCGGCCTGCACCACGATCTCATCGCCGCGGTCGAAGAGCACCAGTGAGTGATTTCCGGCGTCGTAAACCGGCTGCGCGTTGGGGTCGACGGCGGACTCAGTCAAAACCGCTTGCGGCGCTGACGCATCGCGAAACGTCCCCGCGCCCGCAAAAACATAAGCGAAGGCGTTGCGCGTGGTCTCCACCTTGATACGCTTGCGCCGTCCCGGCGGCACGGAGATGTCGACATAGCGCGGATCGGCCGCCACGCCTTCCACCGGTCCCGTCTTGCCCCAGAACTGGCCACAGATGATTCGCGCCCGGGTGCCGTCATCCTCCGTCACTTCGGGAATCGCGCTGGAGGGAATGTCCTGGTAGCGCGGATCGGTCATCTTCAGCGCCGCGGGCAGGTTTGCCCAAAGCTGAAAACCGTGCATCCGCCCGCGCTCGTCGCCCCGGGGCATCTCCTGGTGCAGAATGCCGCTGCCCGCGGTCATCCACTGCACGTCGCCGGCGGTCATCCGGCCCTTGTTGCCCAGGCTGTCGCCATGCGCCACTTCGCCGGCCAGCACATAGGTGATGGTCTCAATACCGCGGTGCGGGTGCCAGGGGAATCCCGCGAGATAGTCGGCAGGGTTCTCATTGCGGAAGTCGTCCAGCAGCAGGAATGGATCGAACTCCGCGGTTTTGCCAAATCCGAAGGCACGCTGCAGCTTTACGCCCGCGCCTTCGATGGTTGGTTTGGTTTGATAAATCTCTTTCACAGCGCGAAGAGACATGTTGACCTCCTAGCTCCGCTCGGCTACACCCGAGCGGCGCGTTGCTTCTTGCTCCACGAACAGACTTTGGGCGCGCCAGAACCGGCCTGAGACCTGGGAAATTTCCGAGGCCACCGCGCCCGACGCGCCCCGGCTCAGGCCCCGCTTACGCCTTGATGAATTCAACGTCCAGCGTGATCGCCACTTCCTCGCCCACCAGCACGCCTCCGGTTTCCAGTGCCGCATTCCACCCCAGCCCGAAGTCCTTGCGGTTGATCTTGGTGGTGGCTTCGAGTCCCACCCGCGTGTTCCCCCAGGGATCCTTGTGCGGCGGGGTCGGGCCCTCCACGTCGAAGGTGACCGTCTTGGTGACGCCGTGAATGGTCAGATCGCCGGTCACTGCCAGCTCGCCTGGCCGTTTGACTTGGATCTTTGTCGACTTGAACTGCATCTCCGGATGCTGGTCCGCGTGAAAGAAATCCGGACTCTTCAGGTGCGTGTCGCGCTGAGCATCGCCGGTCGACACGGTTTCCATGGGGATCGTGGCTTCCACGGTCGATTGCGCCGGGTCAATTCCATCCAGTGCCAGAGTGCCGGTGATGCCGCTGAACTTGCCTTTTACGTTGGCAATCATCATGTGCTTTACCTTGAATTCGGCGACGGAATGGGCAGGGTCGATCTTCCAGGTGGTAAGGGCGGCCGGGTCGGCCGTGGTTGGGGTCATGTCAATCTCCTTTTTCCTCAGAGGGATTATCGTACTTACGCCCCTTTGGATGCACGAGGGAGATATTCGTTGCAACAACTATTATTGTCCCAAGATGGACTCCTGCCCGCCGGCCTGGCGCCCAAAGTTCCAGACTGATTTCGCTAAAGGCAGTTAGTGCATCGTCTTGTGCCGCACGATCCAGATTCGGGCTGCACATCAACCCTCTTCCAGCGTCACCCCCAGCTCCCGCATGCGCTCCGCGTCGCCGATCAGGTTCACCTCGGCAATCTTCCCGTCCACAAGGATCACCTGGAAGGCCAGCCGCAGCTTCCCCCCAATGGCCGCCGCCAGGCCCACAACTCCTCCCACCAGCGCCAGCCGAACCCCGGAGCCGCGCTTCAGGAAACGGTCAGCTACCAGTTCGGCGCCGCGCAACTCGCTGGAGGCGCCCAGTTTTTGCGCCGCCGCATCGGCGCGCACCACTACGTTCGGATCCAGCAACGCTAGCAACGCCTGAAAATCCCCGCCCCGCGCCGCGGCCAGAAAAGCGTCCAGAATTTCTCTCCGCCGCGCCGGGTCGGCCTCTCCCGACGCATGCGCTCCACGCACCCGGCGACGCGCCCGGCTGGCCAACTGCCGGGTTGCAGTCTCGGTCTTTCCCACGATCGGCGCAATTTTGTCGAAGGGCATGTCGAACATGTCATGGAGCACGAATGCAACCCGCTCCGATGGCGCCAGCGTTTCCAGAACCACCAGCATGGCCAGCCCCACCGAATCTGAAATCACCGTCTCCTGTTCCGGATCGCCGCCGGCATCGGTGTCGGCCGCGGGTTCCAGAGCACCCGGCGTGTCCAGCGGCTCCTCGCACCGCGACGAGCGCGATCGCAGCATATCCAGGCACACGCGAGCCACCACCGTGGTGAGCCAGCCACCCAAGTTCTCCACGTTCTCCGCGCCTGCCCGGCTCAACCGCAGCCAGGCTTCCTGCACGGCGTCATCCGCTTCGCCCGTCGAGCCCAGAATCCGGTAAGCCACACCCCGCAGATGCCCGCGGTTCCGCTCAAATTGCTCAGCCAGCCATTCGCCATCATTCCCTGTCACATTTCCTCCGCGCCTTCCGTCACCGTAGTGACGAACGAAAATCACTCTACGTGACAAGGAGATCAAATACCATGCAAGCGCGAATGAACAACCCGGCCATGCTAATCCCCGAAGCCATGCAGGCGTTGCTGGCGCTGAGCAAGTCCATCGAGCACCGCGGCGTGCCGCAAAAGACCTTCGAGCTCATTCACCTGCGCGCCAGCCAGATCAACGGTTGCGGCGTCTGCCTCGACATGCACGCCCGCATGCTCAGGAAAATGCGCGAGACCGACGAGCGTCTCTTCACCGTCGCCGCCTGGCGCGACGCTCCCTATTTCACTGACGCCGAGCGCGCTGCTCTGGCCCTCGCTGAAGCGGTCACGCGCCTCAGCGACCGCTCCGATCCCGTTCCCGACGAGATATGGAACGAAGCCGCACGTCATTACGACGAGCAGGCGCTGGCGGCGCTGGTGCTCTCCATCGCGGTTATCAACGTCTGGAACCGCCTCAACATCGCCACCAGGCAGATCGCCGGCGAATGGGTCAAATCGGAAGAAGCCAGAAAGATAGTCGAAGAGGCGGTGGGTGCACGTTGAATACCGGGCGGACTCGGGCCGCGAGAATGCGGGTCCGCCATCAACAACAGCAGTGATCCTGCCCGGAAAAGAGAGCTGCCTGCGGGTAGTTAAAGCCGGCCTCTTCTTTGCGGAAGTCCGATGGCTACAGGCTCAATGGCTTTCTAAATAATCGATCGCGCGGCGCACGATCTCAGCCCGTGCTTCCCATTCCGATAGCCGCTGAGTGCCGACACGAATGCTTTCCGCGAAGGAAAGCATCGGCCTCGCCCAGGCGTTTCGCGGGTCGTCCAGATTCATGGTCGCGATTCTGGAGCTTTCTCAGCAGCACCCGAAAATCTGCCAGATTAAAGCCGCGTGGAATCTCCGGATACGGACCTGTCAACTGACGCCGCAGATCGTCCGTGGATTTTCCCCAAAGCGCCTGCCCCAGCGAGGCACAGCGGCCGAGGCGGATTTCCCACAGTGCGGCATCGGCTGTTCCGAAGGGCCGGAGCCTGCCGATCCAGCCAAGTCCGTCTTCATCCATAAATTGATAACTCCTCTGGCTCCGGCGCGGGAAACCGGCCGCCTCTCGCCACCTGATTGTAGCCGGAGCCGAAGACGGCGGGCATAGACGCCGCGGAGGACGGCCTTCACTTCGTCAGGGCGCGGAGGGCGCTTACACCGGCGCCGATCAGCGGAGTCTCATCATCGATGGGCAGGACTTCCAGCGAGAAGCTTTGCAGCGGGCTCATGCGGACCATGGTTTCGAGGTGGGTGCGCAGTAAGGGCAGCTCGAGGAAATGGACGTTGTGGCCGGTGAAGAAGAAGCGTCCCGGTCCGGCAAGATGGATGAATGACGCAGTGGCGGCGGCGAGAGCGCGGTGCCATAGCTCAACGAACTCGCGGCAGCGGGCATCGCCCTTTCTGGCTTGAGCGAAAACTTCTTCCGGCTCCAGGTCAAGAAAGCGCATGCGCATGGCGCGGTAGCCGACGATACCTTCGAGGTGACCCACGCCTCCGCAGCCGCAGTAGCGCTCTTTGGGATCGAGGGTGACGACCACATGACCGCCTTCCCAGACGCCTTCGACGTAAGGCCAGCGGCCGTAGCCGATGCCGTTGCCGATGGTCCAGACGCGGACGAGCTTGTCGAGCTGGCCGCGGGTAGCTGCAACCCCGGCAGCGATGGCGTCAGCGTCATTGGCGGCGTGCACGCGGGCGGAAATGCCGCGATCGGAAAGGGCGCTGGCGAGATCCTCCTCGATGCGCATGCCCTTGATCTGGGGCAGATTGGGTGAGTCTTCGACGACACCGTGGCGAATGATGCCGGGGAGAGCGACGCCGATGGCGTCAACACCGTCGTTTTTGGCGAGCGAGGAGATGAGGCCGGCGAGAATCTCGATGAGCTCGCCGGCTGGGACGGCGCTGAGGGAATCGAGTTGGGCGTGATCTTCGGGATAGCGAAGGACTCCTCCGGTGAGGCGCTGGTCCTGCAGTCTGCCGGCGATGATGCGTTCGGTCATCACGGCGCCGATGGCGGTGGTCATGCAAACGCTCCTTCAGTGGAAGAGATCGTGCATTTCCGGCCGCGGAGTTGGCGCTCTTCCTCGCCACGCGGCCCAGGCTTATCCGTTCTGGTAGCGGTTAAGCCGGCCGATGCCATTGAACGCCGCTACTTTGTAGCACTCCGCCAATGTGGGGTAGTTGAACACGGTATCAATGAAGTAGTCCACGGAGCCGTCGAGAGCCATGACGGCCTGGCCGATGTGGACCAGCTCGCTGGCGCCTTCGCCGATAATGTGCACGCCCAGGACTTTGCGCGTGTCGCGATGGAAGATGAGCTTGAGGCGGCCGGTGGTGTCGCCGCGAATCTGGCCGCGGGCGACTTCACGATAATAGGCCATGCCGACCTCATAGGGCACGTCTTCGTCGGTGAGCTGTTCCTCGGTTTTGCCGATGAAGCTGATTTCGGGGATGCTGTAGATGCCGTAGGGATAAAAGCTGGGATTGGATTGCGTGGCGTGATCGCCGAAGACGCGCAGCGCGGCGATGCGGCCTTGCTCCATGGAGACCGAGGCAAGAGAGGGGAAGCCGACGACGTCGCCCACGGCGTAGATGTTGGGGACCTTGGTCTGGTAGTGCTCGTCGACGGGGATGCGGCCGCGGGAATCGGCCTCGAGCCCGGCCGCGGCGAGGTTGAGGTCGTCGATGTTGCCCTGGCGGCCGACAGCGTAGAGCAAGGCGTCGCCGGAGACCTTCTTGTTGCTCATGAGGTTGGCGACGACGGTGCCTTGCGAGGGCTCGACGACGGTATCGACTTCTTCGCCAAGGCGCATGGTGACGCGGCTGTCGCGGAGATGATAGCTGAGAGCTTCGATGATCTCCTGGTCAGCGAAATCGAGCAGGCGGGTGCGCTTTTCTATAAGGGTGACGCGCACGCCGAGCACGGCGAACATGCAGGTATATTCGACGCCTATGACGCCGCCGCCGACCACGATCAGCGAGCGCGGCAGTTCGTCGAGGCCGAGGATCTGGTCGCTGTTGATGATAGTGCGGCCGTTGATGGGGACCTTGGGTGAACAGGCGGGCTTGGTGCCCACCCCGATGATGATGTTGTCGGCTTCGAGGGTGGTTTCGGTGACCGGGCCTTCGACGTGGACGTGATGGGGGTCGACGAAGCGGGCGATGCCGCGGACGACGTCGACACCGTTGCGGGAGAGTTGCGCTTCCGTGACGTCCACTTCGGTCTTAATGACGGCCTGGACGCGGAAGGCCAGGTCGGCCATGGTGATTTTTTCTTTGACGCGGTAATTGATACCGTAGATGGCGCGGTAATTGTAGCCGGAGAGATGGAGCACCGCTTCGCGCATGGTCTTGGAGGGAATGGTGCCGGTGTTGATGCAGACGCCGCCAACCACGGAGCGGGCCTCGACGACGACGACGCGCTTGTTGAGCTTGGCGGCGGCGACGGCGGCGCGCTGGCCCGAAGGGCCGGAGCCGATGACGATCAAGTCATATTTGACGGCGCTCATGCGGTTGCTTCTCCTCAGGGGAGCGGAATCGCGGCGAGCGATTCTGGCTCGCGGGCTAAGGGTTCTGGTTTCAGGCTGATTGCCGTGTGATTTGCAGGCCGCGCCTCTTCATTCGATGCCGAATTGCGTACACCTGCCGCAGCCGCGGCAGAGGTGCTGGTGTCGAGTGCTGCCGCGGGTTCGGAGAGGATTGGCGAGAAAACCCCACGGGGTTAACATAACACTCCGGGCTCGCGGAATCGATGAAACCAGCCTCTTCGCTCAATCATTGCAGCCCATCCCATGCCGACCGGTTGGCAGCCTCAACGCGATTTCTCCCAGCGGGCCTGGGTTTGAGGTTATCCTCTCCTGTAAGTCTGTCCGTACCAGGCGCGCGCCATGATCCCCGGGAGACCCACGACCCATGGAATACCACCTGACCATCTCGAAGGCCGAGGAGATTCTGCGCAGTGCGGGATCTGAGCAATCGGAGGATTTGCTGACGCTGGGCAGCCTCTCGGTTCGCTTCTACGCTCCCCGCATCCTCGATCGTCAGCAACCGCACACACGCGACGAAGTCTATGTCGTAGCCAGAGGATCAGCCAGATTCCGCTGCTGTGAACGGGAGATATTCGTCGGGCAAGGAGATGTGCTGACGGTTCCTGCATACCAGGAGCACGTGTTTGTGGATTTCACGCCCGACTTCTCGACCTGGGTGTTCTTTTATGGTCCGGAGGGCGGAGAGCAGAGCTCAAGCGGCTGCTGTTCGGAGCGGTCGAATACGGTGACTCTGCGGAGTGTCTCCGGTGCAGGAACGCCTGCGGACAAATAGCCTGGACTGGCTAACTTCAGCCCGGGGGCGAATGAAAACATTGACTGACAGGGCGTTGCCCAGCGCCGCCTTGCTCACACCCCCACCGGGAAGGGCTTGGGGCTGGCTTCTTCGTTGATGGCCCCGCCCGTGCGCCAGCGCTCGAAGCTGCCTTGCAGCAGGCTCATTAGACCGGTGTACCAGTAGCCGATGACGAACAGAATCAGGAACGGAGCGGTGACGTAGTTCTGGTTGGAGAAGGTGTAGAGGATGGCGAGCAGGAAGTAAGCGCCGAGCAGCAGTTCGATCCATGGGGCTATGAGCAGGCGCTTGCGGTACTTTTTTGCGCCCACGGATTTCTCACCCTTTTTGGCGACGCGATATTTGGGCGTGCGCGCGAAGGCGCTTTTAACGCCGAAAATCGCTTCCATGACCGCCTTGGTATTGGTGACGGTGAGGCCGATGCCGATGGCCATGAGGAATGGGAGGTAGAGAAAGGTCCGTTTCCAGGTCTTGGGGAAAAGAATGCGCTGACTCTCGACGTAAAACACCGCGATAGAGAAGGTGGAGGCGGCAAAGAGCGGGAAGTCGATGAAGAGCATCTGGAACCAGCCCTGGTAAAAGCGGCAGATCATGGCCGGCATGAGGAAAGCCGACATGATCACCATGAGCGGATAGCTCATGTTGGCGGTGAGGTGGTAAAAGGCCTCGGTTTTATTTCGCAGCGTGGTTTTGGAGCGCCAGACGGTGGGAAGAATTTTAATGCTGACCTGGATGAGGCCCTTGGCCCAGCGCGCCTGCTGGGTTTTGAAGGCGGTCATCTCGATAGGCAGCTCGGCGGGGCACTCGACGTCGGGCAGGTACTTGAATTTCCAGCCGGCCATTTGGGCGCGGTAACTGAGGTCGGTATCTTCGGTGAGGGTATCGTGCTGCCAGCCGCCGCCGTCGAGGATGGCCTGCAGGCGCCACATGCCGGCGGTGCCGTTGAAGTTGAAATATTCGCCGGAGCGGACGCGGGCGCCGTGCTCGAGAACGAAGTGGCCGTCGAGGAGGATGGCCTCGATCTCGGTAAGCATGCTGTAGCCGCGGTTGAGGTGCGTCCAGCGGGTTTGCACCATGCCGATTTCGGGCTCGGCAAAGTGGTGAATCACGCGCATAAGCCAGTCCGGCGGAGGGACGAAATCGGCGTCGAAGATAGCGACGAACTCGCCTTTCGTCATGGTGAGGCCGTTGGCCAGCGCGCCGGCTTTGAAGCCCTGGCGGTTGGTGCGGTGAATGTAGACGATGGGATGGCCGAGCGCGGCGTAGCGGGCAACGATGCCTGCGGCCACCTCCTGGGTTTCGTCGGTGGAGTCGTCAAGAACCTGGATTTCCAGCTTCTCGCGCGGGTACTCCATGGCGCACACGGCTTCGATGAGGCGATCGATGACGAATTGCTCGTTGAAGATGGGGAGCTGGACGGTGACCCGGGGCAGATTGTCAAAACGGCGCGGCGGTTCAGGATTGTAGTTTTTGCGGAATTTGTAATAGCGGTAGCAGAGCGTGTAGCGGTGCATGCCGTAAATGGAGAGCAGGATCATGACGCCGAAGTAGGGAATGAGCATCGAGGCATCAAAGAAGTTCCAATGATAGAGGCCTTTGAAGGTCTGGTCGGTAGCCTCCATGGTTTTGAAGTAGTGGACCAGGCCGTTCTGGGGTGCAAAAAAGAGCCCGGCCACTCGCTGCGGGAGCGCGGCGCAGAGACGGGCGGCGGAATTCGTACTGATGGCGAACGCGGCGAACAGGGCTGACCCTCCGAAGCCGGGAATCAAGGACATTGTACGCGAAGGCAGGGCGGAAACGGTGTGACGGACGCCCTTTCAGGCCAGCGAGCAGCAATACCGTCTCGTCGCAGACGCCACCGCTCTATGCAAACCAACGCGGCATGGCGACGGCCGGTTTCGCCTCTGGTTCACGTAAGAGCAGCAGCGCTATCTCACTTGAACATCTGCGCGCATGAGCTCTCGATCATGACCTCAGAATTGCTGGCTGCCCGGGTTGCAACTGCCGGCATTGTCGCAAGAATGGAATTGCGGATGCGGCTAAGATCCGGCGTGCTTGAGTCTCAGGCGGCGGATGGGCTCGCCAACGCAGGTGATAAACAGAACCGCGCTCACAATAACCCCAGCTTCCAGCCAGGTTTGCATGATGCCCAGCGAAACCAGCAGGGTGGTGGAAAGCGCGGCGGGCTGAGTGGCTCGCGCGAGCTGGGTCGCGATTACGGTGAGCACGCAAGCCAACACTGCCGCCCATACACGGGGCAGGGGCACACCGTGCATCGACACCGCAGGCACATTCCAGGCCCGCACCGCAGCGATGGCGACAAATCCTGTTGCCACGGCAATCAGGTGTCCCACGATCACATTGTAGGGATGTGCGCTTGGCCGTTGCGGCGTCTCCACCTGTTCATATGCCGTTGGCCCGAGGCTGGCAAAAATGAATGGCTGATGGCTTGCCCACCCGATCAGCGCCAGCACCAGGACGAGCACCCCTTCTCCCAGTGAAGCCGCCCAAAGATCTTTGCGCCGCATGAGCACTCTCGGTGTCGGGAATCAGCCTCATGCTTCACCACTGCCGCGAGCCGTACGAGGTGCGGAGGCCGGCGATTTCCACGCCTTCTGGCTTCGATGCAAGCCCGGGCGTAGGAGACGGTTGTGGCTGCGGAAAGCACCGCATTGGGCGGGCCAACCCTGTCTCCACTTTCGAAAGCGGCGCTGCTCCATCGCACGATTTGAGACACCCAATTTGAGGATACGTTCCAATTCCGTTCCCTGTTTCGGAGTTGAGGCAGGTGCGTCCGCAGAGCCTGCGCGCCGCGCACGACGTATCCTCTTCGTTCGCAGATTCTACCCCACGGGAAACGATCAGTTCCGAGGGTCGTGCGGTGCCCGGTGGTGTTGACGGTGAAGGCAATCCCGGCCGGAAAGGAGTAAAACGGCAATAGGGAGATTGTTCAGAAATGACACGCCGGAAAAGCGATGACCCCGGATGAGCAACCGCATTTCCAGCGTCTCTGCGCTCCACCCCAGAATACAAGCAGAGTCTTGGAACCCCGGCCCGCGCGGACCGGGGTGCCGAACGCAGTGGATCGGGGCTACCTGCTCTCGAACCACTGCAGGTTTATAACCGCGGCCATGGCTTTGTAGCCGGCCGGGTTGGGGTGAAGGTGATCGCCGGAATCGTAGGCGGGAAGGAAGCGGACGGGATCTGCGGGGTCGCGCGTGGCTTTGTCGAAGTCGGCCACGGCGTCAAAGTGCTCGGGCTGGCGGATCCAGGCATTCACTTTCTGGCGCAGGGCTTCAAACTGTGCGCCCTGCCCATGCGCAGTGTAGTAGCCTGAGCCACCGAACGGCGTGAGCGTGGCGCCGATGATCTTGAGGCCGCTGGAGTGGGCAGCATCGATGATCTGCTGGTAGGCGCCGATGAGATGCGCGGCGAGCGTGTCGATATCAGCCTGCGAGACCTGGCCTTCGCGGGCGAGGTGGCCGATGTCGTTGATGCCTTCGAGCAGAATCACGTATTTTGCTCCGGGCTCGGAGAGCACGTCGCGATCGAGGCGCGCAACCGCGGCAGGTCCGGTGCCGTCGAGCAGCACGCGGTTGCCGCCGATGCCCTCATTGAGCACGCAGACGGAACGGGTTCCGGGGTTGACCTGCAGGCGCGCGGCAAGATCGTCCGGCCAGCGGTTGTTGCCGTTCACGGTGGACTGCCAGCCGTCGGTAATGGAATCGCCGAAAGCTACGACGCAGCGGTCGCGATCGGGACGGCCGACTTCGACGCCCGTGAGCCAGAACCAGTGATCGATCGTTATGGCGTCGCTGAGCAGGGGTGAGGAGACATGATTGCCGTGGACCAGATACGAGGTTTGGTTGGAGTTGTCGTGGTAGGTTTCGGGCGCCGGCGGCTGGTCGAAGTAAAAGGTGATGGCGAGATTCGACATCGGCTTCGCGTCGAACTTGATGGGGTCGGAAACGTAAGCGGCGCCGGCGGGTATGGTCGCATCGGGCCTGCCGTCAAAAGTGACTTCGGCATCAGTAGCGGTGTCGATTTGCGATGAAGCGGGGTCAACGGCCTCGGCGATGTGAATGGCGGCGATGTGCATGGGCCCGGCACCGAAGACATTGGAGAGGCGGATGCGGAGGTAGTCGCCTCCGGTGGAGAGATGGACGATCTGACGAAGCGTGGCATTCTCAAAAATGGAACTGGGAGGCACATCAGGCGGGATGGGCTGCATAGGCGCTGTAGCCCAGCTTCCGGACCAATGCAAGTTGGCGGGCACACTCTGCGCCGCGGCAGTGAGGGTAAAACTCAGAAACAATAGTGCCAGTCGCTTCATGGATCGACTTCTCCTGTTCTTGGAAATGGGGATTCGGCTGTCTCGCTCGGCCGGTCTGGTGCCACGTTCTCTATCGATTCCATGATAGAGTTCGCTGGCGAAGCGGCGTTGCGTGCTTGGCAGCCGATTCGCGCGCCGACGCGCCCGACGCGCGCTCCGGATGGGATGCCGACCGGCGACTACGTTGCGGCGGCGGCCACTTGCGTGGTTCCGGGCGGAGCATAGATTGTTGGTTCCCGAGCCTCATCCGCGGCCGATGAAAGGCATCCTGGTGGCCATCACCGTCATAAACTGCACATTGGCGTCCAGTGGCAGGCCGGCCATGTAAAGAACCGCATCCGCGACATGCTTTACATCCATCCGCGGCTCCGGCAGGATGCTGCCATTGGGCTGCAGCGCCCCTGCCGCCAGCCGTTCGCTCATATCGGTAACCGCGTTGCCAATGTCGATCTGTCCGCAGGCAATGTCGAAAGCGCGGCCGTCGAGCGAGATGCTTTTAGTTAATCCCGTGATGGCGTGCTTGGTGGCCGTGTAGGGTGCGGAATTGGGCCGCGGAACATGCGCCGAAATGGAGCCGTTGTTGATGATGCGCCCGCCGCGAGGCTGCTGCGCTTTCATCATCCGTATCGCCTCCTGCGCGCACAAAAACGCGCCGGTGAGATTGGCGTTGACGACTTCCATCCATTGCTCGTAAGTGAGCTCTTCCATGGGAACGCCGGGCGCGCCGGAGCCGGCGTTGTTGAACAACACGTCGAGCCGACCGAAGGCGTCGCGGGTGCGGCCAAAGAGCGCCTTCACCGAATCGGGCTTGCCCACGTCCGTCACCACCGGCACAATGCGTTCGCCGCCTCCGGCGATGGCCGCGGTCTCTTCGAGACGCGCCAACCGGCGCCCGGCCAGCACTACCGAGTAGCCGGCGCCGTGCAGGGCCAATGCCACCGCCCGGCCAATGCCGCTGCCCGCGCCAGTGATGATGGCAACTTTACCGTTGCCGACTGCTTTCTGATCAGAGGTCATCGTTCCTTGATACATTCCTCAAAGGATCTTATGCAAGAGCACCCTGTGCGGAAACCAAAGGCCTCGCGCCATCGCACTGAATAACTCGCTGTCTTGAAAGGGACACTACTTCAGTCGTGCCATAACCGGTCCAAAATCAATCGGGCCTTCAGGCCGAGAAACACGTTCGTCGCCATTTTCGGGGATCATCAGCAGTTTTTCAGCGGCCTCTAAAGCCCCGCTCATTTTGCGATCTGTGTTTACGGCACGGATAAATCCGTCCCCTCTCAAAACAGCGAGTTTTTTCGCAACCCGCAAAGTCGTGTCCAGGTTACAAAGACCTTTCCATTGAGTTTTGCCGCAGCCGGTGAAGCCGTGCCGTTTCCAAACGACGCCCCGCCACCAGTTTTTCGACCGTTTCCAAGAATAGAATCACCGGGACCGCTGCGGAACGGTGACCGTCGCATGGCATGAGGCTCGCCGGCTTCGGGTAAGTGGTGTGCGCTTCACCCCATCACGGCTGATGATTGCGATGCCTTCGGATCGGGTCCGTACTGGTTGTCGCCCTGGGTGCCGTCGAGAATCGCGAAAACCAGCAGAATGATGCCACCGACGACAGGAACCAGGCCGATGAGAATCCACCAGCCGCTCTTGTCGATGTCGTGCAGCCGGCGCACGGCGACGGCGAGGCTGGGGACAAGTGCGGCAAGGGCGTAGGCGCTGAGGAGCAAACTGCTGGTGGCGCCCACCACTGGCTGTTTGGAGAGACCGAAGCCGACAATGCCGATGCAAAGCACCAGGATGATGACGCTATGGATGAGAGTGAACATCCAGTATTCCCTGCGCCGCGACCGGCCACTGAACTCGGCGTAACGCTGCCAGACCCGTATGTACCATTCCATAAGCTCTCTCCGTTCCCCGGTTACTGCCGAATCCGGCTGCGCGGGGGAAGCGTGCGGCTTGGGCTCAGGAAGCTAGCCCGGGAGTTCCAAATCAAATTGAAAACTGCTGGCAGCATACACCCGTTTTGAGAACTGAGGGCGCACAAATCTTCCCCGCATGGAAACCAGGGTCAGTGCCTGCGGAGTGCAGCCGCACCGGCGCTGCTGTTATGCCGGTTTCCTGCTC
Organism: Acidobacteriaceae bacterium; assembly: GCA_030038435.1. Taxonomy (GTDB): domain Bacteria; phylum Acidobacteriota; class Terriglobia; order Terriglobales; family Acidobacteriaceae; genus Telmatobacter. The sequence goes on along the minus strand of JASHOY010000201.1, from coordinate 17,068 downwards.
AAACTTCAGAGCAGCTTGCCGTCGGCGAGGTCGCGGATGAGCCCAAGGTCGGCGGCCAGAAAATCGTATTCCGGGAGGCTCTGCAGATTGACCCAGCGCACCTCGTTGAAGATGTGGTTCTGAATCTCACCGTCAAACTCGCGGACGGCGAAGAACTGGAGATCGACGGCGCCGCCATGGCGATAATTGTGGCGGATTCGAGTGATCGCGGGACCGATAACCGCCTGGATACCCAATTCTTCGCGCAATTCGCGTGCCAATGCCTGTTGTGCGCTTTCGCCCGGTTCGATTTTGCCGCCCGGAAACTCCCATTTGAGCGCCATCACCTGGTCGCGACGGCGCTGGCCGATGAGGATCTGGCCCTGACGCACAATGAGGCCCGCAGCTACGAAGCGAAGAGCGGGACCTGGCGGACGGGATGGGGCGCTGCTCTGCGGGTCTTCCACACGATTAGTGTAAACCTGCTGAAAAGCATCGGGATAACAGGCAATACGCCGGAGTTGGCGGGGGTGAGCGAGCCGGACGCAGCTATAGTAGGAGCAACCGGTTCGTGCCCTGGCGGAGTGCCCATGAGCAGCGAAAACCTTACCCAGGTCCGGCAATACTGGGAAAACGATACAGATCTGATGGACACGCTCATCAAGGGGCTGGTGAGTCCTTCGCTCACCACCACGCTCGAAGCAGACATACTCAAAAATCGCGAAGCTTTTGGTCTTGGCGCCTACGATGCGGGACCGCTGGCTCCTCCACAATACCTGGGCGGCAAGCTTGCCATGCACCTGCGCAGGTCGAAAGAGATCTATGTGGACGGCTGGATACGGAGCCTGGCGAAGGACTCGCGAAGACTGCTTTGCGAACAGTACAGCTACTGCGTCAAGCGGCAGGACATGGATGGCATCAACCTGGCGGCGACCATCGCCGATGCGCTGTTGGTGAGCGCCACCAATATCCCCATCCCGCTGGCGAGCATTGCGGTTTACCTGGTAAGGAAGAAGGTATTGGACGAGCTCTGCGGCTGCGGCGCTATCGAGGTCGAGAGTTCGCAGAAGGGGCCTGCGCCGGGAAAGCATAAACCCGCGCCACGAAAAAACCCAGCGCGGCACCGCAAATCATCCTGAAAGCTCAAACACCCGTCATTCCCCGGCGACGGCCGCGGAAATGCCTTCAGCGGCATGGGGGCGGAAATAACCCCAACCATGACGGGACGCGGCGGCGATGAGCGAGGGAGACGGATTCACGGGAAACGGGTGGCGCGCCATTTCCAGCATGGCGAGGTCGTGAATGGAGTTGCCGAAAACGGCATCGGGCGCCGGCAAACCTGCACGGCGAAGTGCGACCGCTTTGCCCGGGCCGGTGGGCACATCGACCAGCTCGCTGGTGATGATGCCGTTATCCACGCGAACCTCGGCGGCGAGAATGCGCTCCTCGGGGATGCCAAAGTCGTGGACACCCTCGGAGATGACCCAGCGGTTGGTGGAACTGACTGCCCAGAGTTCGACGCCGCGGCTGCGAAGCTGGGCGGTGAGATTCACCATTTCTGCGAAGATGCGGGGACGAATGAGTTCGTTAAAGAAGCGCGACGCAGCTTTGCGCAGCTCCCGGTCGTGAAGGCCGGCATACATCTGCACCATCTCGCCGCAGATTTCCACCTCACTCACCTGGCCGGCGCGATAAGCGCGGTAACGGGTGTCGATCCAGTCGGTTGTTGAACGGGAGACCAGCCCTTCCTCGAGCGACCAGGCCATGAAACCATAGCCTGCATCGCCGCCCCAGAGGGTTCCGTCGCAATCGAACACCGCAACCTGAGATGCGCTGTCCAGCGCCAGGCGTTCAAACTCCTCGGCGCTCCAATGGCGAGCTTCAGCCTGCTCCTCGATGGGGTGCTCTTCAGTCCTGATCGAGATACTCATTCACTTCTATTTTCCCCGAAAGCGCGTGGTTTTGCACGCGCAACAGAATGAAGCAGATAGATGTGACTTCAACGGTTGCCGCCACTGCCGGAGGGGTGACCACTTTGATGCGTTGATGAACCAGGTACGGCAGGGGGCACAGCAGCGCCGGAAGTAGGGGCAGGGCGGGGATAATCGGGTGTGTGGATGGGGCGCGCAATCTCGAACTGCTTAGGGAATACCAGGCGTATCTGCGCGTCGAAAAGGGATTACGCCCGTTGAGCTGCGAGGCGTACGACGGAGACCTGAAGACGTTTGCCGAATTTTTGGAGGGCCGGAACGTGGTGCTGGCGGCAGCGGCAGGAGACGACGTCAGCGCATTTCTGGAGCATTTGCGTACCCACGGCATCGATTCGCGGTCGGTGGCGCGAAAACTGAGTTGTCTGCGGGGATTCTACAAATGGCTGCTTTTGGACCGGCGCATCCATCGTGATCCAACTATCAATGTTGAGTCGCCGAAGGCCTGGAGGGTGTTGCCCAAATCGCTGGCGGAGCCGGAAGTGATGGAAATGCTGGAACGTGCGGGGCTGGCGGCTTCGCATCCGCAGGCACAGGCGACAGCGCTGCGCGATCGGGCCATCCTGGAATTGCTCTATGGAGCGGGCCTTCGGGTTTCGGAAGTGACGGCGCTCTCGACAGGCGATCTGGTCATGGACGCCGGCCGGGTGCATGTGTGCGGCAAGGGGGACAAGGAACGCATTGTGCCGCTGGGCCGTACGGCGATGGAAGCAGTGCAGGCCTATTTGCGCGAGGGGCGACCGCATCTCGAGCGCATAGAGCCGCGGAAGAAGACGGCAGCAGCGCGGCAGGATCGCGCAGGCCAGGGACAGACGCGGCTGTTTCTTTCCCTGCGGGGAATGCCCCTGACCCGGCAGTGGGTGTGGCACCTGGTGAGGATGGCGGGCAGCGCAAGCCCGCACATGTTGCGGCATAGTTGCGCCACGCACATGGTGGAGCATGGCGCCGATCTGCGCAGCGTGCAGGTAATGCTGGGGCACGCAGACATTTCCACGACGCAGGTATATACCCACCTGGCGCTGGGGCGGCTGCAGAAGGTGCACCGAGAGCATCACCCGCGGGCCAGGCGCAGGGTGGTCGAGTCGCCAGGCGCGGATTCAGAGGGCGGCTTCGGCGTGCAGCAATCTTTTCGCAGATCCCCTGGCAACCATGCAGCCCCGGGGCTGACGGTCATTTCCGGCGGCAAGGCGAAGAAGCGCGGTCCGCAGCCTCCGCTCGCTGATCCCGAGCCGGAAAACGGGGAGACGGCATGAGCGCCGCAGAACAAGGGGCGGCAGCCGCTTCGCTGGACACTCTGGTCGCGGGCTACCTGCACATGCTGGCCAACGAGCGGCGCGCTTCAGCGCACACGCTGCGGGCGTACGAGCGCGAACTGCGCAATTTCGCGGCATGGGCCACGGAGAAATGCGCGCCAGCGGAGGCGGCGAGCATTGAACACACCGACATTCGCGCCTACCTGAGCACGCTTTACGAACGGGGCTTGTCAAAGGCGTCGGCGGCGCGGGCGCTGGCCGCGATCCGAAGCTGGTTCAAATGGCTGGCGAGCAATGGACGCCTGGAGCGGAACGCGGCTGCCTTGGTGGCCACGCCGAAGCTGCCCAGGCACCTGCCGCGGGTACCGTCCATCGAGCAGATGAACCGTGTGGTCGATTCGGTAGACGTGGATGTGGCGAGCTGGCCGGTTCGTGATCGCGCCATCCTGGAAATGCTTTACGGCTGTGGGATTCGCAACGCCGAGCTGACCAGCCTCGACGTGGACGATATTCACTGGGCTAACGATGCGGTGCTGGTGCGCGGTAAGGGACAGAAGCAGCGCTATGTGCCGCTCGGAGATGCGGCGGCAGATGCACTCCGCGCATACCTGACGGAGCGCTCGGCGCTGCTGGCGGCGGCAAGCGAAGGGAAGGGAGTTGCCACGCCGGCGCTGTTTATCAATCTGCGGCTGCGCGGGCTGGGCAAAAGCGGCGCCCGCGGCGGCCAGGCTCGCCTGACCACGCGCAGTGTGGGGCGCATTGTGAAGCGCATCGCGATTTTGCGCGGACTCTCAGGCGATGTGCACCCGCACACATTGCGGCATGCATTCGGCACCCACCTGCTGGAAGAAGGCGCGGACCTGCGCGCTATCCAGGAGCTGCTGGGACACGAGCGGCTCTCCACCACGCAGCGCTATACGCAACTGACCGCGGCGCAGTTGACGGAGGTCTACGACCGCACGCATCCCAGGGCCAAGTGAAATACGCGGGCAGCAGGAAAAGGGGCCCGCGCATTCGGAGACAGAAGATAGAGTTTCGTGGCGCTGACTCGAGTCTCTCAAAAATTCACTTTGCGCTGCGGGTACCAGATAAGGCCGATGGTGGTCGCAGTGACATCCTGCTGTCCGGGAAGATCGAAGGGAATCTTCCAGGTTTCGAATTTGAATTTCCCGTCGATGGCAAAGTTCGGGCCGATGCGCTTGACCACCTGCGCATTGAAATCGTCGAGCGTGGTGCCATCGGGGATGAAGTCCTTGGGGGTTTTCTGACGGCGCCAGCCGGCCTGAATCCATTCGTCGCCGCTGAGGTGCCAGGTGGCCCAGGCCTGTCCGCCCTTGGCTTCGCGGCCGATCCAATCGCCGAAGATCTGGCCCTGATTGGTATAGCCCTGCTTCTGGATGGTTTCGTAGTACATGAACTGGCCGCCCACACTTCGCGATACAGGCGGGTCGGTCCAGACGGCCTCCGCGCGCAGGCTGAGCCTGGGCAAGCCGGGAACCTGGGAAAGAAACAGACCCGGCCGCCATCCCGCACGCGCCGGCGCGTCGATGGGCGAAAGGTCGTCATGCACTTCCCCGTCGGCATAGAGGGTGAGCCAGTTGCGAGCGTAAGGGAGACGATAAGTGAAGTCGAAGTTGCCAAAGCGCGCGCCGGGATCGTCGCGTCCGAATTTTACCTGTTCGGTGGGCGATGCAAAGCTGAAAAAGCTCTTCAGAAAAGTATGGACGGTGATGGGTCCGTGGCCTTGGCCACCCCAGATATCGGTGCGCGAGAAGCCGAATTCGACGTTCTTGGTGGGCTTGAAGCTGACCTTTTCGACGTGCACCCAGGGGTCGCCGGGATTGATCACGTTGGGCTGGGTTGCCGTGTTGCCGGTGAAGAGCGGATTGGGCACAAAGGTGTGCCCGCGCAATCCGCCGATGATGAAGTCATAGCGGAAGGGTCCGGTCAATCGCGAAAGAAGAGGGATCCACAGTGGCTCGATGCGGTTGATCTGGAACGAGTAGAAATTCTGCGCATTATTCGAGAAGGCAAAGGAGCCGCCTTCCGCGGGACCGAGCCACTCGTCCTGCTTGCCAAGCGAGAAGACGTGGTTCAGGATTTGAAAAGAAGCGTAAGCTTCGAGGAACCGGCCGTCGCTTTGCGATGCGATGGGGCCGAGCGGGATGGTGGGCTGAGAATAAGGAAGGTTGGTGGCCGGATTGATAAACGGTATATTATCGCCCGTAAAGCCAGTACCCTGGATGCCCTGCGATAACGCCTGCGCAACCGCGTCAGTGTACCCCGCGGCCGAAGGGGCATGCTGGAACTCGCCGCGCACGTACAAGGCGAAACGCCCCGCGGTCGCATAGCCGCTCACGCCGCTGAAGTCATTGAAGCCATTTTCGAAAGGGCGGCCATAGTCGTTGACGATGGTTTGGCCCAAGTGGTAGCTGTCGTCGAGAGGCGTGCCGCTGATGCCGCGGAAGATGGTGTAAGTGGACGAGATACGTGCTTCACCATGAAGAGCGCCGCAGGGCCCCTGCAGGTCTGGGGCGAGTTCGTGCATAAGAGCGGCGTAAATCTCTTGTGCCTGTTCCCTCGCAGAGCCGTCCTTGGCATCTTCGATCTTGGCATCCGCGTTCTCGAGCATGTGCCCCAGGCTGGCTCGCGTCCAGGGGCGCATGCCCAGGAAGACGTGATCGAGGAAGCCGAGCGAGAAGAGGCGATAGACAGCCGGGTAGACCCAGCTGTCGACGGGTATATAGGGCGACCCGAGGCTTGAGGGCTCGCAAACGCTGGAGGGCGCCGACTGTGAAGCGGATGCCGCCGGAGGTGTTGAGGGCGGCTCGGCGGCTGACGAATTGGCACAGATTGAGCTAAGGGCGATGAATGCGATCGCGCACAAATAGCGAGGGGGAATCGCCGTACGACCGGTTGCGTTCATAAGCTCAACTTTATCATCGGCACGCGCGCCTCCCTGCCACAATTACCTCAGCGGGCGCAGAGGGAATGGATGGTAAGGATCGGGGCTCTTGGAACGTTTTATTTCCCCGGCGGCTTGCGCCTTGTGCCGGCTGCGGCGACGGCGGCATCGAGAGCCCGCGTAAATTTTCGGACCACCGTATTTTTGATCCGTTCCGGACGCAATTGTTTCGCCTCGAGATAGCGTTCCATCCTGGCGATGCAGTCGGAATCTTGTCTGCGCTCACCAGCCAGGCGCAGCGGTACGCAGTCGATGAGAGTAGGTCCGCTTCCTCTTCGCGCGTGGGCAATCGCTTCGTGCGCGACTCGGTACACGGCGACCGCGTCACGACAGTCGACGGGAATGACAGGCAGTTTTTGCGGAAAGACTTTTGCCGGGCGCGTCTTTGCTTTACCGCGGCCTGAGCGAACGGATTGAGGGAGCGCCACCGCGGCCTGCCGGATGAAAATTATGGGCAGGCTGTTAGCCAGCGCCAAGGCGAAGACGTTACCCCAGGACTTTTCGGTCTCATTGTCGTCCAGAAAGACCACAGTGACCTGGCCGCGTCCGCCCAGCTTGTTGGCGAATGCGGTGCCCGCGGCGAAGTTGCCGAGAGCGACACCGGTCAGCGATGTATCGAGCACGCCGCAGGCCGAGAAGACTTGCCGGTTGATGCCCGCAAGGCCTCGAGAAGGAAGCTTGACCAACGGTTGCACAAGGCTCGCCAGCGGCACGCTTCTGAGCAATGCCGCAAAAAGATGGGGTTGCCGGGAACTGACCAGGTCGTCAGACAAGAGGCCGATCATTGAAGAAGCAGCAACGGCTTCGGAGCCTGGCGCGAGCGAGCGGAGTTTCGCCGCCCCAGGCAGCGAGCGAAGGCGCTCGCGCAGTATGCGGCACCTGAGCATGGCCGCATAGATCTCGATGAGCCTGTGGCTGGAGATAAGCGAACCGTCGCCCTTTTCGGGAAGTGCGGCATGGGGATGAGACAGAGATTGATTTGGGGTCGTCATGCAGGGGAAGAGCCTAGCAGCTTTGCTGTGATTGTAATGGAGCCCTGCCCGGTCGAACTGGTGGCGGGACAGGGACCCGGCGTCACCACTGCACGCCGGGATAGAGACTGGGCAAGCGATACGCATGGAACTGGTCGGCGTTGGGAGTAGTACCCTGCCACACCAGCTGGCTCGCGTCAGGAGTGAACTCCTGAACAATGGCGCCGGAGAGGGGCGCGCAGAAATCAACTTCGATGTCCCTGTTGGAGAGCAAGTCGGCGTTGCCGCCGAAAAAACTGAAATAGCTGGGCGGGGGGACGTAATGCGTAATCAGCGTGGCCGTCATGTTCTCCTCGTTCACCTCGTAAATTGGCAGCGTGGAGTAACAGTTTGCCGTGGTGGGCTGGTCGGGCTGACACATTACCTGGCCGGAGGGAAAGATGCGATCGTTGCCGTTATCCATCATGCCGATGCGGAAGATGCCAGTAGTGTTTTGAGAGAAGTAATTCAAGCCATGCTGGGCATAAAACCAATCGGTGGGATCGACGCCGCCCACCAGTCTGAAGTCGCCGCCCTCGCCCAGTCGCCACATCACGTCTCCCGAGCCCAGGCCGTCAAGGAAATTGATCTTGATGATCCAGTTCTGGTGGCGCATGGAGAGCAGCAGGTTGTGATCGTCGCTGGAGTAGAGCAGATCATTGCCATGCGTCCAGTCGGGGAAATTCATGGGATGGCGGTTTATGTCCAGGTGATCGAAGGCGTTCCAAACCCAGTCCGGGTTCAGATTCTGGTCGACATCGACGATGGCATCGCCCAGCACCGGCGTGGTTCCGGGGCGGCCGGGCAGGTTGGTGTAGTTTTTGACGTAATCCGCCAGGATGACCCAGTGGCCGTTGGGCAGCGCCAGCACATCGTGATGAAAACCGCGCAGCTTGTAAAGATTGCCCTCGGCGTCCCGCAGGTTCGATGCAGCCAACGCCTGGTTGAGCTGGTCGACGGTAAAGCTGCGAACGGTGTTGCCGGCCAGATCGATCTCTCGTACCTCGTCAATCACCCCCTTGGTGCTGTTGAGTGTGATCGAAGATAGATAGGAGATGAGCATGAGCATGTTGCCGTTAGGCAGCAATTGAACGCCCTGGATCAGATCGATGGATGGGTGTACGTAGGTGTATGTCCAGATCACGTTGCCTTGGAGATCTGTGGCGAAGGCCTGAGAATCGCCCGACGGCAGCACGGTATTCCAGAGCTCGATGCCGGGCTGCGGCGTGGCTCCGGACGGAGTGGAAATCTGCACCGGCGAGGTAACCGGGGGGGTGCCCGTTTTGCAGGTCTGATCGGCATCTGTGAATGTGGCGCCGTCATTGAGCACGATCTGTCCACGCATGTGATAAAGCGTCTGGCCTAGCATGCCGGCAACATAAAGCTGGATCTGGCCGCCGTTGGGTGAAGGAGTGGGGACGCTCCAGGTATCGCGGTCATAGCTGGTGGTGGTACCGAACTCCACATAGGCCTTTCCAGGTGCCGGGAGATAAACGGTATACTGCGCGACCTGCGGATTATTGGTCTGGCTGGGGCAGGCCAAATAGCCGGGAGCGATGATCGACACCACCGAAGTAGCGTAATTCTGCGTCGGCGAGCCCGCCAGCTCGGCAGTGATGACCACGTTTTCGCTGTTCACCACGAAGGCCGGCGCGGTATAGCTTCCCGCGGCGCTGATCGTGCCCACGCTGGCATCGCCGCCACGCACGCCATTGACGAGCCATTCGATAGTTCCGCCCGAGGATGTAGCCGCAAATTGAAATTTCTGCTTCTCGCCGAGTGCAATATATTGCGGTGTGATGGTGACCGATCCGCTCTGCGTTGCAGTTGGAGGCGCAGTCGAGGGCGGAGGCTGAGTGAGTGGGACGCCGTGCTGGAGGGTGGTTCCGCAACCGGCGACAAGCACGCAGGCCGAGGCGAGAAGTGCCGCCACGTTGAGGGCGGCGATCGGCGCGAATCTAGATTTGCGTGGACGCGGCCAGCCGCGCAGGTTGTCGGAAATTCTGGGGGAAGAGCTCATCAGGCAGTCTCGGTGCTTGCGAGCGAATCGGGTCCGGCGGGATTCTCGTTCTTAACTTTCCTTTTGCATTGTAGCGCGGCGCGAGGCGACGCATATCAATACCCAAGCGCAGGAGTTCACGGAATCAGGATGCGAAGTGTACCTTGAATAGGTCAATAGACCGGAAGAGCGGAATGCATGCGCAGTGCGCCAGAGACAGTGCCGGGCGCAACACCAATGCGCGGGAGGAGCAGCGCGAGCGAGATGGATTTGGGACCCACCAAGGCGCGACGGGGCAGACCGCCGGTACGCTACCTGCTGGTGATCTGGCTGATGGTGATGGGCGCCATCGCCTTCATGGACCGCACCAACATTTCCATTGCCGGAATCGAAATGGGCCGCGAGTATCACATCAACGATACTCACCTGGGCTGGGTCTTCAGCGCGTTCCTCATCGGCTACGCATCGTTCCAGATTCCCGGCGGCGTGCTGGCGCGGCGATTCGGGCCGCGCAGGGTGCTGACGTTTGGCGTGCTCTGGTGGGGCGTCTTCACGGCGCTCACCGCGGCTGCACCCGCGGGAGCGCCGGCGGCATTGTTGATGCTGATTCTCATCCGCATTGCGCTGGGCGCGGGCGAGGCGGTGATGTTTCCGGCGGCAAATCAGTTCGAGGAGCGCTGGATTCCGATCGCCGAGCGCGGCCGCTCCAACGGCATCATCTTCGGCGGCGTGGGCCTGGGATCGGCGCTGGCTCCGCCGCTGTTGACCGCGATCATCCTGCGCTATGGCTGGCATCTTTCCTTCTGGTTCTGCGCGGTATTGGGCGTGCTGGCCGGTCTGGTGTGGCATTGGGCCGCGCGCAACACGCCGGAAGAGCATCCCTGGGTTGGAGTTGCAGAGCTGAAGCACATCGCCGGCGGCCGCGGCGACGCGAAACGCGACCTCGATCCGGTGCAGGGCGCTGCGGCGAAGAAGAAGACGCCGTGGCGCAGAATCCTGACCAGCAAAAACATCCTGGCCATCACCGGAAGCTATTTCACTTACGGCTATGTCTCGTGGATCTTCTTCAGTTGGTTCTATATTTATCTTTCCCAGGTACGAGGTCTCAGTCTGCGGACCAGCGCCTGGTATTCGATGGCTCCCTTCATGGCCATGAGCGCCGGCTGCCTAATGGGCGGCGCGGCCAGTGATTGGCTTGCGAGGCATGTAAGCGAGCGCGCGGGACGCTCGTATCTGCCCTGCTTCGCACTGCTGCTTACCGCGGCGCTGCTGGCCGCGGGCGCGAGCGCGCACAGCGCGGTGACGGCGAGCCTGGTGCTGGCCGGCGGCGCGGGCGCGCTCTATCTCTCGCAGAGTTGCTACTGGTCGGTGACCGCGGATTTTGCCGGCCAATACACCGGGCCGGCGTCAGGGGCAATGAATATGGGATGCCAGATCGGCGGCGCGTTCACTGCTTCGGTGACGCCGCTGATCGCCGCGCACTTTGGCTGGATCTCTTCGTTCATGACCGCAGCCGCGCTGGCCGTGCTGGGAGGACTGGCGTGGCTGCTGGTGAATCCCGATGCAAGGCTCGAGCCAAGCCAAAGCCGCGCCGAAGCCGACGTTTCAGCAAACTGAGTCCCGCGGCTCAGGCGGAATGGTCAGTCGAGAACCTGGCTTTCTGCAACACGAAAGAGCCTTCAGCCGCGCCGTCTTCCTCCGCCACCTGCTCCGCCACGCCTTGGGCCGGAGTGAAAACCACCCGGCCTGCCGGGCCCCTTGGACCGGTCGGCGCCGCGATTGCTGCCTTGACCGCCCCCACCACCGGCCCGGCCCGGGAACTTCGCGGCCGCTCCCGGCCTGCCATGGGCGCGGTCTTCCCGGCCGAGGCCTTCGGTCCGAGGCGGTTTTTGCCCTTCGCGCCAGCTCTTTGCCGGGCGTCTGCCGAAATCATGTTTTGCCGCTTCGCTGCTTCGTTCCGGGCGTCGTGGCTCGAATTCCCTGCGCGCCTCCCCGGGCTTATACCGCGCCGGCCGTTCTGTGCGCGGACGTTCCTTCCAGTCGCGCCGTTCGCCGCGGAATTCCCGCGCCGGCCTTGCCTGTGGCCGGCCGCGCTGTTCATCGCGGGGACGAAATTCCCTGTCTCCGCCTCGTTCCCCGCCGCGCCGCCGAAAATCCTTTCGCTCACCCTGCTGTTCAAAACGCGGCCGGAATTCCTTTTCCGTTCTCGGCTCCGGCAGACGACCGCGAAATTGCTTCTCCGGACGCCGCTCCGGCAAACGCCGCTGAAGCTCCTTTTGCGCACCCTTGCCAGGCCCGCGTTTCGCATAAGGCCTGGCCGACTGAGCCTCCGCGGTGCGTCCTGCATCTTTCGGCAGCATGGTCTCGACCTTGATCCGCCGCGGCCTCAGCTTGCCTTCTGCGGCCAGGCGCAGCGCTTCGACCTCTTCTGGAGTCAGCTCGCGCAGTGTGCCGGGTTCCACATCGAGCAGCAGCGGCCCGTAGCCCACGCGGCGAATCTTCTCCACATAGTGCCCCACGGCGCTGAACATCTTGCGCAATTCGCGATTGCGCCCTTCGGTGAGCACCACTTCGTACCAGGGATTCTCGCCCGAACGGATCTGGCGTATCCGCGCCGGAGCGGTGCGCACTCTGCCGCCGGCGCCATACAATCCCGACGAGGCAGGACCGCCGCGCTCAATCATCACCCCCGTGCGCAGTCTTTCCAGATCCTCTTCGTCGGGCTGCCCTGCCACTTTCACCAGGTAGGTTTTTTCCACTCCCGAGGCCGCCCGCGTCAGTTGATTTGCCAGCGCACCATCGTTGGTCATCAGCAGCAGACCCTCGCTCTGGAAATCGAGCCGGCCCACCGGATAGACCCTCTCGCCCAGCTTGCGCACAAAATCCATCACCGTGGGCCGGCCTTCCGGATCGCTCACCGTGGTCACGTAGCCTTTGGGCTTGTTCAAGAGAAAATAGCGGTGCCGCTCGGCGCCGTGCAGCAGCTTGCCGTCCACGCGGATGTGGTCGTGCTCGGGATCGGCTTTGGAGCCCAGCGCCGTCACCACCTGGCCGTTTACAATCACCCGGCCGGCGACGATCATCTCCTCGGCGCGCCGCCGGCTGGCAATGCCCGCCTGGGAAAGAATCTTTTGCAGCCGCTCCAGCTTTGCCTGAGGACGAGCTTCGGTCGCGTCCTCCCGGGCGCAAGCCTCCGCGATCTCTTCGGCAATTTTTGCCGGCGCGGCTTCTGGTTTCTCTTGCGTTTCGCCTTGAGGTGCTTGTCCGCTCGACTCGAGGGTTCCGTCAACCGCATCCACGGAAATCCCGGCACGGTAGGCCTCGGTCTGGCTCGCAGCTTCCGTCTCCAGTTCCTCGCCGGTATACGTCCACGCCTCGCCGTCGGTGGTATCGCCGATGGGATCTTCAAATCGCGCAGCGGCTGGCGCGGCGTCAGTTTCCGTAACGGCTTTGCGTCTGGCCGCAGCCTTCTTCTTCGGCGGAGCCTTGGCGGCGGAGGCGGTTTTGGGGGCTTTTGAGGCGGACTTGGGCGCTCTTTTGCCGGAAGTCCCGGCCTTCGCTTCCGCCTCGTTCGCCGCGGCGCCAGCGGCATGCTTCCTGGTCCGCGTCGGCTTCGCCTTGGAGGCTTTTTCAGATGGTTCAGGCTGTAGATCGTCAGTCATGGGAAAGACGCTCGGTTTCCGCCGGTTCGGCCGCTTCCGTCTCGCCGGCCTCGGCAATTGGCGGTTCGCCCATCGATGGCGCCGCCGCTTTGTCCGGCTCGGCGACGTCAGCATCGCCCCGCTCCGCTGGTGACGCCGCAGTTTCGTTTGCGCCGGCTCCCAGATTTTCCGCTACCGGCTCAACGGGGTTGGATGCCTCGCCTGCGGTTTCAGGCTCTTCGCTGGCTGCTTCGTCGAGTTCGGGGCCCTGCACCGCGCCGGCTTCGCTCTCCGCCTGCGCCTCGGGTTCTTCCAATTCGCTGGCGGCCAGCTTTTCAAACTCCTCCATCGACGGCAGTTCGGAAACGTCCTTCAGCCCAAAACGCAGCAAAAACTCGCGCGTGGTTTTGTAAAGAATTGGGCGGCCTACCACCTGCTTGCGCCCGGCTGTCGCAATCAGTTTGCGGCTCAGCAGCGATCCGAAGACACCTGACGAGTCCACACCGCGAATCTCATTGACCTCGGGTGCGGTCACCGGCTGTTTGTAGGCGATCACCGCCAGGGTCTCCAGCGCCGGCAACGACAGCTTCAGCGGCGGTTTGAGGCTTTTCACAAACCCACGCACAGCATCATGGCACTCGGGCTTGGTGGCCATGCGATATCCGCCTGCCACCTCGCGAATTTCGATGCCCCGATTGCCGGTGTCATAGTCCTCAATCAGCTCGTCCAGCAGCGTGCGAAGCACAGTGCGCACATCGCGGTCGCGCTGTTTTGCTTCGCGCTTCAATTCTGATTCGGCGTCCGCGGCCTCAACCGGCGCAGCCGCCGCGCTGGTCTCCGCGCCTCCCCGGGCATTCGACACTTCTTCGCCGGCTGCAGCGGTCATGCCGTTCTCCAGCGCAGTCGCGTCGCCCGCCTGCGCGTCTTCGAAGCCCACCGCACCTTCAGCCGCGGCCTCCGCGCTCGTCTCTGCCTCCGGCGCAGCAGCCGCCGCGGGGGCGGCCTGCTCGCCTTCCAGCGCGGCCGTGGTTTCGGCCTCTGCCGTGTTCCCGTCCAATTCCAGGTATTCGAGAGCGTCGTCAATCAGTGGCCTGGTTTCGCCCCCTGCAGAGGTAACCGCAGCCTCCGCGGCCTTGGCAGCGGCGGCGTCCTGTTCAGCCTTCCACTCCAGCGCGTCCGCAGTGAACAAAAGCGCGAGCTGAGCCAGCGTAACCGGCTCTTCGGCGGCGTAAATAACGGCTTCCAATTTTGCTTTAAGACTCATTCTTCAAGTAAGGCGCCGCTTGGAAACAGAAAGGCGCCTCAAGTATGGTACCGGAAGCAGGCGCCGGCCTGCCTGTGTAAGAAGCGGCGCAAACCCTGCATATCCGATGGGAATCCCGGTCTGCGAAGCCGCCTGCCGTGGGCCTTATCTCACCACCGGCGTGGCGCTTCAGGCAAAGCACCGAAACAGGCAATAGAGCAACCCGGAAAGCAGCGCCGCCGCGGGTAGCGTGAATACCCATCCCGCCGCGATGTTCCGCACCGTTCCCAGGTGCAGCCCGCTGCCATTGGCGGCCATGGTTCCCGCCACCCCGGTGCTTAGGATATGGGTGGTCGAGACCGGCAATCCCCACGCATCGGCGGCGAAGATCGTGCCCATCGCCACCAGTTGCGCGCTGGCGCCCTGTGCATAGGTCAGGTGCTCCTTGCCGATGCGCTCGCCAATGGTCACCACCACGCGCTTCCAGCCGATCATCGTGCCCAGTCCCAGCGCCAGCGCCACGGCCACTTTCACCCAGTCGGGAATGAACTTGGTCGACCTATCCAGCATGCCGTCGTGCTGGCGCAGCTTTGTGCTCTCCTGCGCGCTCAATGCCGGCTGGCCGCTCTTCAGCATCCTGCGCAGCGCTTCGCCGGCCACATACATGTCGTTGCGCAATTTCGTCTGGTCCTGCTCGGGAATCGCCTGAAAGGATCTGTAGACGGCGACTTCATCGCTCACGCTGCTCACCAGGCTGCGCAGCGCCGGCAAGGTTTCCGGCCGCATCTGGCCGGTGCGCATATAGCGCATCGCTTCCGCCCTTGCGCCCGTAAGCAGCGTATTCCCGTTGGCGGCGTGCGCATCGAGCACCGTCACCGCCTGTTCTGAAGCAGTGACAAAGGCCTGCATATCCGACGGAGTCAGCGCATGGTTCAGCACATAGGCGGTGGGGAATGTCCCGATGAGGATCAGCACAATGAGCCCCATGCCTTTCTGCCCGTCATTCGATCCGCGACAGAAGCTCACGCCGGTGCAGGTCAGCACCAGCAGCAGCCGGACCGGCCACAGCGGCGGCTCGTGGTTCTTCGGGGCCTCATAAAGCGATGGCGTGCGCACCCGCCGCTTCGACACCCAGATCAGGAGTCCGGCGCAGACAAACCCGATCAGCGGCGAAACCAGCAGCACCTCCAGGACCTTGGTCGCCTGGGTCCAGTCCACGCCTGAGGCGACGCTGCGCCAGTTCAGGATCTGGTTCGCCAGGCCCACTCCGATAGTCGACCTCACCACGGTGTGCGAGCTTGAAGCCGGCAGCCCGAACCACCACGCGCCCAGGTTCCACAGGATGGCCGCAATCAGCAGGGCGAAGACCATGGCGTAGCCGCCGCCGGTGCTTACCTTCAAAATCAGCTCCACCGGCAGCAGCATGACCACCGCAAAGGCCACTGTGCCTGTCGATGCCAGCACTCCAGCCAGGTTGCAAAGTCCCGACCACACCACGGCCACCTCGGGCTGCAGCGAATGCGTGTAGATCACCGTGGCCACGGCGTTGGCGGTGTCGTGGAAACCGTTGACAAACTCGAAGCCAAGGGCGATCATCATGGCCAATCCCAGCAGCAGAAGCGGCCATGCGCCGCGCTGCGGCACGTCTTGCATATCCCCGCGGATTTCAATCGCGATGTAGTCGATGCCTGCGACCAGAGCGAGCAGGAACAGCAACGCCCCCGAGCGGCGATGCGAGCGCTGCGCCTTGCGATCAGGAAATGTGCTCTGCCTGGGAAGAGGGTGTGTAATCGTCACCGTGCCGGCCATTCAGATCTCTCCTCGACCGCCCATACGCGTTACGCCGTGCCTGCGCACACGGCGACTGTGCTCACCATCGAAGCCGATTGGGAATGGAAAAGGAAATGGAGAGGGTTGGCAACGGAACCAAACGCAGTCGGACAAGCAGGCGTCCATAGATCCCCGGCAACGGCCCGACCTGACAGTCGTCTGTGCGGCGCGCCTGGGGAGCGGCCGTCGCTCCCCTGACTCTACATGACTTCCCCGGAACTACGATGTGACGGGCTGGTTTTGCCTGGTGGAAATCGGGAACGAAATGCCTTGCGTCGTCCTAGTCTCCATTCGGTCGTGGAGATTTCTGTCCCGCCCGTTCAGCCATCAGCTTTTGAAACGCTGGATTCGTCTCAAGCTGGCTGAAGCTGCTGTCGGCGGCAATCCGCTCCGGAGTCGTAAATCCTTCATTCAGCGCCCGGCGCAGGTACCTGATTGCGTTTTCGGTCATCCCTATCTGCGCGAACCCTTTTGCTTTGTAATAATTAACCGCCCCGCTCTGCTCGGCCGTCATGGGGTTGAGCATCACCGGGTGGTCGCGCTCTTCTAGCACTTTGGGATCAATTTTCAGAGCGCGCTGATACATTTCGAGGCCCCGGTCATACTTGTTCTGGACCATCAGATTCGTGCCCAGATCCAGCGCCACTACCGCCGAATTCGGATCGAGCTTCATCGCCTTCCTATACAGTTGCTCGGCCTTGCGATGGTTATTCATCGAGTCGTAGACCGTGGCCAGATTATTCAATGCATGAGCGTTCTGAGGATCCAGCCGCAGGGACTGCCGGTAGCACCGCGCGGCATCTTTCATGTCAAAAAGCAGCTGGTAAGCGATGCCCATCTTGTCCCACACATCGGCCGAGCGGTTCGGCGATTTCTGGTACGCCTCGATCGCTTCCTGGTAACGATGTTCCGCCAGACGCGCGTCACCAATACCTTCCTGGCTCAACTTGATTTCCTGATTCGCAGCGGATCGCGACGATGGAATCGCGACTTTATCCGCCCCCGATTGTTGTGCGAAGAGTGCAGCCGGGTGGCCGGCGAGAGCCAGCAAGATCGTCGCCGGCAGCAATCTCTTCGCCAGCGACCGGCATGGGATAGTGGACCACATTTCTCCCCCTCGCGAAGGGATCAGAGGGAGACCTCCGCCGGCAGCGGTTGCC
>JASHOY010000028.1 GCA_030038435.1 Acidobacteriaceae bacterium | reverse complement strand
TTCACCTGCCCCAGAATCTGCGGCTCGCCCACCACCATCGAATCCAGACTCGAAGCCACGCGGAACAGATGCCGCACCGCTTCCTGTCCGCGATGCTCATACAAATGCGGCCGCAGCAGCTCCGGGTCCACCGCAAACTGCGCAAACAAAAACTCCGCCGGATCGACCGCTTCCCCATCCACCGCGGCCAGCAGCTCCACGCGGTTGCAGGTCGACACGATCATGCACTCCAGCACTCCAGGCATGGTCGCCAGCGCCTGCGTCGCCTCTGCCAGCTCGTCGCGGCCAATGGCCACTTTTTCCCGCAGATCGATCGGCGCGGTCTTGTGGTTCACTCCCACAAGCACGAGATTGCTCACCAAATTGGGCGCAGTCTCTCTCATGGGCCTCCGAACTTGTGTACCCGGCTGACCATATTCGCCGCGTACACCACAATCATCACCACCATCACCGCGCTGGAAAGATATGCGGCCTTGCGCCCCCGCAAACCCGCACTGCGCCGCACCAGCAGCAGCAGCACGTAGAACCCCCAGCAGATGAAGGAAAGAATCACTTTAGGGTCCAGGAAATATGAAGCGCCGAGCGAAGTCTCCTGCACCAGCACCGCGCCGATGATCAGCCCTACTGTCATGCACGGAAAGCCGAACTCCAGCGTGGCGTGCGCAATCCGCTCCAGGGTATCCAGCGGCGGCAGCCACTCCAGCGGCATCCACCACGAATCCTGTCCCGCCTTGAGCTTCGACTTCAGCCGCCGCTCCTGCACCAGGTAAAGGACTGAAGCCAGTACGCTGAAAGTCAGCGCCACATACGCCACCATCAGCGCCGCAATATGCGCAATCAGCCAGCTTGTCCGCACATGCTGCGACGGAAACGTGTACCCGCCCGGCCCCAGCGCGGGCACCAGCACCAGAAAGAAGGCCGCTGGCAACGCGAAGATTCCCAGCGAGATGGCATCGTAAAGCCACCACACCAGGAAAAACAGCGCCACCACCGCCAGCCCCAGCAGCGACTCAACTTCCCGCACGTGTACCGGTACCCAGCGGTGCGCCAGGGCCAGCATCTCCACCGCCGAAACAAAGTGGAAAAACAGCCCTATCCCGCCCATATGAACACAGATGTTTCGCCAGCGCTCGCGGTCATAAAGAACAGCGGGAAAAACCGCAACGCTTGCCGCTGCATAGAGAACCGCCGCCACTCTGAGCCAAAGGAGATACATTCCAATGAATACCTTAAGGCCTTATAGATCAGTATACGGTGATCCAAATCACCACCTACCGAGGCAGTCAGGCTGCGCGAAGAACCGGGCCCGTTGCCTCCAGAATAGCCCTTCGCCGCTTTGGCACTCCCCGGAGGTGGAACGCGAGAATAGCCCAGGACAACTCTCGCTTGGGTGCAAGGAACGGGCAGGGGCGATACTGGGAGGAGTTTTAGTCTGGCGAGCGCGTCCCCAAGGGACGCTGCGAGAGGCGTGATTGTTGGCCCAGACGGGAACCGTCCTGAAAACAGTGAAAGTTTACCTCAGGTGGGCCCCACCCTTGCGGGTCGTCACCACCCGCATCCTCTTCGCCACCTGATTTTCGAGTCACTTGCAAAGCTACACGAATACCAGACTCATCCTGTCAGAAATCTGGACATGACTGAATGGTTTTCGCTGTGACTCAATCGTCACACCTGCTCCACAAGAAAATGCCGGAGCAGGCTGCGCCCGCTCCGGCAAGATAGATGAGGTTTCACCGCCGCAATTAATCCAGTTCGTCCACGTAATGACCAACGATCACCAAGTTGCCAGAAAGCGGATCCTTCAACAGCAGTCCCACCACGCGTACATTGGCGCTGTCGGTGATGCTGCTCATGCCTGTAAACCCGTCGCGGAATTGGCAGTTACCGGCGATATACACGGTAACCGTTTGCGGAATCAGCACTCCGGCAAAGCCATTTACCTGCATCTGGAAGGTTCCATTGCCATTATTTTCACTGCCCGGAACTACCGTGCCGTTGAAACCCCAATCACGCAACATTACGCGAGTGACTGAAACTGCCGAACCATTCGCGGCGCCGGTCGCCGGGCCGCCCACGGCAACATGCTGCCCAGGCACCAGGCCACTGGAATTGAACAGGAACTGCGCCAGCGGCCCGTGCATCCAGTAAATCGAGTATTTCTCGCTACCGCTGAGATCGACAGTTGCGATATTGCCGTCGCTCACCCCTGTGCCTGTCGGTAGAGTTCCGCGCACATACAGGTCGAAGCTGCTGGCCGCTCCGCTTGACGGCGTCACGTAAGTAAGCAGTCCGGCAGCATAAAACCCCTTGTCCGAGATCAGGCCGACTTCGTCGGCGTCGATGGTTGCATCCGCCCGGTCCAGCGTGCCCGAGATTTGCACAATGCTGCTGGTGTTAAGAGTACTCAGCGTCGCGCCGCCATCCCACTCCGTTTGCCCAGTCACATTCACTGTGAATTGGCGCCCGTGCGGCCCCTGTATGGTGAAGCTGTTCGCGTTCACATCGGTGCCCGTGACTGCGGCAATGAATTCGTCAATATAAGCGCCAGGATCGGAATTATTGACAGCCTTCACCGTAAACGTGGGCGTCACGTCGCCGGTGATGTTGCCACTCGAATCCACCTGGATCGACTTGCGCAAATTGAAATCGATGTGAACTCCCACCGGCGCGCCGTTCTGCGCAACCACCATCGGGCTGGTCAGCGAATACGTCAACTGATTGGTAGAAAGCGTCGCATTCTCCGTCGTGATCGACGGCTCTGGATTGGTCGTATTCAAGTAGCCTAGAGTCGCCGTCCCCAGCGTGATGGAAACGCAGTTATAAGTGCCCGCGTTGACATCGTTCATGTCAATCAGGCTTTGCAGGCCGTTGTATCGCGCAAAGTCCACGGTCTGCGCGCTGATCAGTTCCACGCCGGTGCCGCTGCAATCATTAGTGGTAAAGGCTTCAATGGCCGATAACTGCACGGAAAACGAAGTCACCGCAGCCATCGGCGCATCGGTTCCAATTACAAATGAAGCTCCAGTGGGCGTGTCGGAGCTGGTGGTTGAGGCATTGGACGACATCGCGCCGCTGCTGCAGCCCGCGATCAACAATGAGCCAGCGGCAAGTGCGAGGATTGACGGAAAAAGGATTCTTCCCGGCATCTTAGAGATCATCTCAAACACATCGCTTTCTGCGGATGTCCGTGGCCTCCACGGAACCATCGCGGGAATTCAAGACACAGCACAACAAACGTCGCCATCTCTGACTCTGCCCGCTCCGTTCCAGTCGCACAGATTCCCCCTGAGTTCAAAACGAGTCTCCTGGTAAAGGAACCTGCTTGTGGAACAAGATCGACGCCAAGTCCGAAAATGTAAACCCGGGCCCGATGCCCGCCAGCTCTGTTTGTCTAGCCTCGCCTACTTCCGACACCGCACGATTTCGAAAGTCGCGCGACGATTCAAAATATATTCTTGCCCGCATTGCCGCTGTAACTGCCCAGTTGCTTTTCCTGTGCTGTCTTCCTGTCTCCCAGCGTCCCGTAGCATCAGGTTTGCGGCCATTGATCTTGAATCTGTACGACCAAGGGTGCCCGGAGTCTCTTATTGTCTTTGGGCGCCCTCCGGTTTCAGACCTGGCCCGACTGCTGAACCTTGCCAATCGCGGTCGGAGTTTCCCGTCCTTTCCGCAGCCCTGCCCCCTCCCCGGAGTTGGCCAGGCACCTGATAACCAACCAAACCAAAGTTATCAACTAACACACTTAGGTAATTGCGACGACTGCACCAATATCGGTACATTGAAGGCGCCTCACAGGGCTGGTGTCTTCTGATTTTTGTCTTGAGGTGCTTTTATGCATTGCCCCAAATGCCAGTCGGCGGCCGTTACGGTGATCCCGGCCGAGGTACGTCTGTATCGCAACACTCCCCGTACGCTGAGTCATCCCCCCATGACCCCTTCACCGGACATCCAGGTGTGCCTGGACTGCGGATGGTCGGAGTTCTCCATTCCCAGTTCCTGGATGGAGGCGGGTTGGCTTCGTCCGCTGCGACCGCAGGCGTCCAAAACGGTGCCGTTGCGGCCTTCGGCGGCAGCCTGAACGCTCCAGGGCGCCCGCCCGGCCGCCGCTGCCGCTCGTCCCTGCCCACAACGGATGCGCGCGCGTGGGTCAACCCCGAATCAACCCTGGCGCGGGCAAGCACCCACACTCGACAAAAGCTCGCGAAAGGCGGCGTTCCTTGTTCGCGCACATTGTTTCCGCCCGCCATGCCGGCCAAGGTTCACACCTGTTTCCACTTCGCACTTCTCTTTTTGTGTAAGCAGCCGCCGCCGGCGCCTTACCCCTGTGGTCATAAAGTTGCATTGAGACTTTGTCGAGCCATTGGTATTACTTGTCTATCGGTTTTTCAACCGGAGGGGGAAAGAAAATGGCTCCGCGACCGCCTGGCGGTTGGGGAGCCATTTTTGTTATGCCGACGCGCGCGAACCTTGCCCAATAGCCTCGCGAATTTCCCGAACATTGATCGTCCAATCGTTCCAGCTCCGGCAAGGCGCGATGTTACTGCTCTCCCCCGGCGACAAGCTGCACCGTGCCCAGCAGTCCCGACGCCAGCGGCTTCAAATGGTTCATGTCCTGTGGCTCGAAACGCCGTCCATAAAGCGCCCAGAGCAGGCGGTAATTGGGCAACGCCTCGCCGGCGCGCTCATTGATTGCGGTGTTGGCCACGCGAAGCTCGATGGTGTTGCTTCCCTGCTTGAGCAGCGAAGTCACATCGAGCTTATACGGCGGATGCCAGAGGGAACCGGCGCGTTGGCCGTTCACATAGACCACCGCGGCCACGTGAATGGGCGGGTCGAGCAGCGCTTGCGTGCCCATGTGGTGAGGCGGGTTTTCGATGGGCGTGCCCTGGCCGAAGTCGAGCAGGACCGGCAAGCCGGAGGCTGGCTTTTGGGACAGGTCGAAGGTCCTGTTATAGGTAGCTATGCCGGAGTAGTAGAGCGTCTTCGGGTTGTCGGTCCATGAAGCCAGCGCAGGCATTTTTTCATCGACGCCGTTGTTGAAACGCACCTGCCAATTCCGGCTGAGATCGACGAGAACGTTGCCGGCGCCGCCGGCTTCCGCGAGCGTGGGTGCGCCAATTGCGGCTCCGTCGTGAAGAAGCAGAATGCGCGCCTCATAGGGCGCCAGATTGAGCTCAATCTCGCTGTCGTGCATCGCCGCATGAGTGACGGCGCCGGTATCGGGATTGAGCCACTCCGCGGTGGGCCGCGCGTCGTGGAACGTCGCTTCGGTACTCACTGGCTGGTTGCTGGTATTGGCAATGAAGTAAATGTCGGCATTCGAGAGCTTGCGATGAATGAAGCCGACCAGCGGCTCCGGCTGGGCAAAATGCACGTCTGGCGGAATGGCCGTATTGATTGCTTCTCCGAGCGCCTCCGCATCAGGCACAAGACGGGCATTGCCGTTGGAGCCGCTTCCGAAGAGCGCCCTGGCTTCTGCGGCAACCTCGGCCGATTGTTGTGCATGGTTTTCGTAGCCGGGAGCCTGGCTGGGAATCTGGCCGACAGCGATTACTTTGCCGCCATGCGTCACGTATCCCTGAATCAGTTTCAGGGTCGCGGGCGAGATGCGGTCGACGTTGGGCAGGATGAGCACCGGATAATGAATGCCGCGCGCGGCAATGGCGGCGGCGTCGATGTAATCGAGGTTATGGCCCGACTCTTCAATCGCCTGCGTGAACGCAGGCGTGATCCAGCGCGGCATCAATGCGGTGATCGAAGCCAGACCGGGACGGAAATTCGCCCACGCATCCTCTTCGGGAAGATAGACGGCAACGTTGTTATCGGGCTGGCCCTGGCGCAGCGCCCAGCTTATGCGCTGCATGTAGCGCATCACGTCGGGCATCACGATCCACCAGGGATTATGCGCATTGAAGGCGCCGGCAGCATAGAAGTTCCAGCCTGGCTCGCCGGCCGAGGGCGGCGAGTAAGGCCACCCGTGAGCCATGAATTGATTGCTGCCTTCGAGAAAAAAATCGTCTGCCTCGTTTTTCATGTCCAGCGGAGTGGCGCGGAATGGCGGCGAATGCAGCCAGGTCCAAGTCTCGGAAGAGGTGATGTTGTGGCCGTAAACATGGCTGGCGGAAGACGCCCAGCGCATAAAGGAAAAGCGTCGCCACTGCGGGCCTTCCCCTTCGATGAGCGAGACCAGCGCGTTGCTGGAGAGCGATACCGGTGGAAATCCGTAGCTCTGCGAACGGAACAGGGTGTGGTGAGCCAGGGCCCACGCGTTGATTTGCTCGAGGTAATTTTTGTCGACCAACTGCGTCAGCGTGAGACCCCAGTCGTGGCGAAACTCCATGGCCTGATTGCTGGGATCATGCGTAAAGAGCTCGGGCAAATGCGGGATCAAATCGTAGCCGCGCATCTGGCGGAATTCCTGCGGAAGATCAGGCGTCCAGTCGGCGCCGAAGACTTCCAGCGAATCGCTGAACACCGAGTACGGAAGATCGTTTCCGAAAGCTGCAATTTCCGGGTCGGCAACGTATTTCAAATGATTGGCGACCGCCTGGTGCGACAAGTGATCGAGCACGAAGCCCTCGGCTCCGTACGCAGCCCGCTTGACCTGTTGGCCGGTGCGGCTGGAGATGAACCAGAGAACTACGTTGCCCTCCCCGGCACTTTTGGCGGACAGCGTGATGCGAGTAGCGCCGGAGGCTGGCAATGGGAGCATCCTGGGCTGGGCATCTGAATTGTCCTGCCAATCGGAGGAGGCAGTGAACACAGCGATCAGCGACTCGCCGTGTTCGAGGAACGGAACCGCGACAGAATCAGTGGATGTGGAGAGCGGTGTGGTTTCCAGCTTGATATCGCAGGATGCATCGGTGACAGGCGTGTGCGGGCCGCCATATGGCCAGCCGCTGGCCAACGTCAGATTCGCGCGCAATCCGAGCGCGTGGGCCTGCTGGGCCACAAAATGCACGTCGTCGAGAAATTCCGGAGAAAGGAACTTGAAATTGTGGAAGCCAGTCTGCGGATCATCGAGAGCCAGAGGATAAACCGGCTGAATCTCGAAGCCTCCGATTCCGCCTTGCTTCATCTGCTGGAGCTCGCGCAGAAGTTCGGGCTTGGTGACCGCCGGGCCGAACCACCACCAGCGCACCATGGGTTTGGCGTCATTGGGAGGAGATTTGAAGGTCGCCATCAGGCTCTGCAGGCCGGTTTGCGCGCCAGACTCATTGTGCGTTTGCGCGTGGAGCATGACGGCGCAGGCCAGAACCGCCGGCCACAACGCCATGTAGCGGATTTTTGCTCGGAGATTCGTGTCATGGGATTTCGGTTTCACTGCATCAGCCTCCCTCGCGCCGGCGGCGATCGATGCACCACAGGCACGCAATGATTTTCTACCGCGACCAGCCCCAGCGGTCGCCTATTGCTGCGCCGGAGCCGCAATGCCTGAATCGTCTTCCAGCGTGATTCCTTTCGAATCGCTGAAGGTGAGCTTGCTGCCGTTGGC